>JAOUCZ010000126.1 GCA_029859505.1 Lysobacterales bacterium | reverse complement strand
CCTTGAAGAGGGAGACAGTTTGCTATTCCTTGCGACACAACCGCATGTTTACCGGAACCAGACACGAAAAGTAGCAGAAGTTCTGATCACTTTTCAGCCAATGGTCGGACAGATAATGGCGCACCAACATTACCTGGAATAAAAATAGCCAGACAGATAATCGAGGTCAGACCATCCGGTTTTGGACTTTCAATTTGATCAATCCTAAAGACTCTTGATCCAATCCGTTACCACGACCATTTGTTTACCATTTCTCCAACGGTAATCTTCTCCTGTATAACCCCACCAGTCCCAACAGGCATAAGGGTTAAGTGTTCCTGGCACAACTTGCGGGAATGCCAGAACGATATCATTTGACTCCGCCCATGCAAAGTAGCCGCTTTGCTGCATGAAACCCGTACCTACCTGGACAGCGGACTGGGCACAACCATGCAAGACCAGGTGTAAGGCACATGCCTGTTGGCCTTCGGTACAGGCCGGCGGAACGAACAGATAGGCGGTTTCGCTGAGCCCTGCCTCGGCAGCACCTGGCAGGGATACGGTCTGGAGAATCGTTTCAGGTTCAGCAACCGGCGTTTCCAAGCCGCTATACAGATGCTGCAGAATCTCACCGGCTGCATCGTAATTACAGTCCCCCACAAATGGTGGCTGCATTTCAGTGCAGGCGCTGCCATGACCACGAGCGGGGAAGTTATGTATGGCTGCGAAGTCATTCACATAAACTATTTGTTCAGCAGGTATGAAGCCTGCATACAGTGCTGCGGTTGCGTCGTTCACTTCGGCGGCGACGGTGGTGTCGAGTGTGCCATGGAATATCCAGACCGGATCATCAGCCAGGTTTTTGGTATCCGCGACGAGGCTTTGTTCTTCAGCCTCTTTGATTTCGTCTATCAACTGTGTAACCGGCATGGGGCCATCGGTTTTGCCCATGCAGCGTGCCATGGCTGTTGTCAGTGAACCTTCGGCACAGCCAAAAGGCCCGGAAGCGAGGATGCCGGCACCTGAGAAAAGGTCCGAGTAAGAAATATGTAACTGGTGAGCCATCTGGCCACCGGCGGACACGCCCGAAACTGTGACACGGTCTATGTCTATATTTAGCGACTGGGCGGGTTCGGATGACAACGCCGCTGTGGATAATAATAAAGTGCTTAGTAAGAGCTTAACCATTTTCTTGTCTCCGCAGAAATGTACTGATGCCGTCAAGGGCTTGTTGGGTTTGTACCTGGCTTACAAAATTTTCGCGCTCGGCCTCAAGACGCTGACGCAGAATCCCGACGCGAGTATTTAACAATTGGCGGGATTTGGAAATGCTACCTGATTGGTTGCTGGCTACTTCTTCCGCCCGGCTTAGCGCGGCTGCATCGCAGTCGTTTTCAACTACCTGTTGGGCCAGACCCAGCGCCTCGCAGTGACTCGCATCGTAGCTGGCGTTACTCGCCAGCCAGTGCATAGCCTGTTGCCGGCCGATGATGTCCGGTAGCAGGGCGGTCCAGCCACCGTCCGGGCTGAACCCCACAACTGAATAATATGGGGTGATGGTGACTTCTCGTCGCATGATGACGTGGTCTGCGGCCAATAGAAAGCCGAGCGAGCCACCGGTTACCTGGCCCTGAACGGCACAGATGACTGTCGCAGGATGTGTGTAAATGGTGAGGATGACCTCGTTGAGTTGGCCCACCAATGTTTTTGCGTACGCGGTTATGTTTTCCCTGTGATTCCAGAAACCGGTGAGGTCACCTCCGGTTGAAAAAGAGCGGCCTTCGGCGCGGAGGATAAGCACCGTTGCACCCTGGCAATCCGGATGCTTTAGTACCAGCAACATTTCGGAAAGCAGGCCGGGAACCAGCGCATTGTGCCTGGCGGGGCGGTTCAGGCTCACAATTGCGATGTTGTCCCGTCGTTCTAGTGTTACCAGCTGGTCAGGTCTCAAAATCGGTCTTCCGTATCAGGTCGCCCACATAGACAAGCGCACGGCCGCTGGCAACGATCTCATCATCACCGCGATGGCAGGTGGTGGCGAGATCCACGAGATGTTTGTCCGGTCTGATCCGTGTGATTTCGACCCGCGCGATCAGGGCTTCTCCAATTTTCGCTGCGGCTTTATATTGGGTCTCTTGCTTGAGGTAATTTGTGCCGAGGCCGGGCAGTTTTACACCCAAAAGGTAAGAGAATAGCGCGCCGACCAGTGGTTCGGGTACCTGTTCACCGGGGACGTCGTGGCCGCTTAGCCTGGTGTATTCGATCAGGTCCTGCCGGCTGAATGTTCGTGTAACACTCATGCTTTCCCCTACTTTCATATCATCACCCCGGCATGACCCTGACAGGTCACTACACCATCATCCAGCCGTTTCACTTCAAGCATGAATTCGGGGCCATCATCGCCGTTGCCGGTCATCGTAACGGTGAAACTCATTGGTTCGTCAGCATAAGTGGGCGCTGGAAACATCAGCGATTGTTCGTTGAGGTCCTGACCTGGCTTCAGGCGGTCTATCAATCCGCGCAACACGCTGAATAAAAGCAACCCGTGGGCCACGGTCCGTCCGAAACGGGTGTTGGCACTGAAATCCGGATCTGTGTGGATCGGGTTGTTATCGCCGCTTAATCGGGCGAAATGATCAAAATCTGCCTGGCTGAAAACTTTTACAATGTTGACCTGCTGATTCCGGGTCATTTCCCACCTGCTGTAACCGGGGGCAGTAGGTGCTTCTGAACCTTGCCCGCAGCAGTACGTGCAAAATCGTCCACCCGTAAGAAGTACCTGGGTGCCTTGTAGGATGCCATACGCGCTTTGCAAAAACTGACCAGTTGCTCATCTGATGGAGAAGGGTGACCGGGTTGTAGCAGCAGGTAGGCGCATCCCACCTCGCCCCATTTATCATCAGGTACACCGATTACCGCAGCCTCAAGCACATCCGGATGTTCGGAGAGCTGAGCTTCGACTTCCGCAGCATATACATTCTCCCCGCCTGAAATGTACATATCTTTTAGACGGCCGACGATATAGTAATAACCATCTTCATCCTGACGGCCAAGATCCCCGCTTCGCAACCAGCCATCTTCGGAGTATGTGTCGGCGGTTGCCTGCGGGCGGTTATAGTAACCGGGCGTGATACCCAAACCGGAAAACCACAGCTCACCGGTCTCTCCCTGCACAACGTCTTTGCCGTTCGCATCGACCAGTCTTACCGAGGCCAATAGCTGGGGTTTACCCACCGACCCGATCTTGCTCATGGTATTGGCTTCATCCATCAGGAAAACCGTCGGCCCGGTTTCAGTCATCCCCATGCCATTGAGTACCTTTGCGCCGCGTGCCGCAAATTTCTGGAGCAGTTTGTCAGGCATAGGCGCGCCGCCGCAACCCCAGCAGCGTACGTGCGTCAAGTCCAGTTCGTTAAAACGGGGATGCAGGCTGATCGCCTGGTAAATAGCAGGAACGCCGAAAAAAGTGTCGAGCCTGCCTGTCTCCAGCAAGCTCACTGTTCGTTCCAGATCGAACCCGGGCATGATCAGGGTTTGGGCACCCATGATCAATGCCGGTAAGGTCGTCAGGTTAATACCGCCGGTATGAAATAACGGCAGGTAATTCAGGCTTGTATCGTCGGGGCGCAAACCCATTCCCTGGGCGATATTGATGTAATTGGCCATTGCCATACCATAGGTCTGGATAACTGCTTTGGGTTTGCCGGTAGTGCCGGACGTGTACAGTAGATACCAGGTTTCATGCGCAGGCCATTTGTCCCTGCCTTTTTGTGGTTGGAGGGCATCACGCCGGGTACGAAAACCACGATCACTGCCGTCATCCAAATCTATGAGCGCCTGGTTATTACCTGCGAGGGTGCTGGCGGTGTCCGCGTCTTCAGCACCGTGAAAAAGCCATTCGGCGCCGCAATCGTCCAGCAGGGGGAGCAGTTCCTGGCCAGGCATTCGCCAGTTCAATGGCACCAGGATGGCACCCAGCCGGGCACAGGCAAACAACAGTTCAAAAAACTCTATACGGTTTCGGCAAAGCAAGGCAACACAATCGTCTTTCTTTACGCCGCAGGAGGTGAGCAGGGCCGTGGTCCGGCCCGTACGCTGGTTCAATTCACGATAACTGACTCGTTCCCCACTTACCAGATCCTCAAAGGCCACAACCTCCGGAACCAGGTCGGCACGACTGGCCAGGATGTCGAAAACGGGAAAACTCATGGGTCTTACCTCGGTCTGATGCCGTTGGCAATCAGGTCGGTCACAATTTCGGCAACACGGGCCGCAGGCACATTGTCATCCCACTCGGTGTACTTCATACCGAGAAAAACGGCGATACCCATGATGGCCCAGGACCAGGTTTCGTAGTCACCTTCGCGTATGTCCCCGCTTTCACCCGCTTGCTTCAGATTGTCCCGGTAGGCACTGGCAAAACTCTCGTAGTGTTCGCGATAGGCGTCATTGGCGACAAACTCGGCTTCGGTAATGATGCGATAGATGCCTTTGTGCCGGCGGGCAAATTCAATATAGGCCTCAATACCCAGACGTTCCGCCGCCATGCGGTCCGGAGCACCCGCTACCCGTTCACCAATCCAGCGACGGGTGCGGTGGCTCATGTAGGTAACAAGGTCGTGAAATATCTCTTCTTTGCTTTCGTAGTAGGTGTAAAAGGTGCCAAGTGCAACGCCTGCACGGTAGGTAATTCCACTGATCGCTGCGGAGTGAAAGCCCTTGTCTCCAAACTCAATTTCTGCGGCCCGAAGCAGCTTGTCGCGGGTTTTTTTGCCACGTGCAGTCTTGGGTGTTTTATCGTTACTTGAAAGTTGATTCATGTTTCACAATGTTGCATACTTTGAATCACTTGGCAAGTTTTGCATATCATTTTCTTCATCTGCTATTGGTCAACATAACATAAGCAACCATGGGTTTTACCGAACATCATTACCCGACACAGGACGGACTGTCCTTGTACTACCGGTGTTACGGTTCCGGTGATGAAGTTGTGATCTGTCTGCCGGGTCTGACCCGCAATAGCAAGGACTTCCACGAAATTGCCACTCACCTGTCAACCCGATACCGTGTTTTAAGCCTGGATATTCGGGGCAGGGGGCAATCTGAATGGGATACTGATTGGCGTAATTACCATCCAGCCACTTATATCAATGACACCTGGAGCCTTTTGGACCAATTGGAAATTTCCAATTTCATCATGATTGGTACTTCACTGGGTGGTTTATTGTCCATGATCATGGCATATCAACAACCAAAGAGAGTCAGGGCAGTGATATTGAATGATGCAGGGCCGGAAGCCGACCCCGCAGGTTATACAAGGATACTGGCATCATTCGATCAGCAGACCGTGGTGAATGACTGGCAGGAAGCGATCAGGCAGTGCAAGCGGACATACGAAGCGGCACTGCCGGACATGCCCATGGACTTCTGGAGTGAGTTCGTCCGTAAAAACCACCGGGAAGGAGAGGATGGTCAACCGGAACTGGATATCGACCCCAAAATTGGCGAGGCCATCCGCAAGGGTGATCTGAGCCGGATTGCTGGTATACAGGTTGATCCCTGGGCTGCGTTCAATGCCGTTACCATGCCTTGCCTGGTGCTGCGTGGAGAACTCTCGGATATTCTCTCCCCGGAAATTGTAGAGCGCATGACTCTGGTTAAACCGGATTTGATAAATGCCGTAATTCCTGACAGGGGACACGCACCATTGCTAAACGAACCCGAATCCTTGCTTGCTGTCGATACGTTTTTGCAACGATTGTCATCGGGTTAGCATCACCAGTTCAATATAGCTGTTCATGTTTCCCGATATTGATGAGCAGGATTTCATTTCCTTCAATAATTAGCTCGAGAACTATCCGGTAGCTGATGTTGATGGAAACTGAAGACAGGCCGCTTAAGTTTCCCTGAAGACTGTGAAGCCTCAGGCATGGGTGATAGGGATCAAACTCAAGCAACTCGAGGGTTTTGCGGTATTGACCGTGAATTTCAGGAAGTTTCTTTAGAAATTTTGTGGCTCGCCTGATGTAGCTATCTGGAAAAACCAGCTTATATTTCATCGACGACCCGTTTCATATGATCATCAATATTTTCCGTGATGGTGCGCCCGGCTTCATAATCCGCCCTGGCTTCCTTTACGGCCATGTCCAACTCTGATTCCCGCAACCTTGCGTATTTTTCAAACCCCATGACCACGTACTTTTCTACGCCCCGAACCGAAATGACGACTTGTTCCTCTGTTTCCAGTAGATCTTCAACGGCTGAAATTCCACGGGTTTTGAGTTCATTGGCTGTAATAGCATTCATAATTTGTCTTTTACCTGATAGTGCTATATATAATACTTTAGAAAGTACTGTATAAGGTGCTGTTTGGGGATACCTCGTGATGGTTATTCCTGTTTGTCCTGGTTTTCCCTTGCGAGGAAGTCTTCAATTCTTCGCCACTCATCTATACGGTTTTCCAGTTTTGCGTTTCCATGCCCCTCTTTGGAATACCAGTGATACTCGAATGTATTTCCATTTTTTTCGAGTGCGGCGACAAATTCTTTTGCGCCCTTGAAAGGGGTGCGTTCATCTTCTTTGCCGTGGAGAATGAGCATGGGCGCCTTAATTTTATTGAGATGATAGATCGGTGATATTTGTCGGAGTTCATTTTCATCGCTGCCAATCGCTTTTGCCATGAAGTCGTCACCCGCGTACCAGTTTTGGGTATCTGTCCTTGCTATTTGTGTAGTCATGTCGAAGATGCCTGCAATGATCACCCCGCAGTGGTAGAGATCGTTATGCCTTACCAGGCTTTGCGCCGTGGCATAACCACCGTAGCTGCCACCAAAGGCGCATATTCGATTACCATCAACCAGACCCTGGTTAGCAAGGTGTTGGGTCCCTTCGGCTATGTCATCAATCATGCGGGTACCCCATTGACCAAAACCCGCTTCCTCGAATCGCTTCCCATAACCTCCGCTTCCTCGAAAATTAGGTGCATAGACTGCGTATCCCATGATATTGAGCAAATGCCAGTCGGGATCGAAAGAAAACGGGTTGTAAGGCCCATGGGGACCGCCATGAATGTAAACCACCAATGGTGGCTTCTCAATACCGGCTGGTGCCTGGAACCAGCCCGGAATCTTGACGCCGTCTGAGGCGGTGAAACCGGCGTAAGTCAACTCTGCCAGTTCGGCGCCATCAATGTTCTCGTGCATGGAAACCAGGAACCGTGCTTTTCGGGTCTCTTTGTCGAACAGAAAGTATTCACCACTGTAGGCGCCTGAGGCGACATGGATCAATAGCTTGTTTTTGTCATCAGTCTGACTGACGACATTGACCATGAATCCCGGATAGGATTTTGCAAAAGAACGCAGAACCCGGGAGGCAGGGTCCTTTTCATCAAAGACTTTCATGCGGGGTACATCGTCGATCCATTGCAGTTGCAGCAACTCACCTTCTTCGTTTACATCAATACCAGCCAAAGTCGAAAAACCGATGTTATGCATGTCACTCCAGCTTTTGTCACTCATCCGGTAACGCAACAGGTGATTGTTTGAGTCTATTGCCCCTGCCCGTTGAGCGAGCACGTAGATGAAGTCTCCTTCGACCACCAATGGGCTGAACTCGTCAGTGAACCCGTCAAGATCAAGATTGACCGCCTCCCAATCTCCCCCACCTTGCAATACAAAATTTTGCCGGGTGTATTCAGGAGTCAAGGTAATCGCGAGCCAGGTATGACCGTCCTCGCTGGAAAGAACACCCTGGGTGTATTGGGGTGTTCGCTCAACCACGTCAACATCACCACTTCTTAGATCAAGCTCAGCCAGTAAACCCCTGCCTGCTCCATCCCGGCGCTCGAAAGAAGAAACTAATAACAGGACCTGGTGCTTCTTCTCCGGTAACAGGCTTACAACGTTCGGCCAGCCCCGGGTCAGGTCGCCCTTATTCCTGGCGTTGTTTTCGTAATTGCCCTGAACGTCCCACATCCGCTCATTACGACTGCCGTCAGCTTCCAACACAAACAGGTCCGGTGTCGAGAAGTCACCTTCCAACCGGGCGACAGTTCTGCTGGTTCTGTAGTAGAGGATTTCGGGATTGATCCACTCAGCAGAAGTAATCTCGATTTTCTTGTCCTCTTCGTATTTAACCGAGACCGTAGGCTTCATGGTTTTCAGATCGAGTACGACGAGTGTGTTGCGTTCATCACGCTTGGTCAGGGCGCTAATGTGCTTACCATCCGGGGAGAGGCGAACATTCCAGAAATCATGCCCGTCAAGGAATTGTTTCAGCCTGTCTTCATTCAGTTGGGGTGCGCTCCAACAACTGAATGAGACCAGCAAGGCACCAAAAAAAACGACCCACTCCGGTACTCTGGACTTGTACACCATTAACCTTGCTCCACTTAGGTGAAGGACGAACGAAATCTTTGAGCGTATGAGTTTATGAATGTGTCAATTTTGCAGGTTTTCTGCTGACCTTGGCAACCTGTTTCAGTTTTAAGTCATGATGTTGGAATACTTTGCACACTACCATCCAAAAACTCGTGGAACACCTTGTTGAATTCGTCCTGGTGGGTAATAAAGGGCACATGGCCTGAGCCTTCTATGGCGACTTCTTCGTAACGCCCGCCAGTCTCGTTATAGGCATCGAGCAACGTTCTGATTTGCTCCATCATCGGTTGTGGCGGATACACGTCTGCTCCCGGAAAACCGGGGAGTCTGTCAGTTGGGCCCCAGGTGCCGGGGTCTGAAGCAGCGCTATTGGATACCGCCACGTCTTCAGCACCGTAAATCCACAGGGCTTTTACCTTGTTCTTTGCAGCAAGAATACGATCCACAAGATTACCGGCGTACTTTGGGGACATCGCATTGGTTGCTCCCCATCTCCCCGGTTTGACGTAGGGCCAGTTTGGAGATTCCTCTTTGTCGCCCGGTAAATCCTTGTCGCCGATATGTACCTGGAACATGGCTTCCAAAAGGTCGTCTTCACGATCGGGGATGCAGGGTGGACCCCAGACGAGTAAACGCAGTACCGTTCGGGGACTAAACGGGTTGTCGGCGGTATGGTCACCGTCTAGTAATCCCTGGATCAGGACGGGATTGAGCAATCCGCCACCCGAACCGGCGAAATCATCATTGGTCGGTGTACCGTTTGCATCCCTGGTTCCGCCAAAGCCATACGGGGAGCCGGCGCCAGGCAGTGTCACGGAGAGCAGGCGTTCGGGCGCGTCGGCCATCATCCACCATGCAACCAGCCCGCCCAGAGAATTACCTGCGAGGTGAAATTTATCGTATCCAAGTGTATCCATCAGTGCGATCGCATCATCGACAAAATCACGCATACCCAGGGTTGCATCGACTTTTACTTCGGGGTCAGCACCACCGAAGCCGCGCTGATCGGGTGCAATTGCCCGGTATTGGGGCGGTAGTTTGACCATCGTTTCTTCCCACCAGGTGGCGGAGGAAAAATTACCGTGAATGAACAGCACCGGTATTCCGTCTTGTGGACCCGCAAACAGAACCCGTGTGGTCAATCGGTCGGTGGTGATGGTCTGTGCGGTAATGCCGGGAAGTATGGGAACGTTCATTCCGGTGCCTCTATGCTTGAAAGTAGTTTCTTGTCGAGTTTGCCAATGACTGTCAAAGGCATGGCGTCAAGAATAGTGATTGAACGCGGAAATTTGTACCTTGCAAGTCGTTCAGAAAGAAAGACCTTCAGGTCCTCCTCAAGAAAACCATCCTCCACAACAAGGAACGCACGGCCGACTTCGCCCCAGGTCTTATCGGGAACACCAACAACTGCTGCTTCTGTCACCAGGGGGTGTGCCAGCAACACAGACTCAATCTCCGCGGGATAGACATTCTCGCCGCCGGAAATATACATCTCCTTTGAGCGGCCAAGGATCGAGTAGCAGCCATCCTCATCACATACCGCAACATCACCCGTATGGAGCCAGCCGTCACGGATCGTCTCTGCTGTTGCTTCGGGGTTTCTCCAATAGCCGGCTACGATATGCGGGCCACGGATCAGTAATTCACCCGGTTCCCCTGCAATGCAACTGCTACCATCATCGTGGA
>JAOUCZ010000361.1 GCA_029859505.1 Lysobacterales bacterium | reverse complement strand
ATAATAAAAATATCTGTACGTCATGGGTTCAGGGGTGCCAAGTACGCTTCCGCATGGCTTGGTTTTCGCCTGTTGATCCGGCGTCGGATACGTTGCAGAGAGCTTAATAAAGCATCACCTTGCCAGTCAGATGCTGAAATCACCAGGGCACTTTGCAGCTTATCAAGGTCAATCGCCAATTGCCGGTCTTCACAGACGCCGGCAAATTCATTTAACGTGAGGGGCCGCGGGTGGTTCGGGGCTACAAGCGGTATAAATTCAAGCCAGGCATGAATGGCGGTATAAGTTTGTCCTGCCTGATTGTTTTTACAGGCGTTTGTCAGCCGGGTAAATGTTGTTCTCTCATTAACCGGGTGTTGCTCGTGCAACTTACGCCGGAAAAGCAACCAGAGTACAAATGCAAGTAAGGCGGCGATCACCGCTATCAATAGCTTCAGAGGCCAGCCGGAATTCGTTCCAGGTGACCCGGCCGTTACAGTCACCGTATCTTCCGCTGCAACTGGCGCAATATCCAGGCTCATGCCTGGAATTATCTGTTGCTTCAGTTCAAGACTGTCCGGGTCCCACCACTGAAATCGAATACCCGGAATTTCATAGTAACCAGCTTGTTCAATGACCCAGGTAATGCTGTCGCTGCGCTCACCGGTAAGATCACCACGATCGGTCTTGTCGTTAACATCAGGTTCCTGTGGATAGGCCGCAAGGCCTTCAGTGCGAAATACCGGTAGCGGTGGAAGCAACATGGCAGATATGTCACCGGCACGTCTGTTGACCGTCAAAGTGACCGCGTCACCGGTTTTTGATGTACCTTTAGCCGGTTGCCAGTCATGTTCAAGCTCAAAGGACGTGGTTGTCACAATCAGTTCGCCCGGTTTTGCCCCAGGCGGCAAATTGATTGTCAAATCCAATGGATCGGTCTTGAACTCAAAGGCCTTCTCCTCGCTACCGAATCCGGCGGATGTGGTGAAACGTACATCGATGGGCGGAACCTGCAAGCGCTCTGCATTTTGCGGGTAGAGTGCCAGCGGGTAGCGAATGATCTGCCAGTCGCGGCCATCAATTTTCTCGGTCAGCTTTATCGTGGTGGTATCAGTCTGCATCAGGAAGGCGCCACTGACCTCCGGCAGGTTGAAATGTGTATTAGAGAAGCTGAAGCCAGTTGTTTTCAAATCCAGCATCAAGGTGACCTGTTGTCCTGCCCAAATCTCCCGGTCCTGTTCAACATTGATATCGATCGCGGCTTTGAGACCGGCATCGATTCCAGCATCCTGGGCGGGAAGGGCAAGCGGTAACAGCAGCCCTGTCAACAATAATACCCTGAGTAGATGTCTATTCATCGCTGTCTTCCGCCGTGGGTTCTTCCCTGGTCGCCAACTGGTAGTTGAACCGCACTGCCAGGAAATCGGCTGGTCGTGTTTCTACTTTACGTAACCACATCGCCCGCATTGCATCTTCGCCCTGTTGCTGCTCCGCTGCGTCGATCACTTGCTCGCTGGACGACTTGTTCACCCGCCCGGTCTGGTCAAAAACGAATTCGTCAGCAGCCAGTTCACCACCGGTTCCACCATAGTCGTCATCCGGTGGGGCCAGTGCCTCTTTTCGCGCGATTGCGACCTGCAGATTCTGTTCAGCCTCAAGCCAACCAGGGCGTTTCGATAGCGCTTTTTGATAGGCATCAATGGCTGCATCGTATTGACCCAGCATGATGTTCGCATTGCCCCGGTTGTAGTGTGCAGCGGCACTGCTGGAGCGGCCAAGCACCGAGGCTGCGGTCTTGAAGTCTCCTGCCATGAACAAAGCTGCTCCGATTTGTTCCGGTGTTTTAAATTTCTCGGCCGCTTGCTGATACTGCCCCATGTCCATCAGTCGCTGGCCCTGCTGACCAGGAGTAAACCACAGGTCTGCCCACTCGAAAGCACTCACAGACGATGCCTGCACCAGTAACAGAATTAAAATGTAGAAACGGATATTCATTCCACTGTCACCGCTCCGCCCTGCCGGAAAAAAGTCAATAAAATCAACGCTAGCAAAAACAACAGGTAATAACCTGAATCTTTCCATTGCTGGCCTTCCTGAGCCGGTGCGTGACTGATGCTTCGTTCGATATTGGCTGACAGTTTTTCGACATCACGTTTGTCAGCGGTCACCACGGTGACGGTTCCACCCAGACTTCGGGCAGCGTCACGCATTGAGTTCATGTCCAGCGCCGGTGCCGGATGGCTGTCGGGCGGGGGAATCACCTCGGGGCCTGCCGCCATGGCCAGGATGTGTACCTCGAACCCGCCTTGTTCGCGGATGGCTTCCAATAAAGTCAGTTGTGAGGCATCCACACTGTCGGTTATCAGGACAATGGAACCTGGCACCGCTGCTTTTTTGAGTCGCTGGTTCGCCAGTGCAATAGCCTGTGCGGGTTCATCGCCGCTCACTGGCATGATGTCAGGCTCCAGTGCCGCGGCAAAAGAGTTGATTACACCGGCATCTGAGGTCAGTGGCATGACCAGGTGAGCACTACCTGCGTATGCAATCAGACCGGTACGGACATCACCCTTGAGCTCCAGTAAATCATGGATTTTCATCACGCTGCGTTGCAGGCGGCTGGGTTGAATATCCGAGGCCAGCATTTCCGGTGTTACCTTGATGACAATAAATAGTGCTGACTGGTCTTCGCTAAATGGTGAGGCTTGCATCTGCCAGCTTGGGCCAGCAAGCGCAATAATACCCACCAACCAGGCAAGGCCGAGGATATAAACCGGCCGCCAGCGACCGCTTTCATGGCCTTCACGCATCAGAAGATGCTCAAGCAGATGTGGGCTGATAACTTTTCTCCACGCCCGCAAAGAATCGCTTCTTTGATACACAGACCAAACCAAAAAACCTGCCGGGATCATGAGCAATAACCACGCATGCCGCAGGAAATGAAATTG
>JAOUCZ010000125.1 GCA_029859505.1 Lysobacterales bacterium | reverse complement strand
AGAGAGCGATCCACCACCGGCGCCAAGTTATCAATTGGTTTTTACTCTGACTCTATACAGAAGCGATCCCGTTACACCGGGTAGCCGTTTTACGCCCTTTCACGCGATTCCTGGCAGATATCGGCGCTCCCGTTGAACGCGGATTCAGGCTTGCCGGTCTGCCCTACTGTGCGCTCGAGAGCGTGGACAACTATGTACCCTCGCACCGGTTCTGGAAGTTTCTCGTCAATATGTCATGCTCCGAAGGCATCGAGAATCTTGGCTTTCGTACAGGGGAAAAGTTCGGGGCGGATTGCGCAGATCCCAAGATGACCGCGCTGTTACTTCAGGCGCCAACGCTCTACCAGGGACTCCTGAAAGCCAGCGAACTGGTCAACCGGACCATCTCCCACTGTCGTATGGGAATCCGGCAGCCGCGAAACAGCGGCTATGCTTATTTATACCATCATCCGAGTTGCAAGGCCGACAACCCGGCAATCGACCAGATCGGCTGGTTCGGCCTGACGGCATTTCTCAATATGGTACGCGTTTATACCGGCCCACAATGGCAACCGTCGGAGATTGGCTTGATGACCGATCAGACGCCCTCTCGTTATATTCTTGAACACTTCCCCTACACGCGCATGCGCCAGTCCCAGGCATGCTCTTATATCGCACTGGAAAACGCACTGCTCAGCCTGCCTTATTGTTCAATTCCAATTGTAACTAATTGGCCAATCCCCGAAACTTAGGCACATCCGTCACCATGACCTCGTTCCACTTTGCCAACTCTGCGTCGATCGCGGCACCGTAGTCCCGATAGGCATCAGACGCGCCCTGCGGAATCCCACCCTCGGTGGAATAGAGCATATCGGTTACAGCCTGGATCTTGGCCAGGAGCTTCGAGCGCTCGTTGGCGATCTGAACCAGGGTGGTTCCTACCGCCGTCATGTTGCCCTCGAGTTCCTTGGCGGCACCCACGATATTATCAGCCAGCTTTTTCGCCTCTCTGGAGTCCAATTCAGCTGCTTTGGTCGCGACCTCATCTGAAACCTTCATGGATTGGATGATGGCCCGGCTCACCTCGGAGTACTTGTCCCGAATTTCGATCCACAGCGCAAACTTGGCGTCGGCGTCGGCCTGCGAATATATCTCATTGGGGTTCATGAAGACCTGGAACTGTTGCACATGGGTGACCCCATCGGCGCTCAATTGCGCTGTATACGTCCCCGGTTTGGCCACCGGCATAATGCCGGGCCTGGGTTTGCCGGGAATTGATAAGGCATTGGGGTACATCATGTTCCAGACAAATCGATTCAAGCCTTCATCTTCTGAAATAGCATCGCCACTGAATGAGACGATTTCCTCTCCGGCATCATCCAAAATCGTCAAACTGACGTTCTGCGCGTCGGCGGCCAAGGTGTAATAAATGATGACACCATCTGGCTTGGCGTCGCCCGCATCAAGAAATTTGCGCCGTCGCTCTCCATTGACCACACCCTGTTCGATGAAAGTGTGACCAGGACGGTGGTTCTGAACGAAGTAGTTTTTCTGTCCTTCAAAGACGCCCCCTCCGTACAGCTTCCACCACGTTTTACCGAAACGGTACGTATCGCGAGGTTTAATCAAGTTGTTGGCGGTTGCACCATCGGTCATGACGCGCAATGGTGTTACGTCATCAAGAACCCAAAGTCCCCGCCCATGGGAAGCAACGACCAAGTCTTCGTTCTTCTGGATGATGTGATAGACGGGAACACGCGGGAATCCATTTTCCAGACGTTGCCACGAGGCGCCATCGTTAAGGGAATAGTAAATTCCTGTCTCGGTGCCGACAAAAAGCAGGCCCTTACGTACTGAATCTTCCCAGATTGTGCGTGTGATCTGGTCTTGGGGAAACGAGTCGGAAATGTTTTGCCAGTCCTTGCCGAAGTTGGACGTTTTAAAGAGATACGGTCGCCGATCGTCATCACCCTTGAGGCGGGTCACAGCGATATAGGCAGTCGCTGCATCATGGGGTGATTCGATAATCTCAACTATTTTACTGTCTTTCTTGAGTTTCCTGGGCGTGACATCTTTCCAATTTTTACCATCATCCCGGGTAAGGTAGACCATCCCGTCATCGCTGGCAGTCCAAATGGTACCTTCATTGAGTCTGGATACGGCCATACGGATCACGACGGTCGAGATTTCTGCGCCCGATGTCTCAACGGCCAGATCACCGCCAGGCACAATCTGCTTATCGGGACTGTTGGTTGTCAGGTCAGGACTGATTCTTTCCCAATGCATGCCCTGGTCAAGCGATTTGAACAGGTAGTTACCCGCGAAATACACCGCATCAGGATTGAATACAGATGTGGCTACAGGCGAATTCCAGCCAAATCGGTACTTGAAATCGGAAGTGGGTGTACCGAAGGCCCAATTGGAGTAGACACTTCTCTCTTCGAAGGCTCCAGTCTCCAGGTTTGTGCGCGTAAAGCCACCAAAGCCGCTCATGGAAACGGCATTGAACTGATAAATGATGTTTGGGTCGGTTGGGTGAGGCACGGCATAGCCCGCTTCACTCGAACCAAAAGGTGTTGTTTCAGACAATGGGATTCCGCCCCAAAACGACGCTGAAGGTACCTTGTAACCAATGAGATCCTGAATATTGGTATAGACGTTGTAGGGGAATTGATTGTCGGTGTGAACGCGGTAGGTCTGGGTCGTGCGCTGGGTATAAGGAGAGCTCCAGGTTTTGCCGGCATTCATCGAGACCATGGTTCCACCATCGTGGGTTACGATCATGCGCCTGGGATTCTTTTCATCGATCAGCATGTCGTGAAAATCATCCTTGGTCCCGCTGCGCTGTTTCCAGGTCACGCCACCGTCAACGGATTGCCAGAGCTTGTTAGTCAGAACCCACAGCTCGTTGGCATCCACCGGACTGGCATAGAGATGATTGAAGTAGAAAGGACGAACCGTCAGATTAGGATCATCCGAGACGAGTTTCCAGTTGTCTCCTCCATCGTCGCTCCGATAGATGCCATCTTCTGACTCGGTGTCGGTCAGGGAATAGATGATGTTCGAGTTGGCTTTGGATACCGCCAGGCCCATTCGACCCAGGATGCCCTGTGGAAACCCGTTGTTCTTCGAAATCTCCACCCAGCTCTTGCCACCATTCTCGGTCTTCCAAAGACTGCTGTCCGGCCCGCCACTTTCCACGGTCCAGTCCTTGCGAATGAACTGGAACGCCGCAGCATAGAGAACGTCCGGATTGTTAGGATCCATGACCAAATCAATCACACCCGCCTTGTCACTCTTGAAGAAGACTTTGTCCCAGGTCTTTCCGCCATCAACCGTCTTGTAGACACCACGATCTTCGTTGTACCCGAAGGCACTGCCCAGAGCGCCAACGTAAACGGTATCCGGATTCGTTGGGTGAACACGTACACGGGAAATATGGTAAGTATCCTCCAGGCCGATATGCTGCCAGGTTTTGCCACCGTCACCGGACTTGTACATGCCATCGCCGTAAGACACGTCATGGCGCAATTGCGGCTCACCGGTGCCGATATACATCACCTGTGGATTGCTGGGAGCGATCGCGACTGCACCGATGGAACCCACATTGAGCTGACCATCGGTTATGTTCTCCCAATACTGACCGGCATCCTCGGATTTCCACAGTCCGCCGGAAGCGGAACCAAAATAAAACGTCTGGTCGTCAACCGGGTCTAGTTCTACTGACGTTCCCCGTCCCCCCATCACCGGACCTATGAAACGCCATTCCATGGCTTGGACATCTTTCTGGTTAGGAGCTGAGATTTCTTCAGCCATCACCGGTGTGAAATTCGCAACCACAAAGAGAATGATCAGAATTAATTTGTACATCTCAAAACCCCCAAAAAAACAATGATATTAATATAGTAGAGTTCGGTGACAGCCGAGCGAAAAAAGTACTCTACAGTCATCAATCTCATTTCACAATACCACCCGGCCCCGGATCTCACCGAACTTGCTTGCTCGCAAACATTTAGGATCAGAGTAAAACTAAATAATTTGCAAAGATCCGCTTGTGGCCCATACGTGATTGCCGGTTATAAACTTCCGTTTCGGAGCGCAAAGCAGCCATTCAAAAAGCTTCATTTCATGGATTACCGACTTCCGATTACAGCCAAGAGCCGCCATTAAAACCAGGTAAATATCGATACGCTATGACATACTCTGTGCGTGAAACGGCGACCAAAAGAGATAATCGATGTTTGACCAACGTCAAAAAACGACTGCGGTACTGTTTGCCCGGAAGCTGGCGGCCAGAGATTACAAGGCGGCACTCGAGCTTTGCTCCGAGGAGTTGAAGGCCGGTCTGAGTGCGAGAACTCTGGGCGAAAAATTTGAGGCCATTGTTCCTTTGGATTGGGGAGGGGTTGACCCAATTAGACTGGAAGAGAATAACGCGTTTCCTTTTGTCTACATCACATTGGGCGGTGATGTGTTCTCAGAAGCGATTATTGTTCACTCATTCGCCACCGAAAAAGGACAAACAAAGATCGCCGGTTTTGAGCTTGAGCGACCATGATATTTGATCGGGGTCGTGTCTGAAGCATCCCACACATTGTTGGTGTTTGATCCATGGGATATGGAGATCACGAATGGCTCGAATCCGTTTTTCGCAAACTCAGTTGGGGTTCTCCCAGGGCCGAATCTCCCTAATTGGCAAGGCAAGCTTTTCCTGCTGAATGTCCTGGCGCCATTTCTATGCGAGGGTGAACCCGTTTCGCAGATCCTGTGCTCCCCCAGGTACAAGGGAGACCCTATGTTTCTGGCACGGTATGCGTCATGTACAGTTGGAATTTCCAGGGTCAGACCGGGTTACTTATACACTGAGCATTCCAGTGTCCACGAGGCGGAAATCGACTATTTTGCAATTGGTGAAATTCGCAAGCACGGAAGATTTTTCAAGGGCCATAGCATGTTGTAGATTGGAGTAAAGGGAAAACCGTCATGGACCATACCCTAATCTTTTTATTGATATTCAGCCTGGCCCTGGCTGTGGTGAGTTACTACTTTGGTATTCACAGGCCATTGCCTGTGGGGGCCTGGCGTTCGCAATCCGCCTTTGTGGTTCTCACCTTCATGTTGATTCCAATCCTGGTCTATGTGCTGGTGGACCAATCAGGTGCCATTGGACGGTTGGAGGGTACGGGTATCCGGGCTCATCCGGGTATCAAGGAAAGTGTGGGTATCGCAAATGGGAAAGGTGACAACCCAACCTGGGTGTTTGAAGTGCAAGCAAGCGGCGCCGAGATTAACGAGTTTTACAGAGCAGCGGAAAATATAGGTGACTGGTCGTTCCAGAGTGACGATGGCATCTACCTGCGGCTCAGAAGAAATGACAGGGTGATGAAGATTGCCTTTCGCGATGGGCACTCATCAGACACCATCATTTACATTATTGAAGATGCTTAGGCGGTGCGGTGTTGATAAATGGGGCCGGATACATTTTCGAGTACAGGACCTGGTAAAGAGGGGCCGGACTGAACCTACCCCTTTCTTTCCTTTCTTGAAACCTGACAGCGGGAATCCTGACGTATAATCAGCGCGTCTCCCGTCCTTCAACTTTGGAGCCGACATGTCCGATATCCTTGCGCAACCACTCACGCTGCCCTGCGGTGTTGTCATCCCCAATCGCCTGGCGAAAGCGGCGATGACCGAGGGCCTGGCGACATCGGCAGGTGTTCCCACGCCTGAACTGGAACGCCTCTATGGTATTTGGAGTGATGGTGGGGCGGGTATTTTGCTGTCCGGCAACATACAGGTCGATGCTGATCACCTTGAGCGCCCCGGCAACGTGGTAATTGACCGGCAGCCGGACGAAACCATGCGCAAAGCCCTTGCTGGCTGGGCCGCGGCAGCCACTCGCAACGGCAACCACTTCTGGGCACAAATCAGTCACGCCGGACGACAAACACAGAAGAATGTGAATCCCCATCCGAAGGCTCCTTCCCCGGTAAAACTGGGTCTGCCTGGTGGCCAGTTTGGAGAGCCCGTGGCCCTTGCCACCGACGAGATCAAGGACATCGTAGTTCGTTTTGGCATAAGCGCAGCCGCTGTCAAAGCAGCGGGATTTACCGGCGTACAGGTGCATGCAGCCCATGGTTACCTGGTTTCGCAGTTCCTCAGTCCCCGCACAAACCAGCGCACGGATCAATACGGTGGTGAGTTGGCCAATCGTGCCCGTTTCTTGCTGGATATCGTCAACACCGTGCGGGCAGCGGTGGGTGTCGATTTTCCGGTGGCGGTTAAACTCAACAGCGCCGACTTCCAGAAAGGCGGATTCGCTTTTGAGGATAGCCTGCAGGTGGCCCAGTGGCTGGAGCAGGCTGGCGTGGACCTGATCGAAATTTCCGGCGGCACTTACGAACAGCCTAAATTGCTGGGTGTCGAGGGCCTTGAAAAAGAAGAAAAACAGAACGTTGCCCAGTCTACCATGATGCGTGAGGCCTACTTCGTCGATTTCGCCCTGGCCATGCAGGAGAAGGTTTCCATTCCGCTGATGGTCACCGGTGGTTTTCGGCGACGCGAGGTGATGGAACAGGCCATAAATAGTGGCAGCGCCGACCTGGTTGGGCTAGGCCGGCCGATGTGCGTGATGACCGATGCCCCGGCGCGATTAATGCGTGGGGAACGGGAACTACCTCGTTACGAGGCGGAACTGTCCCTGCTACCGCCTTGGCTGGTTTTCCTCAACCGCATCAATCTCATCAGGACCATTGCGACCTTTGGTGTGCAGTACTGGTTTTATGCCCAGATCGATGCCCTGGGTTGCAAGGGTCGGGCGGAGCCGTCCATGTCGGTCTTTAGCGCGACGACCAGTACCATGTCGCTGCAGAAAAAACTTCTGGCGGGCAGAAAGCGCAAAAAGTAGTAAAGGGCCCGGATACATTTTTTAGCAATGACTGTAGTTGGCCGGAAGCCGATATAAGTTGCGCTGAAATTCGTCCTTATTCTATAGCTGCTTTCTGGTCGATAGCTGACGTTCAGAAGCAACAACCTCCCCTACCTCCTTAATACTGAAACGTGCATAGCATGAACCGCCAACAGGATGTCTGTCAGTCGCTGTCCAGCGCCGGCTGAGCCTCACCCTTATCGATAACCTCGGCGCCATCGACTTGACCGAGTACCTTACCGCCGTCACTGAGAATCAAGCGAACTTCGACATTTCGCTTGACCATGACATTGCCCTCAATGATCGATCCGCCGGTCACCTCAATCTCGATCGGACGGTTCGAGTCGCGCTTCTTGTCGTCGATCACGATGACGCCCACGTTGTCCTCGACCTTGACGACGCTTGTCTTGTTCTCGGTTTCGATGACGCCTATCTTGCCGCCTATCACGATGTCACCCTTGACGACGGATTTGTCCCGCAGTTCGATATCCCCGTGCATAGTCAGCACATCACGCTGGACCACGGTTTGGTTCAGTACGATCGAGCCATTCACAGTGCTCACCTCGCCGGAGACCCCGGATCCGTTTCCAAGTTCGATCGTCCCGTTGACCGATTCGACATTGCCGTCAACGCTCACGCCTTCACCGGTTCGAATCGAACCATTGACGACCGTGAGGTCCTCGACACTGGAACGGTTGCCGACCTTGACCGAACCATTCACGGACCTGCTGGTTCCTTCGATCGTGCAGTCCTCACCGATCGAGATGTCTCCGTTAACGGAAGACAGGGAGTTTGATCGGGATTCGCCGTCAGGGATGACGATGGACGAATTAATGCTTGTATCGCAGCCGCCAAGCACCAGCAATCCCACCAATAAAACCCCTAGACTTCTTGCGTATTTCATGGTCGATCTCCTGTATTTCCCATCCATAAAGTGGACGAAAGCGAGCGTAATTTCAAGCGGTCTGATCCATTGATTTCGGAATCACTATATCGTTGACATACTTGAAAGTGGGGACGCAAAATCACTTTTTTTACCTGCTTTCCATAACAAGAATACACCCCAGGCCCAGGTAAAGGTACCCACAGCCAATATCCCGATAACCACTTGCTCAGTTGAGCCCGATGAAGCCGCTTCCGCTACACCGCCTTTGCTGCCAAGGGTAATAAAGTTGAATACAATGTGAACCAATATCGGAATCATAATTGAGTAGTCCCGCGCCCTTGCATAGCCAAAAATAATACCAAAGGAGGCAGCAAGATAAATCTGCGCAAAAATAACTGCAGGCTCAATACCGCTTCTCAATCCCAGCAGATGCAAGCCGCCAAAACCAAGGGCCGAAATAAGTATTTGTTTTCTGACGCTAAGGTCTCTAAACCAATGAAATACCAATCCTCTAAACATCAACTCCTCACCGAAACTTCCGACTATCACGGTCACAAGTATTATCGCCAGCATTGACCCTGAAGTATCAGTATTGATGCCGCTGGCCAGGGTTAACCCTGCAATCAGGGCCATCGGCCAATAGAAAGGTAGCGTTCGCCAATTAGCCTTAAAAACCAATCCACACTGTCGCTGAAGCCTTAATGCGTAAACAACAATTAACAAGCCTATGGCAAAGATGGTTTTGTTGATCATCAAGAAGCCCATCTGCGTTACCGGCTCGAAAACCGGTTTAACCAAGCTCATGGCTTCATTAAATAAAAACATCGCCAGGAATAACGAGAATAAACATAGACTGGCTTTTTTGATTGTCATAATACACTCCTATAGCAATATGTGAACATGCGATTACAATATCAAATTGCAATTAATTTGTAAACACTTGATTACATATGCTAGCATTTCAGCAACTGACCTAATGAGTGAAAAAGATTTGAAACTGGTACATAAACCCAAACAAGATCGTTCCAAGGATACACAAGAAAAATTGCTCACCGCCTTGGAGTCTTTGCTTGAGGAACGCTTTTTCGAACAAATTACGATTAGAGATATTGCGCAAAGGGCCGGGTTATCATCTGGAACGATTTATCGTCGATTTCAGAACAAAGAAGCCCTATTACCTATTTTGTATGAGCGTTATGACCATAGACTTGGTCAGTGGGCCGGTTCAGTCTGGCAGGGCAAAAGGTTGGAAAAGCATTGTGATTTAGAATCAAGAATCAATTGGCTGGTGAAAGAGCATGTGCGATTTTATAAAGAATCTTTACCAATACTACGAACTGTATATGTCTATAATCGCTTACACGGTGAAGTGTCACTGCCTAACGTTGAAGTTACCAGGCGAGATATTTATACAGTAATGTTAGATCCGTTATGGGAGTGCCTTGAGCAAAAGGCCCAAGCCAATTTGACTGGCAATAAGGTTCGGTGTCTTATTCTAATTTTAATAACCACCATCAATGAGCGTTTTCTTTTTGAGAAAAACACACCCTCATCCATATTAAAACTTGATGAAAAGGTTTTTATAAGAGAGTTAACGAATGCTCTCAAAGCGTACCTGCAAACCTAATTGGGGTTCCCCACAGCCCTCCCCTGATTGACCGAATTCACAGTTGTGATTTAAGCAATCTCACCTGGTATGTTGATTAGCTATGCTGGGACTCCCCGGGCTGTCAGGTCTTGTCGTTTAGGGATACAGGTTTTGTGGCGTCAGCTAGCTTGACACTGTGCGGCCATGATCTGGATATCATCTCAGTGAGGTAGCTCATGACGCGGCACACCCATGGAAACCATCGGTCCATGGTGCCCCAGTTTTGACAGGCCCTCTTTGGCAAGTTGATGAATAAATGCCACGGTCGGCTATTCCGGTGTGGGAACGGCCTCTGGTAACCCTGACGATTTTGCCTCGACTCCCGGCCCTTCTTTACCCACATGGTCGGCAGAAAACTGCTTGTGCGACCCATCACAGTACGGCGCGTTGCGGGTGTGCTTACACGCACATAAAAATGCCTCGCCACCTTGCTCTGCCGTAAAGGCCTTTGGCTTGAATAATGTTCCCGCATGGGAACCATCGCAAAATGGCTGATTACTGGATCGGCCACATACACAAAAGTAATATTCCTTATCTCTTTCAAGATCTACTTTTACAGGTCTGTTATTCGAAATCACGGGGTTATTCATCAGGTTTCTCGCTGGCCACGAATTACGGA
>JAOUCZ010000360.1 GCA_029859505.1 Lysobacterales bacterium | reverse complement strand
TTTATTATTATAGTAGTTTCTATGCAATACTCTACAAACTACTGAATTATAAAATGTTTCAGCGCATTCAGATTGGAGATGGTTTAAAAGAAGAGTGATGAATTCAGATTTGACTTCGGGCCATAATTCTGAGTTTTCAGCAAACTCGGAGAACTGTTTGTTCAGAATATTGACTGTTTCATTAACGCGTGATTCGTAACCGAGGATGCGCTCTTTGCGGCCTTCCTCGGCGCGTGACCAGTAGGCATGTTCAAAACAGAGTTTTGCCTCATAACCAAATCTTCTGAAAAGGAAATAGTGCCGGTCGAAACCATCAAGGATCGCCTGTGCGACATCCTTGCCTGACGGTGAGTTGTAATTCATTTCAACCCCTGTCTAAACTTTACTGCCTAAGTTATCAGCTTCAAATCTTTGTGCAAGCTCCCTGCCCCAATTCCCGCAAGATTCTGCGGAGGGGTGAAAACCATCCTCACAGAAATCATGTTCAAGCGGACTAATGTCCGTTGGGATGTGAAGCATACCGGTCTGTCTCGAAATGATGCCGGCGGCAATATTATCCAGTGTGGCGGCGCGTAGACCCAGCGTGAAGCGTAGTGGCTGAGGTGGTAATGGGAACTGATCCATGGGCGGCAGTCCTGCAAAGATGACATTCGCCTGTGGCCATCTCTTTCTCAGTTCCAACATCAGCTGATCAAGCTGAAAACGCCAGTAACTGGTGCTGCTAAGCCCGGTGACGTCATTGACACCGATTGAAATCAATATCACATCGGCTTGCTGCCCGGAATGAAACTGATCGATGCTGTGTCTCAGGTCGGATATGTCTGCGCCGTTTGCACCCTTAACTTTCCATTGCACACTGCACATCCGGACTTTGGATAGTGCCACTGCAAACTGCACCGGTAGTGATTGCTCTATGGTACCGGTTCCCACACCGGCAATAATCGAGTCGCCCAGGGCCAGGAGGTGAAGTGTCTCACCCTGACCACACACGCCGGACCTGTCACCGGTCGCCTCGGGCAGACGGACGGCAGTACGCCGCAGCCACAAGCCCTGGACTGCGGATACTGGTAGTAACAGCCAGAATCCCAGGCGTTTGAGGATGATCTTCATGAATGGTGACTCAATGCCATGCCGATATCTAAATTTATCAGAAGTTCAGGTTTACCCAAAGGCCAATATTGCGTCCAGGGGCATCAATACCTGAGCCATGCTCCCGGTAAGACTTGTCAGCGAGGTTTTCCAGGCGCAAACCGAGTTGCAAACTCGGAGTTGCCTGCCAGTCGACCAAAAGGTTCAGCGTGCCCCAGCCAGCCGTGCCCAGAGGGTTGATCCGGGGGTCTCCGACATCGCGCGGGCTTAAGCGGTCCTGTTTGCTTGCAAACAGGATGAAGGGTTCGATACGCCAGCCATCGCTGAAGAAATACTCCAGTCCCACCTGTCCGTTCAGGGGTGGGATCCGATCGGCAGGGAAGGCCAGGTCATTATCGGTTTCTTCTTCGCCGTGCGTGTAGTTAATCACAGTTATCAGACGCAAATCATCAAGGATTGACCAGTAAAGTCCCGCCTCGAGTCCATAAATTTCTACGCTATTGCGGTTTTCACTTCGAACGATGAAACGACCGTCCTCGGTCACTTCTCCGGTGTACACCGATGTGATCTTGTCCGAATAGTCGAGGTAGAAAGCGAAAACCTCAAGCTCAAGTGTATCGGTCTCAGCCTTGATGCCAAGGTCATAGCTCCAGACCGTTTCCGGATCAAGATCGGTGTTGGCGACATTAAAACGATTTCCGGGGCGTGGACCAAGAGCAGCCAGATCAAAAATGTTCGGTGGGCGAAAACCATGGCCAAGGTTGGCTACCAGTTTCAGATTGGGGTTCAACGAGTAGACCGCATGAATGTCGCCGGTCAGATCAGAGGGTTTCAGGTTGACATCATCATGATTTTCATCGGCCGGCAAATGAATATCAAACCAGCTGTAACGTAAGCCCGCATTCAAGTTAAATTTTTCGCTGTTTATCCATTCGCCCGAAAAATAGACAGCGGCACTGTCCATGCTCGAACCGTCAGGAAAACGGCTGTGTACCTCGACCCTCGAGTCTGAACCCACGGTTTGTCTGAAGCGGCTACTGTCCACGGAATCCGTGTAATATTCGGCACCCCATACCAGCGAAATGCCGGATTCAAAGCTTGAATTGAACTGCAGGGTCAGGCCATCCAGTGTGCTGCGGTTGTTCTCGGTGGATATAACAGGGCTGCCATAATCCTGGGTCAACCTGTCATCGGTAATGACCTGGCGGGCCAAATGGGCTTCAAACTGGTCAAACCAGTCGCTTTGTCCGTCGTAGTTGAAACGCGCATGGATGAAGCTACGTCGGTTGGGTTTGAAAAGGTACTGTTCCGATGATGGCTCCTGCTGACCATAGCCGGGCACCATTTCATCGTAACGTGGGGATGATGGCTGCTCCATCACCTGTGCGGCCAGCATCAGGCTGGAACGCTCGCTGGTATCGATGACAAATTTCAGGTCGGCGGCCTTTGATGTATACGCAGAGGGCACAAGCTTTTCTCCGCCTCCGGATTGACGGGACGAATGATTTTGGTAGGTTGCACCGCCGGCGAAACCCCAGCCTTGTTTGCCGCCCTGTGTACGGGCGTTAACTACCCAACCGTTGTCCACGCTATCGTAACTTCCGTAGATTCTGCTCTCCTGTTGCCAGAAACTTTCATCAAAATCAGGCTCCTGCGTCAGAATGTTCAGTACACCCCCCATGGCGTCAGCGCCATACAGTGTGCCTTGTGAACCCCGCACAACTTCCATACGACTGGCCGCATATGAATCCACCAATCCGAGGTACTGATTGGGGGCGTTCCGGAAAAATGCGTTGTTCAACCGCATTCCATCGACCAGGTGCAACACCTGGGAACCTT
>JAOUCZ010000359.1 GCA_029859505.1 Lysobacterales bacterium | reverse complement strand
ACTCAGGATCAACCCGTTATAAGGAATACTCACTGTGATCTACAACAATCAGTTCAACCGGGTTCAGGCGGGCAATCTGACGGCACAATTCCGAACCAATCGAACCTCCGCCGCCGGTAATCATGACACGCTTGCCAACCAGGCCTGCACGTATCGACTCCCATTCCAGTGACACCGGGTCACGACCCAGCAGGTCATCAATGACAACTCGTTTCAAATCACCAATATTCGTCGCCTGGGAGCCCAGGTCCTGCAATGTAGGCAAGGTACGAAATTCAATTTCGCTAAGCTCACAAATTTCAACGATACGTTGCATCTGTTGATTGGTCGCCGAGGGCATCGCAATAATTGCCAAATCGGCATCAAGGGATGCACCGGTTCCCGGAAGCTTTGCAATGGTTCCCAGCACTGGAATTCCATGAACTTGCGCGCCACGCAAACGCTCATCATCATCCAGAAATCCGATCACATCGAATCCGCCACGGCGGCGCAGTTCCCGTTCAAGCATCGCACCGGAACGCCCCGCACCAATAATCAGAACGCGTTTATGCCCTTTTACGGAATCTTTACCTGATGTTTGTGAGTCCTTCCAGAACCGGTAACACATTCTTGGCAGGCCCAGCAATACGAACAACAAGACGGGATAGATCAGGACCGCGGGCATCCATTGACTGATCAGGGAACCCTGCAAAAGGGTCAGCACGCCCACGATGGCGATCGTGCCAAAAATACTGGCCCGGGCAATATTCCACATATCAGGAAAGCTGGCGAATCGCCACAAGCCTTTATAAAGACCAGTTGCCCAAAGCACACATCCCTGTAGCACGAGAACAATACCCAAACCCGTCAGGGTGGACGCAAAATTACCACCTACGTCTGTTACAGAGGTACTCTCTATCAACCACACGGCTATCAACCATGCGACCACAACCATACAAAAATCATGCACAACAACAGCGGCACGTGGGTGGCGAACAATATCGATAATCCGTGTCATTTCGACTGAACTTCAGCAGTCATGCCAAGCCTCCGATTTGCAATGTGCCAGCATGTTCCGAGCAACAATAAAATCACCGCTACAGTTACTACGGCGTATTGTGGGAACATTTTTACCAGCACAATAGCCGGCAAAATCAATACCACGTTAATGGCTTGATAAATAATCAAAACCCGGCGGTGCGACCACCCTGTGGCGATTAACCGCTGATAAACGTGTTGAGCGTGCGCAGTATACCACCGCTCCCCGCGGAATGCCCTTGAAAGCAATGTCAGTGTTGCGTCGATAAAAAACACTGACATGATGAGAATTGTAACGAACAGATTCATGCTGCCTGTCTGTTCTCCATAGACTGCAAATGCAGCAAAAATGAACCCCAGGGGCACACTGGAAACATCACCCATGAACAGTTTCGCGACTGGAAAATTCAGCGGCAGAAAGCCTGCACAAGCAGCCGCCACCGCCACGGCAACCAGCGCCATGACCTCTTCACCGCCTGCCTGGAAAAAAACCGCCATCGTCACACCTGCAAATACTCCCTGAAAGCCTGCCATACCATTACTTCCATCCATGAAGTTGTATACGTTCATCAGCCAGACCATACCAAAAACAACAGCTGCCCAAAAAACCAAACCCTGAACTGAAAATTCATGTGAGCCAGACAGTACCAGCCAGATGCTGACTACAAGTTGAATCAATAAACGCAAAAGTGCTGAAACAGAGTTTTTGTCATCGAGCCAACCAATGAACGTTAGCAACATTACACCGGGAAGAATTTTTTGCCACCAAAAAGCGGGTAAAGAAATGATTAACTCCAAACAAACCGTTGTCATCACTATGCTGAATACCAACCCCAGGCCTCCGCCGGTTGGAGTCGCATTCTGATGACTTTGACGGTTGCCTGGAAGCGCGATCATACCTGACCGTTCAGCCAGGGCCAAAGCCTTGATACAGCCGAAATAACTCAATACCCCCGCAAATAGAGCAACTGCCAACCAACTAAAGACAGCTTGCCCTTGCCCGGCGATCAGGTTCATTGTTTATTCGCCCAGAACACCGCGAATGATTCGCGTGGTACTCCAGCTTTTGCAACTGGGACATTGCCAGTGATGGCTGTGGCCAGCATAACCACAATGAGTACAACGGTAGGAAGCTTGCCTGGCCAGCAACTTTTGCGCCACGGCGCGAAGTATTTCATCCCCGGATTCTGTTTCCGGCCCACCTTCGAGCTTCAGTTTGATCAGGTAATCCAGACCCTTTACCGACGGCCTGTGGGTCAGTGCTTCTGCCAGGTAATGAGTAGCGGCTGCGAGACCCTGTTCTTCACGTATCACCCCTGTCAGGGAAATTAACAGGCTGATTCCATCATAGTCTCCAGCCCATTTCTGCATGCTTGCGAGCGCCCGGGGGAATTCGTCAATTTTTTGCGCACAGGCCAGGTAGGATTCCAGAATCTCATGGATGTATTCCAAGTCCATTTCTGCAATTTCTTCATAAACGTCCAGTGCCTCACTGAACATTTCCTGCTGTTGGGCAATTCGTGCCAGTGTCAGCCTCGCACGAATACTTTCCGGGTAGTGCCGCCTGGCCTGCCGCAAATGCTTTCTTGCGGCCGCCGGCTTATTTTCAGCCAGATCAGTTTCCGCCATTTCACAACAAAAATGTGCCATGACAAGACCCATTTTCTCCTCAGTTACAACTTCGAGTTGCTGCGCCTGTTGAAGTGCCTTCTCCCAGTCCTTTTCCTGTTGGTAAATATCGAGGAGATGCCGTAACGCGGAAGGCGCGTGAGATTCACGCTCAATTAGCTCTGTGAACAAATTTTCTGCACGATCAAACAAACCGGCACGCATATAGTCTTCACCAAGCTCCAACAAAGCGCGTGTTTTCTGACGTTCATCCAGACCCGGTTTCGAAATGATGTTCTGGTGGATTCTTATTGCCCGCTCAACCTCACCC
>JAOUCZ010000358.1 GCA_029859505.1 Lysobacterales bacterium | reverse complement strand
GGTCAACAGCCCGGGAATGCTGGATATACCGTTTTCATAACCGGGTTCAACACCCACCAGTTGCGTCCCAAAAGACCGCTCCTCACTCGAAACCAACACAAATGCATTTGCACGGGCAGCGACACTTGCGGTAGGGAATTTATCCCGAATCTCACTTGCCAGGTTCCGGATATCATTCACGACAAGGCGCATTTTTGGGCTGTCCTGGTAGCCCTCATACTGTATCTGCACCTGTCCACTGAACATGCGCAGCGTATTATTTATCATCATCTCATAGGATCCGAACTGCAGTGAGATCATGAAAACCAACAGGACATTGGAAAAGATCATAGCCAGTGCAGTCAGCCAGGTTCGGCGTTTCTGACGCCAGATATTTCGCCACGCAAGCCGGAAGCTAAGACCGAGAGAACTGCCTTTGCGTCGTGGAGCATTCATCAAGCTGCTATTGCCTTGGGTTTCTGAGACTGGAGAGTGTAAAAATACCCTTTGGTAACTCAATGTCAAACTCAATGTATGAAACCTTCATTTCGGTCCACTCCTGAGGTGTATCCAACTTGCTCATTCGCAGCACACTGGCTACGGTCCGCCCCCCCATTTCAACGATTTCCGTTGCCCTCATGGACTTAACCATCTTACCGTCCTGGTCCCAATACTGCTCCTCAAGCAACACATAATCATCCCGGATAATCAGTATTTTCTTACCCCAAACAACAGCGGCGTCTTCATACGGAACAGACTCAATGGTATAGACAGTGTGTTGATCGATCTGTTTTTGCTCAATTAAACTGTGCTCATATTGATCAAGAATTTCGGTCGATTTACTGATATCCCTGTTGGAAAAATCACTACCCATCCATCCCTGGTTCATCATGGATGAAGGTATTTTGATAATGCGGTTAATTTTCGGGGAGAAGGACCACATGTCGTTGTCATTTAAAAGCGTGCCGTTACCCGCATCCTTCTTTGGATCAGTCACCCGCACAAGCGAAAGCTTGTCGCCCTCACTCCAGGCCCGCATCGACATAGATCGTTCCCAGTCAGCTCGATGAATAGTCATGGTCATTTCAGAGTAGGAACTCAAACCCCGCCAATGATCCATGGCTGCCCGAACCAGTTCCTTCGCATCGCCCTTTCCGTACGCCGGCAACTGACCTGACACAAGGCCCGCCATGATCAAAACTGTCAGTACCATAAGAAAATACCGGGTCAGAAACCGGGATGGGAGACCTTGCAGCTCAGAAGGTTTCATTGGCGTCACCCTTGATGTCGAAGACATGAATAAAGGCTATCACAACTATATAACAGATATTAACTTAACGCCTGCTTAACGGTGTTTTGGTAAGATTTTGCAATGCAAATTCGCAGGCAAAAGCCAAAGCAAACCAGAACCGGAAAGAAAACCGGTATTTGGCTGGCCCTGGTTTGTGCAATTGCCTTACACGCCATAGTTTTGTTGCTGCCAGTCGCAAGGCAATTATTACCGGAAGACTCGTTACAAACGTCGATTGAACTGCAGCTAACAACCTTCAGTCCGCGGTTACCGGCACTGCTGGAGCCTTTGGCCAAACCGGAAATCCTTCCTCCAGAGCCTGAGCCTCAAACTGAAGCCGGAATGGCGTCTGATGACCCCATAGCCTTGCCTGAAATTGAGACAGAAGTCAGTGAAGACACGACTGAATCAGCGTCGGTGATGACAAGCCCGGTCGTGCGGAATTTGCAACCTGACCTGGAGAGAATGAGTGAACCGGAGAAAACGCAACTGACAAATACAATATTGGCACGGCAATTTTTCACCGAGGAATCTGCAACAGAGCAGATCTTCGGCAAGCCTTTTCCACAAAACAACACTGAGATCCGGAAAGAATTTCATTACCCGGCCAGGCCGGACCTGATGGCCATGTTGGATCAACCACTACCTGAGGTGCCCTTTGAGTACACACCAGACCTGGTTTATTTTGCCTACGACCCAGGAGTCAAAGGCGATCTTCAACGGTTTTGGGATGTGATTACACCCGAATTTGGCTGGCGCACAAAGTACGGCACCGAGGTGAAGTGCATCATGGTACTGGTTATCATTGGATGTGGATGGAAGTAAAAACAGCATAACAGAGGCTCTGTTCAGCAGATTTGCACACCGGCAGTGGTTTCTCTGGCTATAATGACTCCCTGAGAGTTAGCGGAGCACTAACAATCAATAGCCAGGATGGCGAAGATCAGGGATCATGCGGCAATGAAATACGAACGACCAAAAATGATTCTCTCGGAAATATATCGTCATCCTGAACTGAAAACGATCACGTGCCTGACCAGCAGAACAGAAACCCGGTCACACACGAGTAACATGGGAAAGTACGCCGAATGTGAACAATAAGACGAGTGAAGCCCGGCACAGGAAATCACACTACAAGATGCAAACAGCATTGAAAAATCTCTTTTTACTGGCAGTTGGTTTGCAGCTCTTGTCTGCGTGTTCCCTATTTACGACAACGGTGCCTGATACCGAAACTACTGCAATACAAAGCCAGCAAGCCACCAGCGCAATGCGTGATTTGCAAGGTCTACCCAACATTGACACCCTGATCAAGCTCGACAATCACTGGCTGTCGAACCACTTCGAGACGGAACTGGAGGCACAGGCGGCACTGGGAGACACCTACGTTTTTAGAAATATTACGCATGTATTTGGCAATCAAATCATTATGATAGAAGCCATAGTTGATATCAAAGATAATTATGGAAACAACATAACTGGCACGCTGGCCGGAGATATGCTTCTAAAGTACGGAGGTAGCGGCCTGGAATGGCAGCCCCGTTTCAGCGAACTTCAGATCAGTAACAAAGACTTCACTTTTGATGACGGCATCTATGCAGAAGCTGTTCCGGAACTCATTCAGAACACACTACAAAACATCAATGAAAACCTGGCCCAGGCCCTGGTCGAAAGTGGCAGGAACACCATTCCGATAAACCCTT
>JAOUCZ010000124.1 GCA_029859505.1 Lysobacterales bacterium | reverse complement strand
CTGATATTGCCGCCGATGAGCTTTCTGATAGCGATGATCAGGGTTCTGAAATAATCATGTGCCACCACAACCGAACCGATCAATAATGTGCAGCCTTCCGGTTCACAGGAGGTGTAGCGTTTTGATGTATTGACTTGAATGTGTTGCAGTGGTGCTTCGCGGGCGCTCAGTGACCTGAGGTGGCGTCTCTCGAACCAGCTTGCGAGTAGCCAGCCAGCAAGACCTATACCAATGACCTGCAGACTGTTGCCTAGCAGCATATCCCAAAAGGTATTGCCGCCAAACCAGTCCTGAAACCATTCGGGAGTTTTGGCCATACCCTCCTCAAATTCACGAATGACTTCGTCAGGCTTTTTCACAGGTCAAATTTTACGGCAGTACCATAGACCATCAGTTCAGCTGCACCACCGGTGATGCTTGAAGTGGTCATGCGGACATTGACGATGGCATCGGCACCCAGCGACCCGGCTTCATCCGTCATGCGACTGATTGCTTCCTCACGGCCCTCGACAAGCAGTTCGGAGTAACCCTTGATTTCACCACCGACCAAGCCTTTAAAAAAAGCACCGATGTCCTTGCCCAAATGTTTGCCCCGGACGGTAGAGCCTTGAACCAGCCCCAGTTCCCGGGCAATGGTTTTACCCGGTACCTGTTCTATATTGGTAATGATCATATTTGTTTCGCTTGGTTTGGGAGTAATTATTCAGTTATGAAAATACAGGCTGGTTGTTCCAGAAGAGATTTTAACGCCTGTATCATCATGGCTGCATCGTAACCGTCCACAAAACGGTGATCGAAGGAAGATGACAGGTTCATCATTGTGCGAATCACGACTTGTCCATTCACAACAACCGGTCTTTCCACCGCCTTGTTGACACCGATAATGGCGACTTCCGGAAGATTGATCACGGGTGTCGAGGCAATACCGCCGTGTTTGCCAAGGCTGGTTATGGTGATCGTGGAGCCCATCAGTTCTTCGCGCTTCGCAGTATTTTCACGTGCGGCGGTTGATACACGGCGTATTTCACTGGCCAGACCGATAAGAGTACGTGCCTCGCTGTGTTTCACCACGGGTACCTTCAGACCGTCCGGGGTTTGTGTGGCGATGCCAAGGTGGACTGCCTGGTGTTGGCTTATGACGTTTCTTTCGCTGTCGTACAAAGCATTACACTGTGGAAACTGCTCAAGTACGCGTATCAGTGCCAGGCCGAGAAACGGCAGCAGGGTCAGTTTGTCTTCGTTCGCTTCTTTCTTACTGTTCAGGTGCTGACGTAGCGACTCCAGCGCGGTGATGTCGATTTCCTCGACATAGGCAAAGTGCGGGATTTCCTGGTTTGCCTGGGTCATTCGCTCTGCGATTTTTCGACGAAGTCCGATTACCTTGATTTCGGTGACCGCTGTTGCAGGTGCTTTGCGTGGTTCTGATTTATCGACAGTAACGGCGCTGTCAGTAAGTTGAGCTGCCAGGTCGGATTTCAGAATCCGTCCACGCGGCCCGCTGCCCTTGATTTGGGTCAGATCAATATTTGCTTCACGGGCATGTTGCCTGATTGAAGGTGAGGTTAGCACTTTGCCTGTCGGGGCCTTTGCCGGTACTCCCTCAAGCGCTGCCGGAACACTGGCCAGTTGCGAGGTTTTACCAAGTACAGGTGGTGGCGGAGCCACCTTTTCCTCGTCAGTTTGTTGCCCGGCCTCTGTTTCAAAAACGATCATCGGGGCACCGACGGCAATGGTGTCACCGATTTCACCGGCCAGACGAATCACCTTGCCTGATACGGGCGCTGACAGTTCAACGGCGGCCTTATCAGTTAGCATGGCGCCGATAGGGTCTTCTTCATTCACGAAATCACCGACCTTCACCATCCACTCTGCAATCTCGGCTTCAACCAGGCCTTCTCCAAGATCAGGCAAATTGAAAATGTACTCGCTCATACCGCCTCCATGATTTTTTGAATGCTGGCAATGATCCTGTCCTGTGCGGGGAAATAATCCCATTCGAAAGCGTGGGGATAGGGGGTTTCCCAGCCTGCGACACGTTCAATTGGTGCCTGCAGGTGCCAGAAACACTCTTCCTGCACGGTAGCAACCAGTTCTGCACCATAACCGCCAAACCTGGATGCCTCGTGAGTAATGAGGCAGCGACCGGTCTTTTCAACCGATGTCTTCAGTGTTTCTACATCCAGCGGCACCAGCGAACGAACGTCGATAACGTCGGCACTGATTCCGGCTTTATGCACTGCAGCCTGGGCTACATGTACCATTGTTCCATAGGTGATAATAGTCAGATCGTCACCTTCTTCGACTACCTCAGCCTTGCCAAGCGGAATCGAATAATAGTCTTCCGGAACTTCACCGCCTGGGTGTTTCGACCAGGGTACGGCGGGTTTATTCGGGTCGCCATCAAAGGGCCCGTTGTAGATGCGTTTTGGCTCGAAAAATATCACCGGGTCATCGGATTCGATCGCGCTGATCAACAATCCCTTGGCATCGTAGGGGCTTGAAGGCATGACGGTTTTAACACCGGATAGGTGAGTGAATAATGCTTCCGGGCTCTGTGAGTGTGTCTGTCCACCGCGAATACCGCCGCCGCAGGGCGCACGTACGGTCACCGGTGAGAAAAACTCGCCACCGCTTCGGTAGCGAAGACGTGCCAGTTCGCTGATGATCTGGTCGAGTCCCGGATAGATATAGTCCGCAAACTGAATTTCAGCTACCGGCCGTAAGCCATTGACGCCGATTCCGATGGCAGAACCGATGATGCCACCCTCGGCAATCGGTGCATCGATAACCCGGTGTTCGCCATACTTTTCCTGTAAGCCATCGGTGCAGCGGAAAACGCCACCGAAATAACCTACATCCTGACCGAGAATGATTACGGTCGGGTCCTTGTGCATCATGACATCCAGGGCGGACCTGACGGCCTGTATCATATTCATCTGGCTCATTCTGACTGCTCCCTTAGTGCCAGCAATTGTTGACGCTGGCGTTCCAGGTGGGGTGGAACTTCTGCATAAACGTCATCGAACATGACACGTACGTCCAGACGCGGACCCTCGGTCATGGTGCCGTAGGTGACGGCCTCCTTCCAGGCTTCGTTGACAAACGTCTTGAGCTCTTCTTCCAGTGCCGCGTGCTGTTCATCCGACCAGTATCCGGTGTTGACCAGGTGTTGCTTTAATCGCATGACCGGATCACCCAGTGGAAAGGCATCCCACTCATTCTTGGGCCGGTAACGTGAAGGGTCATCACTGGTGGAATGGGCACCACCACGATAGGTGACGTGTTCAATCAGTGTCGGTCCACCACCCTGGCGGGCGCGTTGTGCAGCCCATTGCGTGACCGCGTAAACAGCCAGCAGGTCATTTCCGTCCACACGTACACCGGGTATTCCCAGCCCCAGTCCACGGGCAGCAAAAGAACGTCTTTCACCACCAGCAAAACCCTGGAAAGTAGATATGGCCCACTGGTTGTTGACCACATTCAGGATCACAGGGGCCTGGTAGACGGCTGCGAAGGTTAATGCATAGTGAAAATCTGCCTCTGCAGTACTGCCGTCACCGACCCATGCTGAAGCAATATGCTCTTCACCCTTGATGGCAGAAGCCATGGCCCAACCGACCGCATGTGGATATTGGGTGGCCAGGTTGCCGGATACGGAAAACAGGTTGGCTTGTTTATTGTGATACATGATCGGCATCTGCCGGCCCTTACACATATCCCTGGTATTGGACAGGCACTGGCACATCAGGTCTACGAGGCTGGTGCCGCGAATGATAAACAGGCCCTGGTTACGATAGGAGGGGAACATCATGTCGCCGGGTTCAAGTGCCATACCCTGGGCGATCGAGATAGCTTCTTCCCCAAGAGACTGCATGTAAAACGATATTTTGCCCTGGCGCTGTGCACGTTGCATACGTGCGTCAAATTGACGCGTCAAAAGCATCATGCGCAAGGCCTCGAGTAACTGATCAGTCGTCAGATCAGGCACCCATTCACCCTGGGCGATGCCATCGTCATCCAATACACGTACCAGATCACTGGCCAGGTTTTCAATCTGGCTGGCGGGGGTGTCGCTATCCGGGCGCGCTACGGCACCCGCGTCAGACAAGGAAAGATAGCTGAAATCAGGTGCGTCACCCGGTCGGGCAGAAGGTTGGGGGATATGCAGTCGGGATTTCGGTGTCATATTATTCAATTCCTTGCTGATTCTTATCGATTACGGCTGCGCCGCTGCGGCGGCAACAATAGCTTCAGCCATTGAATCCGCGATCTCGTTGGTAGGTATCTGTTGTTTTTCGGACTCGACAAAAATACCGGTCAGACGTCCGGGGATCAGCGCGATTTGCGCACGGGTATCCGCTTCAGTTTTGTCTCCCATGTACTCCAGCGAGACGCTTATGATACCCCCGCCATTGATAACATAGTCTGGAGCATACAGGATGTTTCTCTCGAAGAGACGTTTTCCGTCCTCTTCCGTGGCCAGTTGATTATTGGCTGCGCCGCCAATAACAGCTGCCTTGATACGAGGAATGCTATCGGCATTAAGTACCGCACCGAGCGCGCAGGGTGCCAGCACATCAACCTCTTCAAAAAGAATATTTTCCGGTGTGACAAGCCGCGCTCCGAAATCTGCCTGGGCACGTTCGAGGTTCTTGTCATTGACGTCGCTGATCACCAGGGTGGCGCCTGCAGCATGTAACTGCCGGCACAGATCGTAGCCTACTTTGCCAACACCCTGGACCGCGACACGAAGTTTGTCCATGGAGTCTGCACCAAGCCGATGTTTCACAGCCGCGCACAAACCCAGGAAAACTCCATCGGCCGTCCAGGGTGACGGGTCACCTCCCGCCGAACCTTCCGCGGGTGGGAGACCCGCAACAAATGGGGTGACCTGCTGGACCAGGCGCATATTGTCGACCGAAATCCCAACATCCTCAGCTGTGATATAACGACCTCCGAGTGAATCGACAAATCGTCCAAAAGTCCGAAATGTTTCATCTGTAGGCGGAGACGCCGGGTCCGTCAGAATAACTGCCTTTCCACCCCCCAATGGCAGGCCTGCCATGGCGTTTTTATAGGTCATGCCGCGTGCTAAACGCAGCGCGTCCCTGGTGGCATCCGCTTCGCAATCGTAGCGCCACATGCGACAACCACCGGCAGCGGGTCCAAGTGCGGTTGAGTGGATGGCGATGATGGCTATAAGGCCTGTTTGAGCATCGCAAAATTGATGAATTGATTCATGCCCGCGGTTTTCAGGGTTTTCAAAAAACGTCATTGTCGTTCTCGCATTCCAGTATTAGCTGACAAAATTTCCTAAGTTAAATATAGCAATTTCATGCAGAAATTGTATTGCGAAGTAACTGACCAAGAAACGGATTGCGCATATAATATCTAAAAATATGCCAATAGGAGAATATAACATGCCAAAAATTAAAATAGACAAACTCGATCGTAAGATTCTCCGCTTGTTGCAGTCTGACTCGAGTCTTTCGGCCGCAACGATTGGTGAGAAGGTCGGGTTGTCACAATCTCCTTGTTGGCGGCGCATACAGCGCTTCAAGGAAGCGGGTCTTATCAAGGAGCAGGGCATGGTCTTTGATCGTAAGCAACTGGGATTCGAAATGATGGTGTTTGCCCACGTCAAGTTGACGGCGCACGGCCGTAGTAAGGTGGCCGAATTTGGTGACACAATCAGGCAATTCCCGGAAGTGATGGAATGTCATCTTTTGCTGGGTCATGTTGATTTTTTGTTGAGGATCGTCACCCCGGACCTGGAAGCCTACGAGAGATTCTTCTTTGAGCGACTTTCACAATTGCCTGATGTTCAGGAAGTGACATCCAGTATTGCGCTCACGGAAGTCAAGTACACGACCGAACTACCAATTTAGATGAAACCCAGAGGAAGCAAAATGACTGAAGCATATATTTATGACCATGTCAGGTCGCCGCGAGGGCGTGGAAAGCCTGATGGTTCCTTACATGCAGTTACACCGATCAACCTGGCCAGCCAGGTGCTTTCGCAATTGCGTGACCGTAACAGCCTGGATACCTCATTACTTGATGATGTGATCCTGGGTTGTGTTGCACCGGTGGGTGAGCAGGGTGCGGATATTGCTCGAATCGCAGCGCTTGAAGCAGATTATGCCGAGAACGTGCCGGGCAAACAGCTCAACCGTTTTTGTGCATCGGGTCTGGAAGCGGTAAATACGGCAGCGGCCCAGGTAATGGCGGGACAGTCGGATCTTGCCATTGGTGGTGGAGTCGAATCCATGTCGCGTGTACCAATGATGTCAGATGGTGGTGCTTGGGCAACGGATCCGCAGGTTGCCTACAAAACTTATTTTGTCCCCCAGGGCATCAGTGCCGACCTGATTGCAACCAAGTACGGTATCTCACGTCAGGATCTGGATGCCTACTCGGTGGAAAGCCAGCAGCGGGCGGCACACGCATGGAAACAGGGATGGTTTGATGGTTCGATTGTACCGATCAAAGACCACATCGGGCGTGTGGCATTGGCTCATGATGAGCTTATGCGTCCTGAGGCAACAGTTGAGAGTCTTGGCGGGCTAAAGCCGGCATTTGTGATTCCGGGTGAGCAGGGTGGTTTTGACGGGGTCATTTTGCAAAAGTACCCGGAAGTTGAATCGGTTAATCATGTCCACACAGCCGGTAACTCGAGTGGAATTGTCGACGGTGCTGCCGCCGTGCTGGTTGGCCATGCAGAAGCCGGAAAACAGATTGGCCTGAAACCACGTGCCCGGATCCATTCCTTTGCATCTATTGGCAGTGAACCCAGCATCATGCTGACAGGGCCCGTGCCCGCCACTGAAAAAGTACTCAAACGAGCAGGTATGACGACCTCCGATATCGATCTGTTCGAGTTGAATGAGGCATTCGCCGCGGTAGTGCTTCATTACATGAATCAGCTCAATATCCCGCATGACAAGATCAATGTGAATGGCGGTGCGATTGCAATGGGTCACCCTCTGGGTGCAACCGGGGCCATGATCCTCGGTACTGTTCTTGATGAGTTGGAACGGCGCGATCTTTCAACCGCACTGGTGACCTTGTGCATCGGTGGCGGTATGGGAACAGCGACCATTATTGAGCGGGTCTGATATTCAGGCTGACTGACCAATTACAGATTATGGATATAAACAAATGAACAACACGATTGAATACACCGTCGGTAACGACGGAATCGCAATCCTGATGCTTGATCTGCCGGGTAAAAGCATGAATATTTTGTGCGATGAGCTGATTTCTGACTTATCCGGGTGCATCGAAAAAGTAGCAGCGGATGAAGCCATCAAGGGCGCCATCATTGCATCAGCCAAGAAAACAGCCTTCGTGGCGGGAGCAGACCTGACAGAGCTGGTCACTGCCTATGATCGGGGTGTAACAGTGCAGGAGGGTTATGAATGGAGCAAGACCCTTTCAGGCGTGTTCCGCAGAATGGAAACTTGTGGAAAGCCATTTGCTGTTGCCATCAATGGCTTGGCACTTGGTGGCGGGCTTGAACTCTGTCTTGCCTGCCATTACCGGGTTATGACGGATAACCCCAAGGCGAAGCTGGGATTACCAGAGGTTACGATTGGTTTGATACCTGGTGCCGGCGGCACTCAGCGTTTACCTCGCTTAATTGGTACAGAAAAGGCTCTTGAGGTTATTTTGCAGGGCAAACAATTAAAGCCTCAGGAGGCGCTTGACCTTGGTGTCGTACACGAGATCGCAGCGGTGGATGAACTGCTGGAACGTGCCCGCATCTGGTTGCTGGAAACACCCAACCCGGTCGCACCCTGGGACGTCAAGGGATTCCGGTTTCCGGGAGGTGCCGGAGCCATGAGCCCCAAGAACGCGCAGACATTTATGGTTGGCACCTCCCTGGTAGCAGGAATGACACAACATAATTACCCCGCGCCCATCGGTGCACTGTCCGCAGTTTACGAAGGTTGTATTACACCGATCGATCAGGGTCTTGATATCGAGGCGCAGTATTTTGGTGAACTGGTGTCCGGCGTGGTTGCCCGCAACATGATGCGCAGCCTTTTTGTGAACAAGGGTGCAGCGGATAAACTGGTCCGCCGCCCGGCAGATATTGAGAAATCCAGGGTGACGAAGCTGGGTGTGCTGGGTGCCGGCATGATGGGCGCAGGTATTGCCTATGTTTCGGCCAGGGCAGGTATGCAGGTAGTCTTACTTGATACCGAACTCGAGGGTGCCCAACGTGGTAAAGCCTATTCTGAAGGTATTCTCAACAAGGCCATCAAGCGTGGCTATTCCACACAGGAAAAGGCGGATACGCTATTGAGCATGATCCACCCGACCTCGGAGTATGCAGACCTGGATGGCTGTGAACTCATCATTGAAGCGGTATTCGAAAATCGTGATATCAAGGCTGAGGTAACCGCCAGGACCGAGGCTGTCATCCCTGAGAATGCCATTTTCGCGAGTAATACATCAACCTTACCGATCACTGGTTTGGCCGAAGCTTCCAGGCGGCCGGAAAGCTTTATTGGTCTGCACTTCTTCTCACCGGTGGACAAGATGCCATTGGTTGAATTGATCAAGGGTGAGAAAAGTTCGAATGAGGCCATTGCCCGCGGTCTCGACTACATCCAGCAGATCCGGAAGACGCCGATTGTTGTCAACGATAGCCCTGGTTTTTACACCAGTCGTTGTTTCAGTACCTCCACCAACGAGGGTATGACCATGCTGGCCGAGGGTGTCAACCCGGCCCTGATAGAAAATGCTGCGAAAATGGCCAGCCTGCCGGTCGGCCCATTGGCTGTCATGGACGAGGTCACATTGGATCTCGGTTACAAGATCACCATGCAAAACGCACGTGACCAGGGTGAAAGCTACACCTTCGATTCAGGTTTCCCTGTCATACGTAAGTTCGTTGAAGAACTGGACCGCAAGGGCAAGCGCTTTGGAAAGGGTTTTTACGAATACCCCGAAGGTGAGAAGAAATACCTTTGGCCCGGACTGGCTGAACTCTATCCCTTGAAGGAAGAGCAACCCCCGGTGCAAGAGGTCATAGACAGATTGCTCTATCGCCAGGCGCTTGAGACTGCACGTTGTTTTGAAGAAGGTGTGCTGGATCATCCTGCAGATGCGGATATCGGTTCCATTTTCGGCTGGGGCTTCCCACCATGGACCGGTGGCACGCTGTCTTTTATCGACACGGTTGGCATCAAGCATTTCGTAGCTGAGTGTGATCGTATGACTGAGGCTTATGGACCCAGGTTTGTAGTTTCAGACTGGCTGCGAGAGCGGGCAGTGAAAGGTGAGTCTTTCCACGAAACCTAAAGGAAGAAGCGTACGTAGGGTGGGTAACTTGCAAGGTGAGAGAAGGTGAGACGGGGAACCCGTCGAGAAGCCAGCCTGGGCTGCGGGGTACCCGTCGAGAGGGCGGCCTTGGCTCCCTGCTGAAGAAATTTCACCAGTCGCAAGGGTCAAATAATAGTAAATGATCCCAGGCATGGTACAGAATTAGTTACAAACCAGGATGAGGAATTGGCATCCAAAAAAAGCGACAAACTAATACCCATGTTGTAAGCAAGGTATTACTATCAAGTCATCAATACAGCCAGTACTCCGGGGAATATTGTGACGCGAAGAACTATCGATAAAATCCTCATCGCCAATCGCGGTGAAATTGCCATACGTATCCTGAGAGCAGCATCCGAATTGGGTATTCGCACGATCAGTGTTTATACCCATGAAGATCGCTTCTCACCACATCGTTACAAGTCTGATGAGGCCTACCAGATTGGTGAGGATGATGATCCGCTCAAGCCCTATCTTGATATTGACGCGATCATTGAAGTTGCCAAGCTGAACCATGTTGATGCGATTCATCCCGGTTACGGTTTTCTTTCCGAAAATGTCAATTTCGCAAGTCGCTGCCGGCAGGAAGGCATTATCTTCGTAGGGCCAACGCCGGAAGCCATGGCAATGCTGGGTGACAAGGTTCAGGCCAAGGCCAACGCGATCAATGCAGGCATCCCGGTAATTGAAGATAGTCATGAAGAATTGCTTGATGTCGAAATAGCCCGGTCAGAGGCTGCACGTATCGGCTACCCGGTGATGTTGAAGGCAACTGCTGGTGGCGGCGGGCGTGGTATGCGTGTGATTCGGAGTGAAAGTGAGCTTCAAACTGCCTATGCGGATGCACGTAGCGAGGCGGCAAAGGCATTTGGCAATGATACGGTCTTTCTTGAGAAATTCATCGAATC
>JAOUCZ010000123.1 GCA_029859505.1 Lysobacterales bacterium | reverse complement strand
TCAGCGCAATCATTGAAAAAAAAAATAAATAATAATGTATGATGAAAGATGACATACAAACCAAGTAGTCAAGACTCGGTCAAACACAAACTGAAGTGACTAAAGACGGGTTAATCGGGAGTTAGAGATGAAGGTGAAGTTAGTTCAATCGATTTTGATCGGTTTGGTTTTATTATTTAGCTCAGCAATTCTGGTCGCTAAATCTGACGTCGTTGACGACGGTTATTACACCACTAAAGACAGCGAATTCTACCTTACGCCAGAGCAACTACTGTTTATAAGACCTGGTCTTGTTCTGGAAATCATTGAAGTGGTTATTCCTCCTGACCGTCAAACTGAAGTCACCTACACGATTTCAGACCCCGCAGGACTACCACTGGACAGAAACGGCGTGCATACACCCGGCCCGGTCAGTACATCCTGGGTGCTTTCATTTATCCCGGCATATGAAGAGGCTTACGTTGCCTATACTACCCGTGTTCAAACCAGCCCGATTACGGGTGACTCTGCAACACAGGCAGCTACTGATACGGGTGGTGCCTACACGGAGCTGAGCATTGGCACCTATAAGTATAAGTTCGGCACTGTACTACCGGAAGGTTACGATATGGATGCCACCCACACCGTTGGTGTATATGCTCGACGTGACCTGACAGAGTTTGGGCTGGACCGCTATGTTGCGAATGAGCTTGACCACTTCGTTCCTTCCGGCTCAAGCGAACCCATGCCACGCGAGATTGTGACCACTGAAACCTGCAATGGCAGATGCCATGACCCTCTTGCCCTGCATGGCGGATCGCGCCAGGATGTCGGACTGTGCATTCTTTGCCATAACCCAACCCAGGATATCGACCCCGATACAGGCAACTCAATTGACATGCCCCTGATGATCCACAAGATCCACATGGGGGAATACCTGACCGAGGATTACACCATCATCGGTTACCGCCAGACCCCTCACAACTATAACGATGTTGTCTACCCTGCCCCGATCAACGAGTGTGAGGCCTGCCATACCGGTGGTGCTCCAACCGAAAACTTCCCGATGGTTGCGACACCTGCAACAGCGCTCGTTTGTGATGGCTCCGGCGTAGGTGAAGTTACCCTCAACTGGCAATATACCGACAACGTTCAAATCAAGGTCCGCACCGCGTCTAATCCGGAAGGTAAAGTCTTCGGCATCGCTGGCCCGACAGGATCCATCGCAACGGGTAAATGGATTTCAGATGGAACCTGGTTTGACCTTTATGACCTCAGAACCGGAAGGCTGGTTCAGTCCGTACCGGTCAATGCCACGGTCCTGGGTTGTGTGAGCAATGCACCAGGCACTTTCAGAGGCGAAGCAGGAGTTCAGCATACCAACTGGATGGATAATCCGAGCCGAAAGACCTGTGGGTCGTGTCACGATAATATCAACTGGGTAACCGGGGAAGGTCATTCCGAATACAATCTTGTCATGGTGGATGACATCACCTGCGACAACTGCCACGTACCTTATACCGGTAATGAATTTGACCGCTCGGTTCGAGGCGCCCACCTGGAACTTTACAAGTCAGCCCAGTTCCCCGGTGTACTGGTTGAGTTTCTGGAGGTTACCAATACCAACCCGGGCGATAATGTGACCGTCAAGTTCACCGTACGCAGCAAAAATGGTCCGATCGATCCAGCCACTCTGGATCGTTTCAGGTTGACTTTATCCGGGCCAAATGATGATTACAGTTTTCAAGCCCAGGAGATTGCGAACCGCTCTTTGGTCTGGACTGGTGACAACACCTGGACCTATACCTTTGCCAGGTCCTTACCCCTGGATGCTGCAGGCTCCTTTACGGTCAGTGTCGAAAGCCGGAACATTGTTCCAATTGACTTTGGTGACGTGGTGTCCGAGGAGCGCGATAACGCAGAGAACCCCCGGTTTGTTTTTGCGGTCACCGATACCGTTGCCACGCCGCGGCGAATGGTGGTTGATGATTACAAATGCGAAAGCTGCCACTCCAACCTGGCATTCCATGGTGGCGTCAGGCACGACCCGCAGTATTGCAATACCTGCCATATGCCGGAATCTCTTGATTTCGATGGTAATCAAACGATTCACCTCAAGTACATGATTCACAGCATTCACCGTGGTGAAGATCTTGTGAATGGGTTTTATGTCGGTGGTCGTGACTACAGCGAAGTCGTATATCCCGGTGATCTGCGTGATTGTGATTTCTGTCACGTCAACAATTCACAACAGGTACCGGTCGAAAGCACCGCGCTTTCCACCAACACACCACAAGCATGGTGGAACCCGATGATGCCAAACTCGGCCGCCTGCCTGAGCTGCCATGATGATGACGCTTCAGCAGCACACGCCTATTCCAATACTGTATTTTTTGGAGAGTCCTGTGGGACCTGTCATGGAGAAGGCAGAGTTGCTGCCGTGGACAAGGTTCACGCCCACTAGAGTCCATCGTTTAACAGGCTTTTATGCCTTGAAGAAAAGCAGGGTGTTTCGGCACCCTGCCTGTTTTTCACCTGAGAAGCATTCTGTTTCAATCCTGATTTGGCCATATTTCCGAGCAAATCCGCCCATGTGTCTTTTATTCCTGATTGAACCCCCCTAGAATCCACACTTGGTTTGGAATTTGAAATCTAACCACGAAAATCAGGGCAATGCGTATCGCCGCATCTATCAGTTGGAATTAATCAAAATGGCCAGTCGGTTTTTTTCTTTTTTTGCATTATTTTTCGGTCTGGGTTTTGCCAGTCCATTACTGATTACCCTGGCCAACAAGGAAGACATCGCGTTTAACCCATTGTGGTTTTCCATCGTTTCTTTGTTGCTGGTGCTGGCTTTAAGTGCCATTTCCAGTTTGTTAGCCGGCAGAACACGATTCGCCAGAAATCTTGGTATTGCAAGCCTCGCCTGTGCGTTTGTGTTTGCACTTCAGGGAAATGTTGTACACGACCTTTTCTACTACGGGGATTTTAATGGCAACCTGACGGACTGGCGTGTATATGGCTGGAAGTTTTGGGCAGAATGGTTCGGTTTTCTACTCGCGTTCCCTTTTTTCTACTGGTTATTGAACCGGCTAAAGCAAATACCAGTGTGGCTCGCTCTGGTACCGGTTCTGTCATCGGTGCTGCTGATTACACCGGTTCTGTTCAACCAGGAGGCCCACGTCGCGCTTGGTCTTTCAGATGAAGTCAAGCCGGATGTGTTTGAATTCTCGAGCACACTAAACCTCGTTCATTTATTACCGGACGGGTTCCAGGGTGACATAGCACGCGAAGTACTTGATGATCATCCCGAACTATCTGCACGGCTGGAGGGCTTCACTCTCTACCGCGACCACCTCGGTATGTACCAGGGTACGGCACCATCCGTGTCGACGATTTTCACGGGTCGCCCATTCGATTTTAAGGCAGGTAACAGTGTTGAGCGCACCATTGATGAGATGAATTTATATGCCTATCCGGTCAATCTGCAGGAAAACGGTTTTCGCCTTGATTACGTAACGCTTTCAACATCCCATTGCGTGGAAGGCGCTGCCAGTTGTATTACCAGACCATTTAATGATATGAAAGCACGCGGATATTTCCGTCACAAGAATCAGCACTATTCCTATGCAGTCCGTCAATTGGCAGACCTGACCCTGTTCAGACATTTTCCCATGTACCTGAAAGAGCAGATTTACAATGACGGTAACTGGTTTTTTGCCGATACCACGCTGGATGGGTCATCACCATGGCCGGACCCGGTATTACGCGAATGGATAGACAGCATGGTGGTGATGGGACCACAGCCACGTTACAAGTGGTACCACTATATTGGCACGCATATCCCGCCTCGCTGGGATGCAGAATGTGTCTTCAACCGCGAACTCGAAAGAACGCGCACGCAATATTACGATCAGAGCCTGTGTGTGCTTAAGGGTATTGCCCGGTTTGCAGAAAAACTTCGCGAGCACGGCATTTTTGATAAAACCGCAATCATTATCAGTGGCGATCACGGTGTTAATATTGAACCTGATGATAGTCAGGGGAGAAAGCCTAACTCCGGTTTACATGCTGGCGTAATAGGCGCAGCACGACCCACATTGATGATTAAACCATTGAGGAGTAGGGAAGCATTCCAGATCAGTGACCTACTCACTTCGTTAATTGATATCGCGCCAACCGCCCTGGACCTAGTCGGGCTTGATAACAACTACAGCGGCCTATCCGTCCTGGCCATTGACCCGAAGCTTACGCGCACCAGGATATTCAACCGTTACACAAGTGCAGAATTCTGGACAGGCGAATCCATATCAAATGAAGCCTGGCATGTCGACGGAACTCCACGGAACATGGAAAACTGGTCGTTTCAGGACCTGACCTATAAACACTTGGCACCTGCTGGCTATGCTGCCGTCAATTTTAATTCTGCCAGAAATACAAGTCGTGGTTTATCATTTAATCCTGCTACGCCCGATGTCGAGTCATCCTGGATAAGCGGTTCAGAATTTGTGATTCTGGTAGGTACAGAGCAACCTCAGCTTACGGCAAGCATTGAACTCGAATTGAGCCTGCCCGATTTCATGGAAGCTACAACACAATCATTCTCGGTCACTGTAAATCATCAGAATTTGGATGATAATTATTCATTGGACAATAACAAAGAGTGGAGCCAGATAACGATACCAGTGCCCGATGGTCTACTTAAACAGGGTAACAATCAGTTTGTTCTGAAATTCAGCGAGACCGCGGCGCCTGAAAACAGCACCGATGATTGGTATGCAGCAGGCAAATTGAGAAGTTTCAGGCTGGTCCAATAACGGCGTTTGTGTTATCGGATTTCACACACAAATACAGGCATCGATTGCCGTCATTCACATCCTGTTGAGCACGGATATCAAAATGTCGTTTTAGGTTTGATTCAATCGACTCGCGACTGTAATCCTGGTATTTGTCTTCTTTGTTTCGCAGCAGGGTTTGCACCTTGTCATCCTGGCGCGATACATATTCAATCACCAGTTTATCCGTTAAACCGGCCAGCCAATCAATAAATTCCGCCAACGGGATATTGGCAGTAATGACAACATGGTGAATTAGCGCCAGGCACAACACCAAATCTGGCCGACTGCGCGTTTGTAAGTCACTGCGCTCACGGTTACGCCAACCCCAGTTGGGTGACGGGTCTGCGACATTTTGCACCAGCGTGAGGATGTTAGCCGGTGTCTCCGGGTTCAGAAAAAGCCGCTCTACTGCCACATGGTCAATATCCATGGACAGCACCTGCTTGCAACCTGACGCCGCTATACGTGAAAACTGCCCGGTATTACAGCCAATATCCCAAACGGTTTGCGGTGTTTCAGTGCTGATGGCGTCGTGGATGAATTTTTCTTTCAGAGCGTGATCATCTTCTGAGTAATTGTGGAATTCAGTGTAGTCACCCCACTCTGAACCGGCCGCTTTCCATTCGAGTTTCTTCACCAGCTTTTGCATCTTGCGCACATTCACCAGGATTAACTCTCGGTTGAAACCCGCTGATTTCAGACTGGACCTGACATTTTCGGACGAACCGCCAAAACGCCGGTCCAACTTGGATTGCAACCAGACATGACTAAATACCCCCTTGCGAAAACGATCACGAAAACCAAACAGCGCAGCTGCGGTCTGCACATCCACACCACCGATAGCTGCGCGCATGAATGGCTGGAAATTACTGCCCTTGTAGGCCTGCAGCATCAATGGAAACAGGAACATCTCGCAAAACTGTCTGTAACCAGACCAGGGCTCGCCTTCATCCAGAAGTTCGAAAGAGGGAATGTCGATAAAAACCGGTTTACGATCCACAAACTGTATATTGTAGGGAGTCGCATCTTTTAGCGTGAAGCCGTTGCTAACAGCGCGCTCCACCAAGTGCAGTTGCAGACTGGCGGCAGCCCTGAGCATACTGAAGGTCCATTCGTAGGGGTAACTGATGACCGTTACGGGATCGTGTTCAAGAAAACCTGCCCATTGCTCCCTTAGACCATCCGGTAGCGGGTTCTCTTGTGCGGCAAGCTCACGACTGCCAACAACTTTGCCTGATTCAACCAGTTTTTTGTAAAACGGTTTCTCCTGCAATTGCTGGAAACACTGAAGCGCCGCTTCACTTAAACCCCGGAAAACCCTGCCCTGGTATTCATATACACGCCCATCACGATCACGAAATGAGCCGGCATTAACCCGGGCTTTAGAGTTATTCATAGCATAGAATCTCAGGCCTGCTCGTTTTCTGAAGTGTCTTTCTTTCCTGATCCAAGCGCAACCCTCAACTTGTGCCAATACAGCTTGATCGCCACCCCCACGGCAGCTACGCCGCCCAGGATAACCTGTAACAACATACTACCGGTACCGGGGTCAAGATAAGCTTCTGTATCCGTAAAAAATAACAGCAATAAAATAGTAATAATTATTTTCATAAATCCATCTCTAAAATGTCGATGCCGGCCTGCTCTCTCGGAAATTGCCCGCATAATAGCAAAATACTTTCATCAGCGCTCTCTGAAAAAGCCCCTCAACAAGGCAGCGCTTTTCAGAGCTGCATGATTGTGAGCAGGATCAGCCTCCGGCCAGGCTTGTGCTGGCACTGGACATGCGGGCACGCTTAATCCAGGTAGGACCCAAACATGTCTGTGTCGGAAGCCGATTGGCAACGTCCTAAAATCCTGACTGCAGGTCAAAGCGTTACAAGTTTTTGAACTTGGAAATACGGAGTCAAAAATAGTGCAAGCCCAATCCTTAAGTCTGGCTGAATTTAAAATTGCAGTCGTACTGCCCTGTTATAACGAGGAGCATGCAATTGCCAAGGTTATCGGCGAGGTCCAGGAAGCCCTGCCGGAAGCAGCCATCTACGTGTTTGATAATAACTCCAGCGATCGCACGGCCGAAGTGGCAAAGGCCACCGGTGCGAGAGTTGAACATCTAGCCTTGCAAGGGAAAGGTAAAGTTGTACGAAGAATGTTTGCAGATGTAGAAGCCGATATCTACTTAATGACGGACGGGGATTGCACATATGATGTAAGCGTTGCCCGGGACCTGGTAAATAGATTGATAGCTGAAAACCTGGACATGGTTGTCGGTTGCCGTGTTGACAAGGGTGAATCTGAAAATTACAGGCGCGGTCACCGCTTTGGTAATCAATTGCTTACCGGCTCTGTGCGGCGGATTTTTGGTGGGGAATTCACCGATATGCTATCAGGATACAGGGTATTTTCCCGACGTTTCGTCAAGTCGTTTCCCGCACTGGCAAGAGGTTTCGAAATCGAAACTGAACTTACTGTGCATGCGCTCGAATTACGTATGCCTTGCGGTGAAGTTGAAACCGCCTATGGTTCGCGCCCCGAGGAATCGTAAAGCGAATTATCAACCTATCGGGATGGATTTCGCATTCTTAAAACCATCGGACGTCTATTCATGGTTGAACGTCCACTCGTGTTCTTCAGCATCCTGAGTTTCTTTCTCGCGGCCCTTTCGATTGCGCTCGCAATCCCGGTATTCCAGGAGTTCTTTGCCACCGGTCTGGTTCCGCGTCTGCCAACGGCGGTGCTTGCCACTGGCATGATGTTGTCAGCCCTGTTGTCATTTGGTTGCGGATTGCTGCTCGATAACGTGACCCGAGGACGTCAGGAGCTTAGGCGGCTCTCGTACCTGTCGATTCCCGGGGTATCCAGCAAACGCTGACAATGAAAGTCATCAGGGAACTGGTACTGTTTGGCCTGGTTGGTGTCATAGGCTTCATCGTTGACGCATGCGTCCTCTACCAGCTCAAGGCATCCCTGGGGCTTTACTATGGCCGCCTGTTCTCGTTTATCTGTGCGGTGCTGACCACCTGGGTTCTGAATCGCCATCTGACTTTCAGCGAACGGGCTTCAGGCCTCTCTCTTCTTCAGGAGTTTTCCCGGTATCTTGGACTGATGCTCGGTGGCGGGGTGGTCAATTACGTGAGTTATGCACTGCTGGTTTACTATGTCGAGTTTGTAGCCAGGCAGCCTGTCTGGGGAGTTGCGGTGGGGAGTTGCGCCGGCATGCTCGTTAACTATCTGCTCGCGCGGTTTTTTATATTTCGGGGTAAAATGACTTAATCAGCGACTTTTAAACCCCGCCATAACTGTATCATCTTCGATTTCTGAAAAAGTCCTTTAGCAAGGCTGAGCATTCGTCCCCCAGACAAGCGCCGGAAACGCTGACCACATGATTGTGGGCAGGATGGCTCAGCAAGTCGAACACACCACCAGCAGCGCCTGTTTTTGGATCATCAGCACCGTAGACGACACGCGCCAGCCTGGCATGAATCATGGCCCCGGCACACATCAGACAGGGCTCCAGCGTCACGTAAAGACTACAGCCTGTCAGTCGATGGTTGCCAATCGCTTTACCTGCATCTCTCATGGCCATGATTTCGGCGTGTGCTGAAGGGTCGTTGAGACCGATATTCCGGTTCCAGCCCCGACCGATGATTTCATCACCCCTGACAATGACAGCTCCGACAGGCACCTCCTCTTCCTGCCCTGCACGCCTGGCCAGAAGCAGGGCCTCTGCCATCCAAAGCTCATCTTTTTCTTCAGATACTCCAGTACATCCGGATTTCATAGGTCAGTCCTTTTCATCCCTGTTTTACTTCGTAGAACCTTCGACTATTTGCTCGGGCGGACGCACACAGTATTGAGGGGTTAGTATGGGGTGTCTCAAGACCGTTTCTGATTCACTACAGGTCAGTACAGCCAGCATAGAAGTTGGCTTTAGTTCACCGGTTATAAAACATGCCTCATCTTCCGCGTGCACACGATCGATAAAACCGCGGTCCCAATCTGCCTCTGCGTCAAGTTGTGACCGAACGGGCGGTCAATAAACACAAAAACCATGTTGCCAAATGGAAAGAAGAAGTCGAATTTAAACCGTTCCAGCAAGAGGGGAAGAATATCCTGCGCACGTATCCCTTCAAACCCTTCAGTTGAGCAATCGTGGTTGATGTATCGCTGCTCATGCCGCTTCATCAACCGGTTATATCGATAGCTTTCCGGTAACTCATCCCAGAAAGGCTCCAGCCTTTCAATCGCCTCGGGCCAGCGCATATGGCCATTCCTGCCGATCATATCCGATATAAGAAACAGACCGTCAGGCTCCAATGACTGCTTAACGGAGTCAAACAGGCCTTCGAGGTTCAACACGTGGTGCAACGATTGATTGGCAAGGACAATTCCATAGCTCGTGGTGGGATTCCAGTCATTAAAGTCGCCACGAGTGAAAAGAAAATAATCGCCCAGACCCGCATCATTGACTGCATTGCTGCCCCTATCCAGCATGTCCTCATTGATATCCAGGCATTCAAAGGTAAAGTCACCATACCCACTGCTGATGAGCTTCTCGCAGATGCTTAGTTCACGGTCACAATTGCCTGAACCTATACTCAATATGCGGGTGTCCCCGCGATTTGGGTTCGACAGATATTCTTTGATGTAATAGACAAAAAAATCATCCGGGTTTGTGAACCCAGAACGTTCCATTTCAGGCGCAAGATACTTGTTGGACCAGTAGTGGAATATGTCCGGAAGGTCATGTACGTCCGTATAGTCTTTGTAAAAACTCTGTTCATTTTGCAGCTTTTTTTCGTATTCAGACAAGCTTTCTTCTGAAAGGGCAACCCGCTTATCTGCTGGTTTAAAAACAACAAAAATTTTCTGCGATAAGTTTCTAGCCTGGGAACACGTCCGTTCCCAAATTGATTTGAGAATTTCACGCTTATCAACACTGGTCTTAAGTTTTCGAGCCACGAAAACGACATTTTCATTGGGGTAGCCCCATGACCGGGAGTAATAACACAGAAGGAAGCATTCCTGGAAACCTACTCCACGCAATTCTTCCAGCAATTCCATTCCAAAATCATAATAACTGAGTACACCATCGGGTGATAACGGGTCACCATGATAACAAGGCTCTACCAGGTGCCTGATCTCACCTTCATCATCCAGTGTCGCTCGTACCAATGTTTTATGTTGAAAACTGAATGGAACACTTATTACCACCTGCCCGCCCGAACCGAGCACCCGGTAAAACTCCTTGAGCGCTGAATGATAGTCCGGGACGTGTTCAAGGACGTCAAAACAAAGAACGGTTTCTAGACTTGCATCAGCAAACGTCAGCTTGGTTACATCTTCATTTCTGACCAGTCCTGCGTGCGTCTCGACCAATTCACCAAACGAAACGTCCGGAAAATATTCACTTGCAGTGAGCATTGGGTAACGACCGGCCAGGTTCTGATAAACCGGTGACAGAGTCTCAGTAAGG
>JAOUCZ010000357.1 GCA_029859505.1 Lysobacterales bacterium | reverse complement strand
GGATAAGGGTACCCAGCCCAGACTGTGCGGTCGAATCGTCCGGCGCAAGATCCACAGCACGACGCAGTGCCGCCTCGGCCAGGGGTTCGATCTCGGCCCAGGTACGTGGTGTGACACCATTGAGCTGCATATAGGTCATCCCGATCTGCACCAGCGCCGGTACGTATTGTGGGTCGATCAGGAGTGCAGCCTGGAGTTCACGCAGTGCCAGTTCCGTGCTCTCGCTGGTGCCCTGCTCATAGCCTTCCTTGCCCCGCAGGTAGTGCTCGTAGGCTGCTACATCGGTACGGGCCGAGCTGGGTGTGTTGGCAGAACCGCCGCCGGTTGAGCCAGCATTCGGCCGCAAGGCATCAACCACTGATTGGGCGATCTCGTCCTGGATGGCAAAAATATCATCGGCGGTGCGATTGAAGGTCTGTGACCATAGGTGGGTCTGGTCAGAGGCGCGGATCAACTGGGCGATGATACGCATGCGATCACCCGAGCGTTGCACCGATCCCTCCAGTACCACCCCCACACCGAGTTCTCCGGCGATGGTCGAGATATCGGCATTGGTGCCCTGGTAGGCGAACGACGAAGTTCGCGCAGCAACCCGCATGTCCGGGACCTGGGCCAGCATGTGCAAAATTGTATCGGCGATCCCGCGAGCCAGGTGTAGTTGGGTTCCACCTTCCGAAAAATCTTCAAAGGGGAGCACTGCGATCGATGAAATTTCTTCGGCCGTTGCCACCTCGGCAACCATTTTGTCGGTGGCCGGACTGTCCGTCGCAGTTCCAAACAAGTACGGTTGCAAAAACATCACCCCGAGAACCACCAGTAGTGCGCCCAAGGTAATGAAATCGAGCTTGCGCCCCGTATTGTGGGTAATGGAGTTGTCCCGGTGAATGTCTTTTTCCTTCTTCACCCCCTCGGACGTGAGCTCATAAACCCAGGAAAATACCAGCGTTGGCACAAAGCCGAGCACGAGCACGAACATCAGCACTTTCATCACCCACTCGGGTGCCCCGAAAGTGGGCAACACGATTGAGGAAATCTCGGTGAACAACCAGCCCATGATCGCATAGGCAGTTGCTATGCGGACCACATTGCGACGTTTGAGTTCAGTTAAAAAAGACAAGGGTTGGCTTCTTTGTGTCCACTATTGCTGTTAAGCATAGTTGCTACGCTAACAAATGCCAAAAGAATCATTAATCATCGCAGTTTGAAAATTGACGAATGACGGCCACAAGCGGAAATACATCATTAAAAACTCCGGTTTAGAACTGTGTACTTGACAGGGACGCCTACGATACCAATCCTCTGATTGAGATCGTCCTTCCGCAATGGAAAGGCCGTTATAATTAGCAACTGCTTTTTTGTTGCCGAAATAACTCAATTACAGAATTGTACAAATCATCTTTAGATTAATTTTAGAGGCCTTCAAAGCCATCCTTGAACAATGTGTCGAGAATCAATTCAATCGAATTGCAGCCGGAAGAGTTGTCCTGCAATGTGGCACTCCCACCAATGTCAGGGATTCCGGCTTCACCCGGGCCGGGCCCGGGTTCATAATCATCAATTTGGTCCAGTAACCTGGTCAGAATGGTGCAATTCGACAGCAAATTGTTATCTATTAATAAGAAGTCATTTCCTACGCTCCTTAGTGAGTTCATGCCGTTAATACTTTTTAGCTGAGAGTTGTACTCCACTATCAGATTCGAGCCAACACTTGTGAGATTCGACAAGCCATCGAGGTTGGCCAGGGCGTAGTTGTGGGTAATTGACAAGCCCCCAACGCTGGTGAGGGCCGACAGGGCATCAAGATTGGTCAAGGCTCCATTGCCACCGATTCCAAGAGACCACGACACGCTCCCGCTAACCAGGGCTGATATACCACTGAGGGAGGTTAGGGAATCGTTACTCCCGATTCCAAGACCATGCACGCTGGTCAGAGACGACATGCCGTCGACGCTGGTCAAGGCTGGGTTGTCACTGATAAAAAGAGTCCCACCGACGCTGGCCAGGCCGGACAGGCCAGTGAAGTTTGTCAGGGCAGCGTTATCAAAAATATAAAATGAGCCGGCCGCATCAGTCTGATCACCACCCACGCTGGTCAAGGCGGACAAGCCGTCGAGGTCGACCAGGTTAATGGTCTGTCGAATCTGAAACTGATCACGAATGGTGGTCAGTGCTGAAAGAGGTGTCAGATCAACAACATCTGGACCTCCAATCCTGAGGGTTCCGGGTACAGTGTCACAAGTTCCCCCGCCGCCATATTTGCTCTGGAAACTATCTATCCCAGCTTGGCTGTTGAGTTCTATGTAGTCAGAAGTACAGTCAGTCGCCATCAGCGATGATGAGACCAGTGCGCTAATCATCAAGCCAAACAGCAAACTTATTGCTCTTGTTGCACCTAATGAGAAGGACTTAATAAAGAACTCCTTACGTATTTTGATTCTTACGAATACTAACATACCAGAATGAAGTAGAGAGTATTTCACTACTCAAACCAATTTGATTCGTAAATCCGCATTAGTTTAAAGGGCTTATCAACTCAAGTGAAAAACATGCTTGCGGGTGGATTAGTCCAAGTTCTGCTCAGGGTCGATTGTCACCTATCGCAATCGTAGTACACGACCGGCTGTTGTTGGCCGACTGCTGCTATAAGAATCGCTGAAATTTGTCCTTATCCTATATCCGCTTCGCGACCTATAGCAGCTATTTACCAAGTGTGATTTTCAGCATTATGAAGTACCGCAATCGGCCAACAGCAGTCGTTCAAGTAACCTCTAAACTACGATACTCAATGATTCTTTTGGCATTTGGTGGTTCAGCAACTATGCTTAACAACAATAGTGCAAACAAAGAGGCCAACTCTTGTCATTTTTCGATGAGCTCAAACGCCGCAACGTCTTTAAAGTAGGGATTGCCTACATCGTTATGGCGTGGCTGATTTTACAGGTAGCGGACGTCATCCTTAACAACATCGAGTCGCCGGGCTGGGTGTTT
>JAOUCZ010000122.1 GCA_029859505.1 Lysobacterales bacterium | reverse complement strand
CCGTGACATGGTAAAGGTCTGGAGGGGCGATCTGAGCCTGAAAAAAGCCTTACGTGAGAAGTTGATCCGGGTCAGTGGTAATACACATTTAAAGCGGACTATGCCGGACTGGTTTGGCGTTTGCCTGTATGCCGATATCAAACCCGCACAAGGGCAATACAGATTGGGTAAACACAGTTAGGTTGAACCCGGGAATACGAAACAACCTTATTGCAGACTCACCGCATAAAGATTGCCATCTGAACTGCCAAAATAGATAACCCCATTTTCAATAGCGGGTGTTGAGAGTATCGAACCCAAGGCGTGTATCATCTTCTCCGGGGTTTTCCAGTCTTCCCCGTAAAGCACAAAGCCTTCCTTGAAAGCACCATTTTCATCGTAAACGGTATGATAATTCCGCTTGCTGCTTTCTGTTTGAAAACGCCACTTGATATCACCGCTTAAATAATCGATTCCCAACACTTTGCCGTCAAAAGTGCCAAAGTAAACAATGTCATTGTCCACCCTGGCTGCGCCATAAACCCGCATATTCAACGGAATGGTCCAATTTACTGTACCGGCATTTTTTTCCATGCTGTAGAAAATGTGGGCATCGGAGGTACCAAAATATAAGTTACCTTTATGCTCAACGGGTGTTGCAATAATCCATCCACTGGGTTGTTTCAGGTTCCATTTGCCACGGCCTGTATTGGCATCCAGCGCATAGATGTTGTAATCCCTGCTGCCAAAATAGACCACATCATCCTGAACCAGGGCAGCCTTTTGAATTTCGCCTTTAGGAAAATACGTAGCCCCTACTGTCTTGAACTTCCAAACCAATGAACCGGTCTCTTTGTTCAATGCGTACATATGGCCATCAAACCCACCGAAATATACCTTGTCCTTATATAAAACCGGTGAGGCGTGGATGACGTCTCCTGTATCAAACTTCCAGAGTAAGGCACCGGTAAGGGCATTCAATGCATAGAGATGTCCGTCACCACTACCCCAATAAACACTATCGTTTTCGATGGCAGGTGAAGAGAGATAATAGTCCCACAAACCGTACATTTTCTCGCCTGCTGAGGTGAACTTCCACGTCAACTCCCCTGATTGCTTATCTACTGCGTAGAGATTGCCGTCGGCACTTCCAAAATAAAGCGTGTTTTTATTGACCACTGCGGAGGAATGGACCACACCACCGGTTTCGAACATCCATGCCTGCTTGCCGGACGTCTTGTCGAGAGCATAAAAGCGATGATCGGCACTTCCAAAATAAACCATTTCTCCATCGACCAGGGGTGAGGAATAGACTCTCCCCTCCGTTTTGAATACCCATTCCAGATTTTCATTATCCGAATTCGCAAAAGCGGTTCCGATACACAAATAGCATAAAAAAATGAATTTTTTCATGGTGCTTTCCAAGAGCTATCAACTGTTTTTGTATAGGCGATTCAAAAATTATTGGAGCGGTTAATTATGATTCTGGCAGTTCGGTATTCTCTTCTATCAAACCGATGCGCCGCGCACGCTGCTCCCATTTTTTACGCGCCAGAACCTGCATATCGACCGTGCTGTCCGATTCATCGGTGATTTCCATGCCCAACAGGGTTTCCATCACGTCTTCCATGGAAACGATGCCCGCCATCCCGCCATATTCATCGACAACAAGTGCGATGTGCTCACGCCTTTCAATAAAGTGGTCAAACATATCGGAAATACGCAGAGACTCATGCACGACATGGATGTCGCGCTTGATGGTACTCAAATGGCAGTCACCTTTCCCCTGCACCAGGCTTTCCAGCAATTCCGGTTTGAGAAAATAACCGGATATATGTTCGTTATTCTCGCCCTCATACAGCGGTATACGCGAGAAGGGTAATTCACCGGCAGACTTGTAAAACTCCTTGATGGTTTGCTTCTCGGAAGCAAGCCTGACGACAATACGGGGTGTCATAATGTCTTTGACCCGTACCTTTTCCATACGCAGCAGGTTACCGATGATTTCAGAGTCCTGCTTTTCAACAATACCTTCTGTAACGCCAAGCTCGGCCATGGCTAGAAACTCTGAACGTTTAAACACGCTCTGCGATTTGTCCTTTTTTAGTGTCCTCGTAATTATCTGACTGAACCAGACCAGCGGGTATAGCAAAAATATAATGACTTGCAGGGTGGATACGGTAAAAGGCACCAGTTTTTGCCAGTGATTGGCGCCAAGTGTCTTGGGAATAATCTCCGACAGGATGAGTATAGCCAGAACCATTATCGTCGGTATCACCACACCGGTGATCATGGGGTTGGCATCCGCCCAGATCTTGGCTGCCTGGTCACCCACACCGATTGCCCCCACCGTGTGCGCGATCGTATTCAGCGTCAGAATGGCCGCAAGGGGTCGGTCAATATTGGATTTGAACGCCTCGAGGTGCCGGCCAATGACACTGCCTTCCTGCAGTTTGAGTTGTGCGTAGGTCGGCGTGATGCTCAGCAGCACCGCTTCCAGCAGGGAACACAGGAAAGAGGCCGCTATAGCCATTACGAAAAACGAGATCAGCAGGTTATACATATTTTGGACACAAGATACGAGTTCATGAATAGATCAGGGTTTCCTTAACCATGTGCAAATGAATGACGGCCCCGTTAGCTTACGTTAGCCCTGTATACACTGTATCAGATTAAGCAATTTTCTTACCGGAGGAAATACCGGAAACGACAGCAAACCGTTGTACAAACAGACTAAGTCTGATTTTCCTGTTGCTTCTCCAACCTGGCGGCGTAATTCTTTATGTACCCGGGCATCAGGTGTTTTTCACGATGACCCAATAGTATCAGGAACAGGTCGCCCGGTTTACATGCGTCAAGTATTTCAAAAATGACCTCTTCGCCATGAGTGGTCAAGGCAATCTGACTCTCGTCTACACCTGCCTCGATAAGCCCTGCTTCAGAATATGAGCAACCCATCTGGGCTGGGTTCCATCAGCCCGCAAATACTCCTTACAAAAGTAGAAGTCGAAATGCCCGGCTATGGATCTCCCCACGCGCCTGATGGTTTCATCTTTCCTATTAACATCTCCGGCAAATGCGACCAATTTGCGGCCGGGAACTTCCTGCCTATCTATAAATTCGCAAATCCTGCGCACACCATCGGGGTTATGTGCAAAATCCATAATGATACGGAACGGCAAATCATCAAACACATTCAAACGACCTGGGGTTGATTTGTAACTCGCGGCAAAACTGCTCATCGCGGCATTGATAGTTTCAACACTTACTCCGGACAGATAACACGCAGCAACTGCATGCATGGCATTGCTAATCATGAAGAGCGCTGTACCGCCAAACGTGGCCGGGATTGAATCCACCGCCATTATCGGCACGCGCAGTTCCTTGTCATACATCACAAAGAACTGCTGGTTGTTGATCACTTCGAGGACGCAGCAGTTTGTAATGGCGCCCCCATGTTTTTCAATAAGCTGATCCCGGCTGGACTCCATGGATACCAGGCATTTCTGTCTGGCAGTAACGCGATCCAACATGGCAGAACAATGCAGATCATCGGCATTCAGGACCACGGCCTGCCTTCCGCGCTCCGGCAAGGCCGACTTGACTTCAGCCATCTGCTCAACCGTATCTATACTCAATTCACCCAGGTGATCCTCTGTCACATTCAGACAAACCGCAACATCACACCAGCAAAAGGCAAAGCCATCGTGCACTATACCCCGGTGATGTGTTTCCAGAACCGCAAAATCCACTTTCTTGCTGGTCAGCACTTTCATATGACCAACACGCGCACCAAAATCGCCCTTATCTAGCAATTGACCATTCAAAAACACACCATCAGTGCAAACCATTCCCGGCTTGTAACCGGCCATCGAGACAATATGATTGACCATACGTGAGGTCGTGGTTTTGCCATTGGTGCCTGTGATCGCGATGATTGGCATACGTACGGACAGTTTCGATGGGAATAGCCGATCCAGTAGTAATTCTGCTGCTGCATCCAGGGCCGCCACTTCGGATGTGGATTCTGCAAGCGATCTTGATTGCTGAGCACCAACGTCGAACAAATCTGTATAGTCCTCTGCAAGGTCTATACAGTAGGTTCCATCCAGAACATGTTGTTGTTCCCCATAACCCAACATCAACAGGCCATTTGGCCGGATACATTCGCCGCTGGTCAGATCAGAAAAATCCACACGCTTGAAAGGAAGACGTTCCAGGTGAACAGCTTGAACGCCCCGCCGTTCCGCAGCTTTGATAATTGCCCCGGTTTCAATGGGAAGTAGCCGGTCTCTGGCGAACTTACTGAACATCTGGAATGGTTCAGCCAGTTGCCTGAGCTTTCCTGTAAAAAGCTCGAATGCAAGCTTGACTGACGTCATGCCAACATCGCAGTGTTCGTGTTCAAGCACAGCCAGGCAACAATTTTCCTGCGGCAACGGCGTCACGGCGAAGTCGTTAACACGATGGCCGGTTTTACGCTGAAACAAAAGGGCAGTTTGCACCAGTAAGGATGAGTACCAGGCCATTCTTTCTGTGGGCAGAGGCTGCTGGGGAAACACCTCGTCAGGTGTAAGCACTCGGGCACTGACCAATAAGTCTTTGATGTCCGCCACTTTCCGCGGCAGACCATTCATGTCACCGGACCTGAATTTCAGAAGGATCTCGATCGCCGGCTTATCCGAACGGCGATTGGGCCCTCCATACGGAAAAAACTCAATTGTGGGCATCAATTGTTCCTGGTTAAGAGCGTGCAAGTTTAAGAAGCCGGTATCGTGCTTGTCCAGCGCCGAACAACCGTGACCGGAGGATTTTCAATCCCCTTCCCAGTCATAATACGTCAGTCATGTTTGTGGGTGGCTAGATAACCTATGAAGAATAACACCAACAACGAGGTTACGACCGCAAACCCGTAAATAAAGATCCTGTTCCTGTCAAAAGGCACCAGGAGAATAGTACTGATGACCTCTGACATTACGATGACGCTGATGAAAGTCAGCAAAAGATTCGGTGGAATGCGCCGGCACAAAGCTGCCCCCAGCGGAGCGCCGAACAAAACAACCGGTGCCGCAATTATCCACAGGTCTGTGACCTGCTGTCCGAGACCTCCAAAAAACAAAGTCTTGAGTCCCAGACCCATGATGGAACTCACCGCCATCAAAATCACCGAGACTTGAGTCGCCCGTATGATCTCGATTCGAAAATACAGGGCAAGCAGACAAAACCCAATCAAATCTGCCCCGGACCCAAGCAAACCCGAAACCAGTCCACCCAGGATACCGCCTGCCAGCGTGATAAGAACGTCCCTGTATGTCTTTTCAAGATGTGCTTCCGTCGATACATTGTGCGAGTGTCGCGTGAACAGATACACGGCCAGAAAGCACAGCAAGAACAGCGTGAATGAAATACGCAGATCGACGGCAGGTATATGCGACTCTATAAAGGCAAGTGAGGTAAACAGGCCGATGCCCGAACCTCCAAGATACAAGGCCATGAAGTTGTAAGGCAAATTGCGTACGCGGCTGACTATGTATAGCGATGCCGAACTCATACCAACAGCCTGGATTGCCAGTGAAAATTCCTTTGCCGTGACGGGGTCAATCGCGAGGATTTTCGTGAGAGCGGGAAATGCAACTGCACCACCGCCCAGGAATGTCGAACCAGCAACGAATGAACCAAAAGCCATTATCGGTGCAATAAACCAGTCGGGATAAACCCAGGACTCGGCAAATACCTGACCAAAAAATATGGCGTAGACAAACGCAAGACACACGTACAAACCAAATATGGCAATCCGTTGGTTTCGAAAAAAATCTAATAGAGACACGAGGGTTTAGCTCTATACCGCGTATGGGGGTCGGGCGAGTCTAACGGAATTACAGGGCAAGTAAAACACAGATCGGCATATGGCCCTGCTTACTCCTTGCCTACCCCGATTTTCTTCCCTTGCGATACCGTTCACAATCATCATCAATGGACATCCAATTCACCTGGCTATCGGTATAAATATGATAATTTGGTCTGACCCTGTCAGGTTCATCCAGCGAGGCAATACTTAATGTGACGTAATCCGGATACTCGGTACTTCGATAACTCAGGGTTGAACCACACTGAGGGCAGAATCCCCGCCTGATAAATTCAGAGGATTTGTACTCGGTGGGCTCAGCACCTGACCAGGTAAGCTGATCTTTTTGAAAATCCATCCAGGCGCCAACCGGGGCGCCAGTGGTTTTTTGGCAATCACGGCAATGGCAGTAATCCGCATCAAATGGTGCTGCCGATACCTCGTACGTTATAGTCCCGCAATGACATCCACCTTCCATTTTATTTATCCTCCACTAAAAATCAGCGCAGATTAACAACAATCCTCAGTGCTGGTGGCCATGCTCTTCTACGGGACCAAAACCAGGAAAACGGGTCTTGGCGTAGAGAGAGTGGCAGTTTGCACAACCTTCGATCAGACGTGAGTAATGGAAGCTGACAAGTTCGATATCACGGGCTTGGGCAGCCTGTGCCAGACTCCCTGCCCTGGCATGAAACTCTGAATCTAGTTGCTTGAATCGTTCCGGAAGGCTGGATTCCAGAATTTTGACCTGCTCTTCGGTCAAAGCCTTGGCCATGATATAGCTCGAACGAATTGATTCGCCCGTTTGATGTAAAACCTCCCAATCTGCTTGTGCAATAGCCACCGGAATTTTTTGAACGCCACTGGTAATCTCCCGCATCTCAGCGTTTAGAAGCCTCATCAGGTCAGGTGGCAGAGCAAAGGCCTCCCCGTGATGGTCCGGACCCTGGGCACGAGTAGTTGCAACGGAGGTTAACAGGCAAATAAGCAAAGCTAAGACAGACAGGGTTCGGTTCATGTGACAAATTCCAGGGTGATATTTTGTTGTTAAATTCCCGGGCAAACATTTGAAAGTGTCGTTTCCGGGGCTCGTATGCCAGACAGTGTGCTTCAGGCTGTCCGGCCGGGTCAATATCACAGTCAGGTTTGTCGCCCGGACAAAAACCTATCAGACATGCTGACCCACATCAATGCATCCAAAATCCTGCGGTGTATGCTTCAGACTGAATTGCGGATGAACCCGCTGTTGGAAAACAGGCCGTTCACATTGATTGGCATAACGGATGCATAAAGAAAAAATAATCAGGGTGGGCTGTCCTTCTCATAACTGTGGAGGCAGATGCCTGCTTCGGGCACACGTAAGCGATGGCGTGATCACCCGTATTGAAACCGATGACCGCCCGAATGACAGCGTGGATGATCCGCAGTTGAGAGCCTGTATCCGGGGTCGATCCTATCGTCACCGGCAATATCATAAGGACCGCCTTAAATATCCGATGAAGCGCATCGGCGAACGCGGTTGTGGACAGTTCGAACGAATCAGCTGGGATGAGGCAACTGACCTGGTAGCCTCGAATATCAACCGGATAAAAGCGCAATACGGCAATACTTCTCTTTTTGTTCCCTACGGAACCGGTGGCTATAACCAGATGGGTGGAAAGTGGTCTGCCGACCGCCTGATGAATATGATTGGCGGGGCACTGGGCTACTACAACTCCTATTCCTGGGCCTGCATCACCAAGGCGACCGAGACCGTCTACGGTACCGACGAAACCGGCAACCAGCGACAGGACTGGCTCAACAGCAAATACATCATTATGTGGGGCTGGAATCCGTCGGAAATGCGGGACGGCACCAACAGCGAATATTTCCTGAAGGAGGCCCGCAAAAAAGGGGCAAGAGTCATTTGCATCGATCCCCGTATGACCATGAGCGCGGTTGCCCTCGCCGATGAATGGATCGCCATTCGCCCCGGAACCGATGTCGCCCTGATGAGCGCCATGGCCTACGTGATGATCACTGAAGATCTGATCGACAATGACTTCGTTAATAAATACTGCATGGGTTTTGACAAAAGCCAGATGCCGGAGGCCTACAGGTTTGAAGAATCCTACAAGGATTACATCCTGGGCATTAAGGATAATCAGCCAAAGACCCCGGAGTGGGCGGAACAAATAACCACCATTCCCATGCATGACATCATCCGCATTGCCAGGGAGTATGCAACGGCCGAGTCCGCCGTCCTGTACCAGGGTTATGGCATGCAGAGACGAGCTTACGGCGAGCAGGTGGTCCGGGCAGGCTGTGTATTGGCTGCGATTACCGGCAATGTTGGAAAGTCCGGCGGTTGGGCCAGTGGCATTGCACTGCAGGCAGGCGGCGGTCCTTTCTGGAATGTTTTGCCGCTTCTGGAGAACCCGGTTAAGGCACAGATTCCGTCATTCCTGTGGTCAGAAGCTGTGATGAGAGGACCGGAATTGACCGAGAAAGACGGTCTGGTTGGGATAGATAAACTACCGCATGGTATCAAGATGATCTGGGCGGTGGCCTCCAACGCCATCGTTAACCAACATGCCAATATCAACCGCACGATTGACATCATAAAGGACACATCCAGGCTGGAATTTTTCGTGGTGCAGGACAATTTCATGACTGTCACTGCACAATTTGCTGACCTGATTCTGCCCGCCTGTACCCAGTTTGAAACCTGGGGCATGGAGGATGGTTGGAAATACGGCGAAGAGCTGATTTTACAGCCACAGATCCTCGAAACGCCATGGGAAACGATGAGCGATTACGCCATTTGTGCAGCGGTCGCAGACAAGCTCGGCATCAGGGAGAAATACACCGAAGGCCGGGATGAAAAACAGTGGATCGCTGCCCTGTTGGACGATTATCGCGAAAACAGATTCCCGGACCTGCCAAGTCTTGAAGAATTCGAGAAAAAGAACCTGGGGGTTTACTCAAGACCTGTTGAAAAACCAAAGGTGGCATTCGAGAAGTTCAGGGAAGACCCGGTTGAAAATCCGTTGCCAACCGCATCCGGTAAAATCGAAATATTCTGTGAAGAAATGTTCAACCGGAATTTACCAGATGAAGTGCCCGCCATTCCAAAATACATTCAGGAATGGGAGAGCCCGTTTGGAAAGGAAAGCAGGAAATATCCCCTGCAGGTGATCGGCACACATTTTATGCCACGCATGCATTCCACCCTCGGGAATGTCGACTGGAACAAGGAGGCATTCCCGCAACGGGTGTTTATCAACCCACTGGACGCCGATGAAAGGGGCCTGAAGAACGGTCAGAAAGTTAAAATCTTCAATGACAGGGGGACCGTCATTCTTCCCTGCCGAATCACCAGGCGCATATTGCCGGGTGTAGTTAATATTCCCCAGGGTGCCTGGTGGAAACCCGACAAGGAAGGCAATGATATAGGTGGATCTGTCAACACCCTGACCTCGGAGCGCTGGACGCCTTTCACCTTTGGCAACGCACAGCACACCATCATGGCTGAGGTTCAGCCACTCGGGACCGGATGATGAAGAGACTGGCATTTTATTTTGATTCCAGCTCTTGCTCAGGTTGTAAAACCTGCCAGATGGCCTGTAAGGACAAGAATGACCTGGGCCCGGGCCAAGTCTGGAGAAGGGTTTATGAGGTGACCGGCGGAGGCTGGAAAAAACAGCAGTCCAGATGGCGCCAGGACATATTTGCCTACAACCTGTCCATGTCCTGCAATCACTGTGAAGACCCTATCTGTGTTAAAAACTGTCCCACCCATGCGCTCGGAAAACGCAAGGACGGTATCGTTCAAATTGATCAGAGCCTTTGCATCGGTTGTAAATACTGTTCCTGGGTTTGCCCCTATGGTGCACCGCAATTTGATTCGCAGAAAGGCGTGATGGGTAAATGCGATTTTTGCGCCGATTACATAGACCAGGGCAAAAACCCCAGTTGCGTGGATGCCTGCCCGATGAGGGCGCTCGACTTTGGCGACTACCAGGCCTTAACCGAGAAATATGGCCTGTCTGATCACATCTATCCCCTACCCGCGCACTCGATTACCGAGCCTTCGCTGTGTATCAAGGCACATCCAAATGCAGACATGCCGAATCCCGAAGTCAGCAATATCGAGGAGGTAAAAATTGGCTAACAGGGACTGGTCACTGATGTTTTTTACAACCCTGGCGCAATGGAGTGTCGGGATTATGCTGTGGTTAACCTGGCCGGTCATTCATAGCCAGGATCTGAGCCCGGTATTCGAAACCGGCCTGAGCCTGAAGGACCCGGTTTTACTGGCGTTGATCTTTATCAGCAGCGCAACGCTCAGTTCATTTTTACACTTGGGCAACCCGGTTAATGCCCCGAGGGCGCTCAACAATTTGTCCGGTTCCTGGCTAAGCCGGGAAATTCTGGCCATCGGGGTTTTCGTTACCGGCCTACTGATTACATTTATATTGGGGTGGAGAGGCGGTAACCCGTTATCCCTTAAACTCCTG
>JAOUCZ010000007.1 GCA_029859505.1 Lysobacterales bacterium | reverse complement strand
CCAGCGCCCCCCACAGCAAATTCGAAGCAGGTAACAGTTACAACAAACCTGCTCAACTCTTGCTTTAAGCGAAACAGATTCTGACCCTGCCTTTTAATCCCGGGCTATCTCAATCCTGGTTACGCGTTGGAAGCCCCGTGGCAACTTATGACCGCGTTTGGCACGATCTCCGCGGAAATGCTCAAGGTCTTTTTTGCCAATTCTCAGGTATCGCTGGCCGGCCCAGACCAGAACCTCTTGGTTTTCAGCTACTGCAACCATTCCAAGCATGAATTCTTCACCCGCTTTCAATCGTTTGGGGGGAATATTGATGAGCTTATTACCCTTGCCCTTGGAGAGCTCCGGGAGGTCGCTTAAGGGGAAAGCCAACAGGTATCCATCCGATGTTACACATACCAGGGTATCTGCATCGGCTGAAGCGATGATGGCCGGCTCCACAGGTGTGGAATCACCGGGTAAGGAAATCATTGCCTTTCCGGCTTTCATTTTGCTGTACAGGTTCGTGGTTTCAGTCACAAAGCCATAACCGAATGAACTGGCCAGCACGAGTTTTTGCTGCGACTCGCCAGTGATCGCGTAGAGGAACTGGCTGCCTTCACCTGGAGAAAAGCGACTGGTGAGCGGTTCACCAAGACCGCGGGCAGAAGGCAGTGAATGAGCCGGTAAAGAATAAGCCCGTCCGGATGAATCTAAAAACACAGCTTGCTGGTTGCTGCGGCCCCTGGCAGCGTGCTGGTATTCATCCCCGGCTTTGTAATTGATTGTGGTAGCGTCAATTTCATGACCTTTTCCAAGCCTGACCCAACCGGATTTGGACAATACCACCGTGCATGGCTCTGACGGGACCAGGTCTTCCTCTTTCAGGGCCTGCGCAGCCTCGCGCTCGTTCAGCAGCGAACGTCTGTCGTCACCATATTTTTTGGAGTCTTCCAGAAGTTCATTCTTGACCAGTGTTTTCATACGCTGTTTGGAGCCCAGCGTCGTTTCCAGGTACTCGCGCTCTTCTTCAAGTTCAGCCTGTTCACCGCGAATTTTCATTTCTTCCAGCCGGGCAAGATTTCTCAGCTTTAATTCGAGGATGGCTTCAGCCTGAGTGCCTGTAATTTGAAAATGACTCATCAGCACCGGTTTTGGCTTGTCCTCGGTGCGGATGATGTGGATAACCTCGTCGATATTCAGAAAAGCTATCAATAAACCGTCGAGGATATGTAAGCGATCGACCACCTGGTCGAGACGAAATTCCAGTCTGCGTGTTACTGTGTCCAATCGGAATTTCAGCCACTGTTTCAACAGGCTGCGTAAATCCAGCACCTGTGGCTTGCCTGCATTACCAATGATGTTCATGTTGACGCGATAGTTGCGTTCAAGATCAGTGGTGGCGAACAGGTGATTTAACAATTGCTGGATATCAACCCGGTTGGAACGCGGTACGATCAAAAGGCGGGTCGGGTTCTCGTGGTCCGACTCGTCTCTCAGGTCTTCGACCATTGGCAGTTTCTTAGCCTGCATTTGTGCAGCGATCTGTTCAAGTACCTTGGCAGGGGATACCTGGTGCGGCAGTGCAGTCACCACGATATCGGGCCCTTCTTTTTCCCACACGGCACGCATTTTGATGGAACCGTGACCTGTCTCATACATCTTCAGGATATCTTCCCTTGACGTAATGATTTCTGCATCGGTCGGAAAATCGGGTGCCAGGACGTGTTCGCATAACTCTGCAACACTTGCTTTGGGTTCGTCCAGTAAGCGGATACAGGCGCTGACAACCTCACGAAGATTGTGAGGCGGAATATCGGTGGCCATACCAACAGCAATACCAGTGCTGCCATTGAGAAGAATATTGGGCAGGCGTGCCGGCAATAGTGTCGGCTCTTTAAGTGTTCCGTCAAAATTGGGGGCCCAGTCAACCGTGCCCAAGCCCACTTCTGCCAACAGGGTTTTTGCATAGGGCGACATGCGGGACTCGGTATAGCGCATTGCCGCAAACGACTTCGGATCATCGGGTGAACCAAAATTTCCCTGACCATCGATTAGTGGGTAACGATAGGAAAAAGGCTGGGCCATCAATACCATGGCTTCATAACAGGCGGAATCACCATGCGGATGGAACTTACCAAGCACATCACCCACCGTACGAGCGGATTTTTTATGTTTTGAGGCCGAACTTAAACCCAGTTCACTCATCGCGTAAATAATGCGTCGCTGCACTGGTTTGAGACCATCACCAATGTGTGGAAGCGCGCGATCCAGCACCACGTACATGGAGTAATCAAGATAGGCCTTCTCGGCGTATGTCCTGAGTGGCAGTTGTTCGTGTTCGGAAAAGCTTTGTGTGATTTCGTTCATTCTTCAATCCAGTATGGATTCTTGTCTGCTGTGATTTTCGTTCTCACGTGCTTGCAAGGTCACCCTTGTCTTCCAGCCAGGCCTTGCGGTCTGATGCGCGTTTCTTACCCAGCAACATGTCCATTACTTTTGTGGTTTTACTGTCGTTGTCTATCGTCAGTTGCACGAGCCGGCGGGTATCGGGGTCAATCGTGCTTTCGCGTAATTGCAATGGGTTCATTTCACCCAGGCCTTTGAAGCGGGTCTCGAGAATTTTGCCTTTCTTTTTCTCGGCGGCGATCACGTCCATTATCGCCTGGCGTTCCTCTGCATCCAGCGCATAATGGATTTCCTTGCCAACATCGATCCTGTAGAGCGGTGGCATGGCGACAAATATATGTCCGGTTTCAACCAGTGCATGGAAGTGCTTAAGAAATAGGGCACATAGCAGCGTTGCGATATGCAAGCCATCCGAGTCAGCATCGGCGAGAATAATGACCTTGCCGTAGCGTAGCTCTGAAATAGCACTGGAGCCCGGGTCTACGCCAATTGCAACTGAAATATCGTGGACTTCCTGGTTGGAAAGTACCGCATCGGATTCGACTTCCCAGGTGTTGAGGATTTTGCCACGCAGGGGAAGAATAGCCTGGTACTCACGGTTCCTGGCCTGCTTTGCTGAACCACCTGCCGAATCACCCTCGACCAGGAATAATTCCGTTAGCGAAAGGTCCTGACTTGTGCAGTCGGCCAGTTTGCCGGGCAGAGCGGGACCCGAAGTGATCTTCTTGCGAACCACCTGGCGGTTCTTCTTCATACGCTTTTGCGCATTGGAAATCGCCAGGGTCGCAATTGCCTCGCCATCGGCGACATTCTGGTTGAGCCAGAGACTGAAAGCGTCTTTTACTACGCCTGAAACAAAAGTGGCGGTCGCACGGGAAGAGAGGCGCTCCTTGGTCTGACCGCTGAATTGCGGGTCGGTCATCTTGACCGACAGGATATAGGCGATGCGGTCCCAGATGTCATCAGGTGCCAGTCGCACGCCCCGTGGCAGCAGGTTATGCATTTCGCAAAACTCACGCAGGGCTTCGACCATGCCGGTTCGCAGACCGTTGACGTGAGTGCCGCCACCGACCGTTGGGATCAGGTTGACATAGCTCTCCTGCAACTGGCCGCCTTCGGGTAACCAGCACAGTGCCCAGGTTACTTCTGAATCGGTGCCTTTCATGTCACCGGTAAATGGATGAGCGGGTAGTCTCGCAATTCCTTCAGTTTCGTTATGGAGGTAGTCCTCAAGACCCTGGTTAAACTGCCACTCCTCTTTTTCACCGGTTTTGGCGACACACAGAGTGACGTGCAAACCGGGGCAAAGAACCGCCTTGGCGCGTAACAGGTGCCGTAGGGGCTTGTAGGCTATTTTTGCGGTATCAAAGTACTTGGGGTCTGGCCAAAAACGAACACGGGTTCCGGTATTGCGCTGCCCAACCGTGCCTACAACCTTCAGATCACTGACCTTGTGACCATCCTGAAGCGCCATGTGGTATTCCTGGCCTTCACGCTTTACCCAAACTTCAAAATCAGTGGACAAGGCATTGACCACTGACACACCGACACCATGCAGGCCGCCGGCAAACTGGTAGTTCTCATTGGAAAATTTACCACCCGCATGCAAACGGGTCAGAATCAGCTCGACACCGGCGATTCCATGCTCGGGATGGATATCAACCGGCATACCGCGACCGTTGTCCACGACTTCAACCGAGCCGTCTTCGTGCAGTGTGACTTCGATGTCTTTGCAGTAGCCTGCGAGGGCTTCATCGACACTGTTGTCGATGACCTCCTGGATTAGATGGTTGGGCTGGCTGGTGTCGGTGTACATGCCGGGGCGGCGTTGTACGGGTTCTAGGCCGGTCAGGACTTCAATATCCCGGGCCTGGTACTGTTTGTTCATTTAGCTCCGTTTTCCGGTAAGTTTTTTGTACGCGAACTGATTACAGAACAGGGGAATCTATTCAGGCAAGTGCTAATCATCCTGAATTTGATGCAGAATTTCAATCTGATTTATGACCAAAGTTAAACCCGACGGTCCAGGTGAATGCTGCCGTACCGAGAATCTGGACTTCGGTGAAGACTCGTTTATATCTCAGACCGAAAGAGGGCACGATCGCCGGTGCTATACCGAGGCCGTTTGCGGGGATTTTATCTTCGTACGGTTCTTTATAACCATGCAAAAATCCGCCCGTCAGCTTGAAGTAGGACCAGTCGGTTTTGAATAAGGGCCATGAGTAGCCTGCATACAGGTACTGACTGGGTTGGCCAAACGAATTTTGAAAATAGGCGAAGCCATATATCCACCTTTTGGTGGTTTCAAATTCCAGATCAATCAGTTTGGAGTTGCTGACGTGATCCGGGTCGGAACTCCAGTGGTGTGTGTACAGGGAGGTCTGAAAGCGCCATTCGGCGATTTCCATTGCACTGGCGTTTCCCGCAGCCAATAGCATGAACCCTGTTAAAACGGCCAATCCGAGAAGTTTTACGGGTGAATTTGTGCGGCCCATCGGGTGGGCCGTTTGCATGGTGGCAGGGTTCATTTAAATTATTTCTTATATATGGTGTGAATAAGCTGCACTTTTTAACACAGATTGCATTTGGCATAAAGAAGAACAATTCTTTGGTCGCCTTAGAGGCGGGTGGTACGTATAATTGTGTTCCAGAACTATTTCAAACTATAAGCAGGTTCTGGCATGACATCATTTATCTTCGTTACCGGCGGCGTTGTCTCTTCATTAGGTAAGGGATTATCAGCTGCTTCATTGGCCGCCATACTTGAAACGCGCGGTCTTAAAGTCACAATGGTCAAACTTGACCCCTACATTAATGTTGATCCGGGCACCATGAGTCCGTTCCAGCACGGTGAAGTTTATGTGACAGAGGACGGTGCTGAAACCGACCTCGATCTGGGTCATTATGAACGGTTTATCAGCACACGCATGAGCCAGCTGAATAACTTCACCACCGGTCGTATCTACAATAACGTCATTGCCAGGGAACGCCGTGGTGACTACCTTGGTGGCACCGTTCAGGTAATTCCTCATATTACCGACGAGATCAAGAAAAATGTAGTAAAAGCGGCTAAAGGATTTGATGTCGCCATGATTGAGATCGGCGGCACGGTAGGTGATATCGAATCGTTGCCGTTTCTTGAGGCGATCAGACAACTCGGTGTTGAGTACGGCAGACAGGCTCTTTTCATGCACCTGACCCTGGTGCCATATCTGAAAGCTGCAAACGAAATCAAGACAAAACCCACCCAGCATTCAGTTAAGGAACTGCGTTCAATCGGTATTGCTGCCGATGTGATTCTGGCCCGTTGTGAACGGGATATTTCCGAGAGTGAACGGGCCAAGATTGCGCTGTTCACCAATGTGCCCGTGGAAGCAGTCATCACTGCCCTGGACGCACGTGAAAGTATTTATGAAATCCCACTGCTGCTGCATGAGCAGGGGCTGGACGATATCGTCATTGACCGGTTAGGCCTTGACGCCGGCGAGGCTGATCTGTCGCGCTGGGTAGAAGTGGTCGACAGGTTGAGTCACACCAAACACGAGGTGACCGTGGCACTGGTCGGTAAGTATGTTGACCATGCGGATGCTTATAAATCACTGACCGAGGCGATCACACATGGTGGTTTGCGGCATCGCATCAATGTCAATATTCTCAGGGTCGAAGCCGAGCAGATAGAAGAAGAAGGCATCAAATGCCTGAACGGTGCGGATGCCATCGTGGTACCTGGCGGTTTTGGTGAGCGCGGTTTTGAAGGGAAGGTCACGACCATTCGCCATGCCCGTGAAAACAATATTCCTTATCTTGGTATTTGTTATGGCATGCAGGCGGCCGTGGTTGAGTTCGCGCGTAATGTATGTGGTCTTGAGGATGCCAACAGCACTGAGATTGATGAAGCTACTGGCGCTCCGGTCATCGGTTTGATTACCGAGTGGCTCGATGCTTCCGGCAACGTTGAAACGCGTTCGGAAGAATCTGACCTGGGTGGAACCATGCGTTTGGGTGGTCAGCGCTGTCGCTTGCGGCCCGGTTCCCTGGCCCATCGTCTGTATGCTCAGGACATCATCACCGAGCGTCACCGTCACCGCTATGAATTCAATAATCATTATCGCGATATTCTGCAAAAGCACGGTATGCTGTTATCCGGCCATTCAATGGATGAAACGCTGGTTGAAATCGTTGAGATTCCCGACCACCCGTGGTTCCTGGGTTGCCAGTTCCATCCTGAATTCACATCTTCACCACGCGATGGCCACCCCCTGTTTACCGGATTTATCGAAGCGGCGCTGAAATCAAAGCAAGGTGAATTGCCCGCGGAAGTTGCCAGTCTGTGAAGTTATGTGGATTTGAAGCGGCGCTGGATCGGCCATTTTTTCTGATTGCCGGGCCCTGTGCCATTGAGTCAGAGCAGTTGGCTCTGGACACGGCTTTGAGCTTAAGAGAGATAACGGCCCGACTGGATATACCGTTTATTTATAAGTCATCATTTGACAAGGCCAACCGTTCGTCCATCGATAGTTTCCGTGGACCAGGAATGGAAGAAGGCCTGCGCATTCTGCAAAAGGTCAAAGACGAGACCGGTGTACCGGTTTTGACCGATGTACACGAAGACACCGATATTCAGGCGGTTGCTGAAGTCGTCGATGTATTACAGACACCTGCATTTCTTTGCCGGCAAACGAACTACATCACCCGGGTTGCCAGTGCCGGTTTGCCGGTTAACATTAAGAAAGGCCAGTTTTTGTCGCCCTGGGAAATGAAGAATGTTTCCGACAAGGCCAGGAGCACTGGAAATGAACAGATCATGGTCTGTGAACGTGGCGCTTCATTCGGTTACAACAACCTGGTTTCAGATATGCGTTCGCTGGCTGTAATGCGTGAGACCGGATGCCCGGTTGTTTTTGATGGCACGCATTCTGTACAGTTACCAGGTGGCCTTGGGGATTCTTCAGGCGGACAACGTGAATTTATACCGGTGTTGGCACGTGCTGCCATTGCCGTGGGTGTTTCCGGCCTTTTCATGGAGACCCACCCGGATCCGGCCAATGCCAAAAGTGATGGCCCCAATGCGTGGCCGCTTGACCGGATGGAAGACCTGTTAATAACGCTCAAGAATCTCGATGAGGTCACCAAGGCCGGTCAGTTTCTGGAGCAAGTAATTTAACCTTTTAAACTAAAGAGAACTTATTTCATGACAGCTATTAAATCAGTGCATGCCCGTCAAATTATTGATTCGAGGGGCAACCCGACACTTGAAGCAGAAGTCACACTGGAGTCCGGTGCGTTTGGACGGGCCGCCGTTCCGTCTGGTGCATCAACCGGAGCGCGAGAGGCCATAGAATTACGTGACAAGGATTCGTCCAGGTATGGCGGAAAAGGTGTTTTGAAAGCCGTTGCAAATGTGAATGGACCTATCGCGTCAGCATTGAAGGGGTTGGATGCCGGTGACCAGGAGGGCATTGACCAGTTAATCATTGAACTTGATGGAACCCATAACAAATCAAACCTGGGAGCCAATGCCTTACTCGGTGTTTCCCTGGCAAATGCACACGCAATGGCCAATCATCACAGGTTGCCATTGTGGTCCTGGCTGAGTGGCGGTGCCGCAACAGAGTTGCCTGTGCCAATGATGAATATCATCAACGGCGGCGAACATGCGGACAATAGTGTTGATATCCAGGAGTTCATGATTCTACCTGTGGGTGTCGGTTCTTTTTCCGAGGCCCTGCGTTGTGGTACGGAGGTATTTCACGCGTTGAAGAGTGTCATCAGTAGTCGTGGTCTTTCAACGGCAGTGGGTGATGAGGGTGGCTTTGCACCGGACCTTCCATCCAATGAAGCGGCACTTGAAGCAGTGCTTGAAGCGATCGACCTGTCCGGTTACGCGGTAGGAAAAGACGTTTACCTCGGTTTGGATGCGGCGGCTTCAGAGTTCTACCGGGATGGACGTTATCATTTTGAATCCGAGAACCGTTCTTTTTCATCGCAAGAGTTTGCTGAATATCTCGATGGCTGGTTGAGACAGTATCCAATTATCACTGTTGAGGACGGGCTTGCTGAAAATGACTGGGAAGGATGGGCTATTCATTCGAAATTGTCAGCAGACAAATGCCAGTTGGTAGGTGATGATCTTTTTGTGACCAATACTGAGATTTTTGCAAAGGGTATTGAGCAGAACATAGCCAACTCGATTTTGATCAAGTTCAACCAGATCGGAACACTGACCGAAACGATCAATGCCATCAATATGGCAGCCGCGGCGGATTATTCTGCTGTTGTATCACATCGCTCAGGTGAAACCGAGGATACAACTATTGCAGATCTGGCGGTTGCCAGTTCAGCGACCCAGATCAAGACCGGATCGCTGTGCCGTTCTGACCGGGTAGCCAAGTATAACCAGTTATTGCGTATTGAAGAGGCCCTGGGTGCTGATGCACGTTATGCAGGGTATGGCGCATTTAAACATTTGAGTCCATGATCAACATATGCGTGTTGTTACCCTAATACTGTTTGTCATTCTGGTATTGCTGCAATTCAAATTGTGGCTGGGGGAGGGTGGTTTCAGGGAAGTGGCCCGACTGGAAACCCGGGTTGAGGATCAGCGTCAACTGAACGATGACCTGCTGCAGCGCAATGCCGAGCTACAGGCAGAGGTAGAGGATTTGCGTGAACGACTGGACGCGGTGGAGGAACGCGCGCGTAACGAACTGGGGTTGATCAAGCCGGATGAGCAGTTTTACCAGGTGGTGCCACCACCACCTGGTACTTCGGAAACGGTTAAAAACGATGGAGAAAGTACATGAGCACAGCACAAGTTCATGTTTTGATTCCCGCAGCAGGCTATGGAACACGCTACGGTGGCGTCATATTGAAACAATATCTGCCTGTTTGTGGTAAACCGGTACTTGCACATTCCATCAGGGTGTTTCAATTTCACCCCTTGATTAGCAGTATCACGGTGGTTCTTGCCGAAGGTGACCAGTTGTTTGAGTCCGCTGTTGGCGTGTTGGCCGCAACGGTAAAGACGGTTACTGGCGGCGACACACGCGCGCAATCGGTGCGTAATGGTTTGCGTTTCATCGCTGATAATTACTCTGAAACCGACTGGGTTCTTGTTCATGATGCTGCACGCCCGTGTTTGTCGTCTTCCCGCCTGGAGAAGTTTCTGGAGCAGGGACTGGAGTCCGCTGATGGTGCGATTCTCGCGATGCCTGTAGGCGATACATTAAAACGTGCAGGAGATTCGCAGGAGATCGTTTCCACGGTGGATAGAAGCGAATTGTGGGCGGCCCAGACACCCCAGTTATTCCGTATAGGGGCTCTCGCTAAAGCCATCGACGCAGCACATGAGGCTGGTTGTGAATTAACAGACGAAGCGTCTGCGATGGAGTTCACGGGGGTCAGGCCATTATTGGTAAAGGGATCATCCGCGAACATCAAGATCACACACGCCAGCGACCTGGCGATTGCAGAAGCCCTGCTGGCCCGCAAAGAGCTATCTTTCTGAGTCGATATGAGAATTCGTACCGGACAAGGTGTTGATGTTCATGCATTTGGCGAGGGTGATCACGTCATGCTGTGTGGTGTACGGATTCCGTTTGAACGAGGGTTGAAGGCCCATTCCGATGGCGATGTCGCCCTGCATGCCCTGTGTGATGCGATGCTTGGTGCAGCCGCACTGGGCGATATCGGCAGGCATTTCCCCCCTTCAGATGCGCGTTGGGCGGGAGCAGATAGCCGTGATTTGCTCCGCCAGGTTGATAAGCTGTTAAAGCATGATGGTTGGTCTGTTATCAACTGTGATATCACACTGGTTTGTGAAAAACCCAAAATCATCCCCTTTGCCAAACAAATGAAATCCAATATCGCAGCTGACATCAGCGTTGACATCACCGACGTCTCCGTCAAGGCAACCACGACCGAAGGGCTTGGCTTTTGTGGACGGGGTGAAGGTATCACTGCGCTCGCGATTGTTCTGATTAAGGGTTGGTAGATGCTTACCGTTCCCCAATGGCCACATTTTTTAGGTCCACCACAAGCTGAGGGGGTAACAAGAAGTTGCCCGGAAGACTTCATTGTCGAGGAAATTCCAAGGCTTCACCCTGAAGGTGAGGGCGGCCATCTCTGGCTATGGGTGGAAAAGCGTTCCGCCAATACCGATTGGGTGGCAAAAGAGCTGGCCAGGACGATCGACTGTGTACCTCGGGATGTAGGTTTTGCAGGTCTTAAAGACCGTCACGCGATCACCCGGCAATGGTTCTCTGTACCGATGAGTAGTACCGTACAGGAGAATCTTGACAATGCCGAAATCGAAGGCGTCAAAATTCTTGAAGGCCGGCAACACACACGGAAACTGAAGCGCGGTACGCTCAACGGCAACCGATTCCAACTGAAAGTCCGTTGCTTCAAGGGCGATGAAGATCAAACCATCCGGCGCCTGGAGAAAATTAGGACAACGGGTGTGCCAAATTATTTCGGGCCTCAGCGTTTTGGTTACCGAGGTCAGAATGTTGAACAGGGTTACCGCCTGCTGGACAGAAACGCCCGTCTGCCTCACAGCAAAAGAAGTATTTATCTATCCGCATTACGCAGTTTTTTGTTTAACCAGGTATTGGCCGAGCGGGTACGCAGGGAAGACTGGAATACGGTTATTGACGGTGACCTGGTGATGCTTGATGGCACGCAATCCATTTTCCCCTGCGAAAAAACGGATGCGGATATTGAAGAGCGTGCCAGACGCCTCGATATACATCCCACGGGACCGATGCCGGGTGAACATGGGTCGCAGCCAACCGGGCTTGCAGCGGAAGTGGAGCAGGCCGTTCTCGGGAACTGGCCATTGCTTACAAGGGTATTGAAGGCGCAACGTGTACAGGCCGCTCGCAGAGCGTTACGCCTGTGTCCTGTCGACCTGGGCTGGAGTTTTGATGGTGATGGTCTGGAGTTGATATTCGCACTGCCGCCCGGCGCGTATGCGACAACTGTTTTAAGGGAAATTCTCGTCTTTACCGAAGCGGAACAAAACAAGAAATAAAGATTTGGATAGTGAAGTATGAGTATTTACAAGCTGAAAGGTACATCCGGAAGTGTGATCAACCAGTCCTTTCCTTTTGGGGAATCGATTGTACTTGGTTCATCTGCAGACTGTGATATTCAACTTGCCGAGGCGGGTGTCGCTCCACGACATGCTGAAATTTGCTTTCTTGACGGCAAGTCGTTGCAACTGAGGGATCTGGGTTCCGAGTCCGGCACACTGCTTAACGGTGAACCCGTCAGTGAGACCCTACTGGGTTCCGGTGATGAAATCCGTATTGGTACATGCCGCTGGATGTTGCAGGCACCCGGTTTGAGACCTGAACGCGTGTTGACCAGCGATGTGGTCAGCAAGACTGTGCGCCGTTGGCCACGGGTATTGATCTGGACAAGCCTGGCAGGCACAGCAGCCGCGGTGGCGATTCTGAAGTGGAAGCCGGAGTGGCTGGAATACCTGCGCTCTCTTTTATAGAAAACCGGTTAACTTGGCGACCACTTGTTTTGGGGTCATTTTAAACAACGATATCGCGGTGTCATTTGCGCGTGGACGTGATATGCGGTTCATGCAACCATGCGACACTCTTTCGGGCTAACTCGAATATTTCACCAAGGCGGACGACAAAATGACATATATTATTTTTATTCAAAGATATGTAGGTAATTTTGGCTGTTTCTATTGGTTACAGTTTGTCCTATCCGGTTTTGCGCGGCATCTGACTTCGAATTCGTCAGCTACACCGCAAACTCCGGATCCTTGGTGAGTTATCCGGGCTAATCCAGGTAGCAGGCATCATGCCAGACTTAATCACCAACTCCCTTCTGCTTTTCCTGGTCGGCCTGGTTGCCGGAACATTGAACATAATCGCCGGTGGTGGCTCCCTTTTAAGCCTGCCGGTGATGATCTTTCTTGGTCTGCCACCCACGGTTGCCAACGGTACCAACCGGGTGGCCATTCTTATCCAGAATATAGGAGCCTCATGGAGTTTCCACCAGCGGGGCCTGGTCTCGAAGGAATGGCTTCTGCTTGCCATTCCACCGGCTGTGCTTGGTGCGATACTGGGTACTTTTGCCGCGGTGCATATCGGTGAGCTTCAATTTCAGAGAGTGCTTGCTGTCATCCTGGTGGCCGCGGCAGCCTGGCAGATTTGGAACCCCTTCAAACTGCATAAAGATGGAAATGCTGCGCTTCCAACAGGCATAAGGCGGCTGGCCTTCATCGCTGCCTTCTTCCTGATCGGTGTGTATGGTGGTTTTATCCAGGCCGGTATCGGCTTCCTTCTACTTGCAGCGACGTCGGCAGCAGGTTTCAACCTGATCCGCGGTAATGCACTTAAGGTAACCGTTGTGCTCGCCTTTACACCCCTGGCCCTTGTGTTATTTGCGTGGAACGGGAAAATTGACTGGGCGATGGGCTTTGCCCTGGCCGCAGGGAACTTCCTTGGTGGACTGGCCGGTGTTCACCTGCAGATTCTGAAAGGCCACAAGTGGGTACGTGGTGTGGTCACGGTGGTTATTATTGTTTTTGCTCTACGCTTACTTTTCGGCAGTTGAGGCTTTATTAGCCAGCCAGTCCTGTTTGAGTAATCCGAGCATGTGGCCATCCTGCCACTCGTCATAAACACGCCATCATTAGTTGAACAGGCCTTCACGTTTGAATCCCAGTTTCTCCAGCAGTCCGAGACTCGCCAGGTTCATATTCAGTCCTTTCGTAATGACCAGCAGGGTTTCAACTGCTGGTTTATCAGATTTCTTTGTAGTAACCAGTTGAGGGCGTCCTCGGCATCGCGTTCAAACCACGCCTGTGCCGAGCCCAGTCGGAATGTATATCCCCAGCGGTCCATATCTTCGAACATACGCAAGCGGCCAAACTGTTTAATATGATCGGCCAGCAGAATCTGCAGGTAGCAGACCGCATTTTCCTCGTCATAGTCGCCGCCGGCATTGGTATCGAGGCCATCACGCCGGTCCTCATCCATACAAATGTAGTGGCAGGCTTCGTGCAGGATAGAGTGAACGGGGGTATCGGCTCTGACCAGCAATTCATCAGCGATCAGACCTGCTTCTTCATCACCCCAGTAGCTGCCGGGAATCTCGCTGTCTGCTGGCACCATTGTCAGTATCAGGCCATAACGAGACAATAGAGTTGACACCGATATCGTGTCAATGTCATGCAGGCGTAATACACTGCCATGATGAACAGTCTGTTGACTGGATTGTAAATCGGTTTTGTTCATTTGTTCTTTTTTAAATAAATGTGACTATCAGAATATGGGAATATGAGCTGTCTGCGGTATTATGCGTGTGCGGTTCACCGGCGCAAGTAATTATAGGAGCATCTCTAGCAGGATGAAGTTGAAACAGGCGAAATACCGGCCCATAGAAATGCTGCGATATGCAGGTCTTTTCCTGTGGTTCTGTGCTGGTATCCCGCTGTTCCTGGCAAAATATATTTTTCCCGAACCTCTGGGTTTTGAAATATATGTAGCCTGGTTCATCCTCCACGGCCTGTTTGGACTGATGTACTGGAACCTGATGAGATACCTGCCGGAACGGACTTCTATCGGCTACAGGCTGATGTATCTGTCCCTGTTAACCGGAAGTGCATTGGGGATCAGTGTCGTTTCACAGTCCTCACTGGGTGGTATGTTGCTGTTGATTGTTTCAGTATTGCTTCCGTGGATGCTGTCGGTGATTCCGGCGGTTACGTGGCTGATCATTCAAAATGTAATGCTTGCAGTGGTCTTGAGCCAAATTCCCGGAGCCAGTTTGAGTGAAGTCACGACAAATGCCGGTTCCTTTCTCGGTGTATCCCTTTTTGCATTTATGAGTTCGGTGGTTGTGCTGCGTCAGAATGCGGCACGCGATGAGCTACGTAAGGTGAATTCAGAATTGCGTGCTACCCAATCGCTATTGGCTGAAAATACCCGTATCGCAGAGCGGGTGCGTATCGCACGTGAATTACATGACCTGGTAGGCCACCACCTAACTGCCCTGACGCTGAACCTCGAGGTCGTGACACATCTTGTTGACGGTAAAGTGCTTGAACACGTACAACAGGCCCACTCTCTCGCGAGGCTGTTGCTGGCCGATGTCAGGGAGGTGGTCAGTGATATGCGCCGCGATGACATGGTCAACCTGGCCGACGCGCTGCATACCCTGATTGAGGGTGTTCCAAAGCCCCGGATCCACCTTGACCTGCCCTCGGAGGAGGTGATGACCGAACCGGAACGTGCGTTGGTTCTGTTACGATGCGTACAGGAAATGATTACCAATAGTGTACGTCATGCAAAGGCGTCAAATTTATGGATTCGGCTATCGATGACCCGCGACGGACTCGCCATGAGTGCACGGGACGACGGCGTTGGTGCTGATAAAGTGGCTGTTGGTAATGGTCTTTTGGGAATGGCCGAGCGTTTGAAACAATTGGGTGGTAAGCTTGAAATCGAATCAGAACCGGGTGCAGGCTTCGCCTTGCATGCGTGGCTGCCAGCTGAATTATGACTGCTGACACAATGACCTTCAGGGAGTTTTTGGAATGATAAAAGTGATGCTTGTAGACGACCAGAACCTGGTACGAAAAGGCGTGCGCAGCCTGCTGGAGCTATCAGAGGAAATCGAGGTAATTGCGGAAGCACCCGATGGAATCGAGGCCATCCGCACGATTCCGGAAATTGGACCGGATGTGGTTTTACTGGATATGCGTATGCCGGGAAAATCCGGTCTTGATGTGCTGGAGCAGTTAACCAGTGATGGTACTTTGCCGCCGACCATCATCCTGACGACTTTTGATGATGATGAGATGGTATTAGCGGGAATCAAGGCGGGAGCCAAAGGGTTCCTGCTCAAAGACGTCAGCCTGGAAGAACTGGTTGATGCGATCAGAACGGTTGCACATGGTGGCTCAATGGTCAAACCCGCAGTGACCCAGCGCTTGCTCAAGGGCCTGGAAAACATGCATAACGAATTTTCCAGCCTCGACAGGCCTGATCCGCTGACCGAACGCGAAACCGAGATACTTCGACTGATGGCAGGTGGTTACAGTAACAAGGAAATCGCCAATTCACTGGGCGTGGCCGAAGGCACGGTCAAGAATCACGTTTCCAATATTCTTTCAAAGATGGGTGTTCGAGACCGTACCCGTGCGGTACTTAAGGCCTTTGAAATGTCCTTGCTTTAGGGTAGGTAATCAGGACGCCTTGTCGAGGTGATCGAACTGGCGTTTCAGGTCTTCTTTAGGGCTGGTCACAATACGTTCGAGCGTTTCCACGCGTTGGCGTAAATCATTTTCCAAAGCATCAAGCCTGCTTTGCATGGCTTTGAGTTCTTCAGAATGTTTTGTGTTGTGACGTCGTTTCCCCTTGTCACCGAAAATTCCCGCCACAATACCGGCTACCGAAATTAAAGCGATTGCTGTCCACATGCTCATAATAATTCCTCCTCTGATCCAGTACTAATATATACAGAGAAAAATACGCTGAACAGTGAGAAAAGTCATAGGGATGGCTCGCCGGGCCGGTCGCTGCGGCGCATACTTTCTGGTAATGGATCACGATCGGTTACTTCAACATGGTCTTCGAAATGGATGCGATCCATCAGGTAGCAAAGGCAGTCCTGTTGTATCACCCTGCGATTTAGAGTCAACATGGACGGCATGATCCCGCGGACGGTTTCAATCTGGCCCCGGTCAAATCTGAAGTACTGCCTTGTTACATCGGCGCCGTCAACATCCAAGGCCACAACCGGCTGGGCCGGACCCCCATTGACCGTACCCAGGGAAATTCCCTCAGGTAGTTCCTGAAAATTCAGGACATCAAGATTCTCCCGGAATACAACATCCGCAGGTACCTGACCAAATCCAAAAAGTGCATTTTCATGGACACGGACGGTTGCGACCATGTGGAATAGATGTACTTCGTTAGCACTCATCGGTGTTTCGGGAATTTCGTTCAGGTGCAAAAGGGTTTCCAGGTAACCCATGCTGTGATCGGTACCATGAACCTCTCCGGCTTGACCGCATTCCAGGGTGGTGGAAGGACAGAACCGGGAGAATGACAGGGATTGTGTTCCCGGCGGCATGGTGAAATAGACCACCTTGGAAGAAAAGTAGGAGGCCAGGCGCAGAAACTCGGGACGGATGCGGTTTATCGCTGCATAATGCGGGTTCAGGCCGGAGTTGTTATGGATATCGATTGCAGCGATCGGTGAGAGTGAAACTGCTCGATCGGTGACCTGTTGGAACATTTTCCCGATATCACTGTCTGCATGAATGCCGCCGGGCCAGCAACGGTTGTAGTCGAGCTGATCATCGAGACGGCGAAGGCGATGTTTTGCGGCATCTACATTGCCAATAAGAATAGATAATGAGCGGGGTAACTGATCAAATTCATAGTGGCTTTTTAACAGGTGCCTGACGGCTTCCCAACCCGTAATCTCATTGCCGTGCTGTAAAACGGTAACAAACAACGGTTGAGGATTCCGGCCTTGGAGGTGAATGAGGGTTGGTCCATCCAGAGCCTTGTGCAATTCAGTCGCCGGGATGTCCAGTAGGCCGAATGGTAGATGATCAAGTTCGGTGAGTTTCACTTTTAAAATGGATGCCGCTTCAAAACGGTTAACGATACAGGCAAATTGTCGATCAGGATATAGCAGGCTTGAAAATATTTGCAGAGACCCGAAAATAGCAGTTCCGGTGAATCCCTGGGATATACCGGTGTTGACGTAAACCAGAAATACTATTGGATAAATCCATGATTGAAGCAAAATCATTATGCAAATCGTATGGGCATTTCAAAGCCGTAGACGATTTGAGTTTCAAGGTTGAATCCGGTCAGGTGCTGGGTTTTCTTGGCCCAAATGGTGCCGGTAAATCCACCACCATGAAAATGTTGACGGGATTTCTGGCGCCCACATCAGGTACTGCACTGATAAATGGTGTTGACGTGGTGGAGAATTCAGTGGTGGCCCGCAAGAGCATCGGCTACCTGCCTGAAGGTGCGCCGAGTTATGGTGAGATGACTGTAAAGCAGTTTCTGACTTTTGTTGCCCGCGCAAGGTTGATCGGCAAAAGCGATGTGGCGGCCAGTGTCGAGCAGGCCATCATTAAGCTCAACCTGACCGGGGTAAAGCACCAGGCGATAGAAACTCTATCCAAGGGATTCAAACGGCGTGTGGGGCTGGCCCAGGCCATTATTCATGATCCGCAAATATTAATACTCGATGAACCGACGGACGGTTTGGATCCCAACCAGAAGCGTGAGGTGCGTGGTTTGATCAGGGCTATGGCGGAAGATAAAATTATTATTATTTCAACCCATATTCTTGAAGAGGTCGCGGCCTTATGTAACCGCGTGATGATCATTGCAGAGGGCAAGTTGCTGGCGGATGACAGCCCGCAGGGACTGATCGCCCGTTCGCGTTATCACAACGCGGTTTCACTTGTGGTGGAGACACCGGAAAAGGTCGCCAGTGACTTGAGTGTATTGCCCGAGGTTGCAAAAGTGGAAATACGGGAGGGCGAACTGACCTTGTTCCCAACCGATGAAACAGGTTTGCTTGAGGCAGTTACCGCCGCGATCCATGCGAACCAGTGGCGGGTTTCGGCCTTGCGACTGGAAGCGGGCCGGCTGGACGAGGTTTTCCACAATATTACCCGCGTGGAGGCATCGGCATGAACGGTACAGTAAATGTAATGCAACGGGAGCTGACCGGCTATTTCGAAACACCGGTTGCTTATGTGTTCCTGATTATTTTCCTGGCGATGACAGGAATTTTCGCGTTCTACCTGGGTAATTTCTATGAGCGCGGATTCGCGGATCTTGATTCATTCTTTCGTTTTCACCCATGGCTCTACCTATTCCTGGTTCCTGCAATCTCAATGCGACTCTGGGCCGAGGAAAGACGCTCCGGCACCATAGAATTATTGCTTACACTGCCCCTGACGACCCGGCAGGCGGTGTTGGGCAAATTCCTGGCTGCCTGGCTGTTTATAGGCCTGGCGCTGGTATTGACCCTGCCGATGTGGTTTACCGTAAATTACCTGGGGGCACCGGACAATGGTGTGATTCTGGCGGCTTACCTGGGCAGTTGGCTGATGGCTGGCGGGTTTTTGGCGATCGGTTCCTGTATGTCTGCAGTAACCCGTAACCAGGTCGTGGCATTTATTCTCAGTATCGTCGTGTGCTTCCTGTTCCTTCTGAGTGGCTTACCCATGGTGATGAACCTGTTTAACGGCTGGGCACCTCAAATTGTGTTGGACGGCATTGCCAGTCTTAGTTTTCTTCAGCACTTTGCAGATATTACGAAAGGTGTGATTGATTTGCGTGACCTGGTCTATTTTGCACTGGTCATTACTTTTTGGCTGCTCGCCAATGTTTTGATACTTGATTTAAAGAAGGCCGATTGATGAAACAGAAGATTCGTTCAGCATATTCAGCAGGTATTTTGGTACTGCTGGCCATTCTATTTGTAACCCTGACCATCATATCTTCAGTGTTCCTGAAGGGTATGCGCTTTGATCTTACGGAAAACAGCCTCTATACCCTTAATGAGGGTACCCGCAATATCCTCGGGAATATGGATGAGCCGGTCAATCTGTATCTTTACTTTTCAGAAGACGTCAGCCGTGATTTACCGCAGTTTCGCAGTTATGCGCGCTGGGCCGGTGAAATGCTGGAAGAGTTCGCTGAGCAAAGTGGCGGAAAACTGAAATTGCAGCGGATAGATCCGACGCCGTTTTCACCGGAGGAAGACCAGGCGGCACAATACGGCTTGCAGGGTGTTCCGGTCGGGACTGCCGGCGATACGCTCTATTTTGGCCTGGTGGGAACCAATTCGCTGGATGGTATGGAGGTAATGCCCTTTCTGCAGCCGGACAAGGAGAAGTTCCTTGAATATGACCTTGCCAAGATCGTTTTTTCGCTATCGCATCCGCAACAAAAGAAAGTGGGTTTGATATCAGGCCTGGATATGAAGGCTGGATTTGACCCGGCGACCCAAAGCGTGAGCGAGGCATGGATTATTCACCAACAACTCAGTCAGCTGTTTGACTTGCAGGATATACCCATCGATACCGGTGCACTACCTGATGGTCTGGACCTGCTGGTGCTGGTGCATCCCAAGGATCTCAGCGAAAGCATGCTTTATCAGATCGATCAGTATGTTCTTCGCGGCGGTCGTTTACTGGCTTTTGTCGACCCGTTGGCTGAAGCTGACCTGGGTGGCGACCCCAATGATCCGATGGCACGGATGAACGCGGGTGGCAGTTCCACCCTGGAGCCGTTGCTGCAAGCCTGGGGTGTCGGTTTTGATACCGACCGGGTCATTGGCGACTATGCATACGCCTTGCAGGTCAGTATTGGCCAGGGTCAACCTCCGGTACGGCACCTGGGTATTCTGTCGGTCAATCAGGATGGCATTAACAGCTCCGATGTTGCCAGTGCAGACCTCAATACGGTTAATCTCTCATCAACAGGCTGGCTGTCACACACGGGGACAGACGGCAGCGTTTTTGAGCCCATTCTTGAAAGCAGCCAGAACGCGGCACCGATTGATGCGGCCCGTCTCAGGTTTCTTTCTAATCCTCAGGATCTAAGCAGCGATTTCCAGCCCACGGGTGACAGATACGCCCTGGCAGCACGCGTCAACGGCCAGGTGAACACGGCTTTCGAACAACCACCGGAAGGTATGCCGTTAATGGGGCACCTGACCGGATCGACTGAAACCGGGATTAACGTCGTCTTGTTCGCGGATACCGATGTGCTGACTGACCGCCTGTGGGTACAAAAACAAAGTTTCCTTGGCCAGACAGTGGCAAACTCTTTCGCAGATAATGGTACGTTGGTATTTAATCTTGCAGATCAGCTGTTGGGTAGTTCAGATTTAATCGGGGTTCGTACGCGTGCCAGTACAACCCGGCCATTCGATCGCGTGGAAGCCCTTAAGTTGTCAGCGGAGTCCCGCTTCCGTGACACCGAGCAACGGCTACAGGCCGAACTTGAAGAAACCGAACGTACCCTGACTGAAATGCAAGGGTTGAGACAGGACAATGAGTTGACGGTACTGACGTCGGAGCAACAGGATGAAGTGCAACGTTTCGTTGACCGGAAACTGCAGATTCGCAGTGAGTTACGCCAGGTGCAGCATGACCTCTCCCGGGATATTGAGGCGCTCGGTATGCGGCTCAAATTTATCAATATTGTTTTTGTACCCTTGCTGATCGTCATATCAGCATTAGTGTTCAGGCATATGCGGCGACGTCGCAGGGAGAAAGAGCAGGCATGAAACGGAGTTTCCTCACCCTTGCTATTCTGACAATGGCCGCCCTGATCGTGGTCATCATGTTCGCACTCAAAGACGGGTCACCGGAAAAACCTGTCGCAGACACCTTGTTAGTTCCAGCGATTGCGAGCCAGATCAATGAGGTGGACCGGGTTGAAATCGTAACCGCGGGAAATACAAACGTTGCCACCCTCGTGAGGGCAGAGGGAGCATGGCAGCTTGAGCAGTTGGACGGATACCGGGCGGACTGGTCAAAACTGCAGGCATTGCTCGCAGCATTGGCTCAGGCCTCAGTGATTGAGGCCAAGACAGATAACCCGGATTATTATTCCCGCCTCGGGGTTGAAGATGTCGCCGCAGCAGATGCCGGCAGCGTGTTGGTTAATATCAGTATCGGGGACGAAACTACAGGTTTGCTGATAGGGCACCGTGCACAGGGCAGACAGGGCCAATACGTGCGCTTGAAGGGTGTGGCAGGCAGTTTGCTGGTTGATCGTGAGTTCGAGATCCCCGCACAGACCCGGGATTGGGCGGATACTCAAATCATTGACGTCAACTCGTCCGAAGTTGCCGAAGTAGAGATCATTCACCCCACATCAGAAAGAATACTGGTGATGAGAATTTCAGCGGATCAGACTGATTTTGACCTTGCAGGCTTGCCGTCAGACAGGGAGATCAAAAGCAGTTGGGCGGTAAATTCACTGGGGTCAGTTTTTTCCTTGTTGAATTTAGAGACTGTGCGCCCTGAGGGGGATGTTGACTGGACGGGTGCAGTTAGGATGCGCATGTTGATGTTCTCCGGCGTGGAAATAATGGCTGACCTGGTAGAGCAGGGTGATGAGTACCTGCTTCGGCTTCAGGCAAGTCATCCCGGAGCTTCCGTGGTTAAGGATGATAGTGGTAATAGCGTTGCACAACAGGAAATAGAACAACAGGCTGCAGATGATGTGGCGAAAGAGGTCGAGAGAATCAATCAAAAGGCCAAAGGCTGGGTTTATGGTATTTCAAAGCAGAAGTTCGAGGCCATGGTCAAAAAGCCGGAGGACCTGTTAAAACCGTTGGAAACAACTTGAACACATCTGCCCGCGCCATCGCATTGGCCGGTGCGTTGCTGGCACTTTCTGGGGTTATCCTGGCGGCAATGGGCAGCCACCTTGTTGATATGAATGGCTTGCAGGATATTTGGCGGACAGCCTCGAACATCCATCTGTTCAGTGCAGCTTCCCTGATGGGACTTGCGGCATTGCTGACCAGGCTGGAGTCCGCGCCGCTGAAGTGGGGTTCATGGTTGATCGTTCTGGGTACCATAATTTTTTGCGGCAGTATTTATCTGCATGTAATCACCGGACGCAACTTGCCAGCAGTGACACCAGGCGGTGGTTTGCTGATGATGTCGGGGTGGCTACTGACGGCCCTGGCCTTTTTACGCAAATCATGAGTCGCTTGCGCTACAACCGGAAACAGGCGATCGACACGCTGAAATCGAGTTGTCCGCAAATGGCCGCGCTGATCCGGGAAAAAGGCCGGTTTAGTTTGCAGGTCAGAAAGGAAATGGATTTATTTACCTCGCTTGCCAGGTCTATCGCCTACCAGCAACTGTCCGGTAAAGCAGCAGGAACCATCTACGGGCGCTTTGAAGCCCTGTTTGAGAACAACAAGCCGGTGGCAGCCGAGGTCGTTAATATGTCAGTGCAAACCCTGCGCTCAGTGGGTCTGTCCAATAACAAGGCGCTTGCCATTATTGATCTGGCTGAACATACGTGCTCCGGGAGTCTGCCGGACGCCAGAAAAATGGCAGGTCTGGATAATGATGCCATTATCAGCAACCTCTGCAGGGTGCGTGGTATCGGACCATGGACGGTGCAAATGCACCTGATTTTTTCGCTTGGCAGGCCCGATGTCATGCCGGCAACTGACCTTGGCATTCAGAAAGGTGTGCAACTCACCTATAAGCTGCCAACACTACCCAAACCGGACCAGGTTTTCAGCATAACCCAACATCTTGCACCTTACCGTTCTGTGGCCAGTTGGTATTTTTGGCGCGTGGTGGATGATTGAAGACCTCAACTTACAATGCCGGATCAATGACTTGAATAAACCGGCAACACACCACATCTTATTAAACTGATTTCTTTAACGGGTGTTCAAATGAACTTACTGGACCAGTTTATTCTTCAGCACTACCAGGTGTCCCTTTTGCAGGGCGAGCTTTTACGTGTATCACGCGAAGGTGCCATGCAGGACGCCAAGGTTGAAATGAATCTGACCCCGCGGCTAATGGAAATGGATTCGGGTGACAAATTACCGTCTTACCAGGTTAGCGCAAGATTGATTTGTGTCGGTGGTGCAGGTGGGAAATCCGGTCCGGCGTTTAAAGCAAAAGTAGGTCTCGAAACGGTTTACCAGCAGTCCTCCGGCGACCCGATTGATATTTCCGATTTCACCAATCACCACGCCAGCCTTGCGCGACAGATTTATCCGCTGCTGGCACAGGAGTTACGGGGCTTGTTAACCCGTCTGGGGCTTTCCAATATTCAACTGCCCTTTGACCTGGTGCCCGGCTCAAAGAAAATCACTGTATCGCCGGATTGCCATCCTGAGCGTGTGCATTAAGTCCCTGGCCCCAGCTAAGGTTAAATTTAGTCTGGCAAATTTAGTAGGCCGAATGTTAACCATATAATCCAGTACGCTATACCCCAGGGAGGCAGATATCCCATAGAGTCCAGATGTGATCCCCACAATCCATTCATTTGTTTTCCTTCTCTCCAGACCAGGTACAACTGGTAGAATAACGACATGTGATGTTCGGTCCTCAGACCTTTTCTGATCAGCATATCGGGAAAGCTTTTGAAGTGTAGATCTCCCCGCTTATCGTAGTACCCCGGTAAAGGATAGAAATTGAAAACGATTGTCGTCAACAAAAGAGAGAATGAGAAAACACCATTTCTGCGTGGAATCCTGACCCGGAGTCTGCTTGATGCAGGTCTTGCATTCGAAGATGCATTTGCTATTGCGACAAAGATTCGCGACGAAATTGCCAATACGAAAAAAATTACCACAGAAAAACTGCAGGAAAAGGTTGCTGACCAATTGAGAAACAGGGGTGAGTTCGAGGTGCTCGAGCAATATATCGTGCCGTCGGTGTCACCGCCAAAGATTCTGGTTACAAGCCTGAATGATGTAGAAAGTGCATTTTCTCGTGGCCAGCATACGAGATATCTGCAGTCAGCAGGCCTGAAAATGGAAAAAGCCGAGTACACGACAGAGCAAGTTTATGCGCAATTGATTGCAGATGGAATCAGCTCCATTTCGACCTTTGAACTTGGCTACCTGACTTACCTGTGTCTGCAGCAAGAGGTGGGTGACAATGCAGCCAAACGGTACCTGGTTTGGTCTGAGTTTCAGGATAGCAAGCGGCCATTGATGCTTTTGATCGGAGGTACGGTTGCCGCCGGCAAGAGCACCATCGCCACGGAGATGGCCCATCTGCTGGAAATCGTTCGAATTCAGTCTACCGATATGCTCCGCGAGGTTATGCGAGTGATGATTCCGGAGCGTTTGCTGCCGGTATTGCACTGCTCTTCATTCGATGCCTGGAAAACGCTCCCTATTCAGGACAAACCCAATCGTGAATGGGATCATCTGGTTGCAGAAGGTTACAAGAGCCAGGCCGAGCTGCTGGCAGTACCCTGTGAAGCAGTATTACAACGGGCGGTAGAGGAAGGTGTGCCCATCATTATGGAAGGTGTGCATGTTCATCCGGAGTTACTTGAGCGTGTGCCTGGTGGCTCAGATGTCATCAAGGTTTACGTCATGCTGGCAGTTCTAAAGTCAAAAAAAATCAAGGCACGTTTGAAAGGTAGAGGTGTTGATGCACCGCAAAGAAAACCCCGTAGGTATTTGAATAACCTTGAGTCAATATGGAGTCTTCAGTCATTTCTGCTGTCGGAGGCCGACCGGTGCAATGTGCCGATTGTTAAATCCGAAGAAAAAGAAAAGGCCATTTTGCAAATCACCCGTCAGGTCAATGCAGAACTGCGTAAACAGTTTAAAGGTTCGGTGAGAGAGGTATTCGGTACTGTTGTCGACAAGCTTTCGCAGGAGGTCGAAGCCAGGCCATGGCATGAACTGGTTAGTTTGTTGCGGGACCAGCCATCATCGCAGCAAGACAAGGAAACACCGGTTGAAGAACCTGTTTTGCGCAGCAAGTGTGTTTTGCTCATCATTGACGGACTTGGAGATTTGCCTATTCCCGAACTGGATGGAAAGACACCATTGGAAGCGGCAAACACTCCTATTCTTGATCAAATGGCCGGTTCGGGCTTGTATGGCCTGGTAGACCCTATCATTCCGGGTGAAATCCCCAACACCCATTCTGGAACGGGAATGTTAATGGGGCTCCTGCCGGAGCAGGCCGACCGATTGAAACGCGGCCCTGTTGAAGCTGCCGGAGCGGGGCAGGCACTATTGCCGGGTGAAATCGCCGTACGAGCCAATTTTGCTACCATCGAGCATAAAGAGGGAGTTTTCCTGGTAACAGACCGGAGGGCCGGCAGGATCACTAACGATACAGACGAACTGGCATCATGTTTAGCAGATGTCGATCTTGGCGATGGTATTCGCGGCAGGTTTTTATCAACCGACCAACATCGTGGTGTACTTATTCTTTCAGGCCCCGGCCTTTCGGATGCCATCACTGATTCGGATCCAGGTGACCTCAGGATGCCGGCTGCCCTTAGTATCTGTCAGCCATTGAAGCCGGAAGCAGAGTTGACAGCAGTAAAGATTAACCGCTTTATTCTAGAGGCCCACAGGCTTCTTAACGATCATCCGGTCAACAAAGCCAGGTCCCACAGTGGAAAACTGCCGGCCAACGGTATTATTACACGTGGTGCAGGGTCACAAATCGAGTTGGACAACATGCTGAATCAGCACGGACTCAAAACGGGCCTGATATCAGGTTGTAATACTGTACTTGGCCTGGGTCGTATGTTCGGCTTCGATACAATTGAAGATGCCCGCTTCACAGCGGCAATGGACACCGATTTGGACGCGAAGATCACTGCGGTCAAAGAGGCGTTGAAGAGTCATGACCTGGTGTTTATACATGTTAAAGCGCCGGATATCTGTTCCCATGATCGAAAGCCCCTGGCAAAACGGGATTTCCTGCAACGTATTGATCAGGCGTTAAAGCCTTTGCTTAAAGTGAAGGCCACGATTGCGGTTGCCTCAGATCATACGACCAACAGCAATACGGGTTCCCATAGTGCTGATCCGGTGCCAGCGCTGATCTACCAGTCGGGCGTTGATAAGCCTGGTAAACCGGTCAAGTTCGGTGAAGCCTCATGTAGTGAAGGTAGCATGGAACGTCAGCTCAGCAATGACTTTTTATCAAAGGTATTACGTATAATGTCAGTATCGGAAGATTGAGATTTCCTTTCGGTTTTTGACCTGTGGTTGATGACCTTGATCAACAGTTTTTGAAGTTATTTATGGCATTCTTGGTAACTGTCACAAAACTGTCATATTGCACCTATAGTCTTACATGGTTTTATATTATCCAAAATGGAGATTTCTAATGTTTAAGCGCAATGTTTTGTCGGCTGTGCTCATCTCGACAGTGTCTGTTTTACTGACCGCCTGCGGTGGTGGACAGGATCGTCAGGTTATCCAGAATAAGGGTTCTGATACGCTGGTCAATGTTGCCCAGGCTTGGGCCGAAGCTTACCAGACGGTTGATCCAGCCACGGTCGTGGCCGTGAGTGGCGGTGGTTCCGGAACGGGTATTGCAGCACTGATCAACGGTACAGTTGATATTGCAAATTCAAGTCGTGCGATGAAGGATAAGGAAATTAAATTGGCCAGGGATAGTGGTCATGACCCGATTCAGCATGTTGTCGGCTATGACGCGCTGGCAGTGTATCTGCATGCGGACAATCCCTTGGCCTCTATCAGCATCGAGCAGCTAGCCAAAATTTATGGTGATGGTGGCAGTTTCACAAAATGGACTGACCTCGGAGTGGAAGTACCAGGTTGTAAAGACCAGACCATGGTGGTTGTAAGTCGTCAGAACAATTCAGGAACCTACGCGTATTTCCGTGGGACCGTGCTTGGCAAAGGGGACTTCCGTCTTGGAACCCGTGATATGCATGGCTCAAAGGACGTGGTTGACCTGGTTGAAAACACACCTTGTGCAATCGGTTATAGCGGACTTGCCTATGCAACCGATCATCTCAAGCTGGCCTGTATCGCAACAGAAACGGGTGGCTCGTGTGTCGAACCTACCGTTGCTAGTGCAAGTGACGGCAGTTATCCAATTGCCCGTCCTTTATTCATGTATACCAATGGTGAACCCAGCGGTTATGTGGGTGAATATCTCAACTGGATCAAGAGTGACACCGGACAGTGCATCATTCTTGAAAAAGGTTATGCATCTGTGAATGATGTAAGTTGCGGCTGATAACAGAAAGAATCATCACTATTCGCGCCGTGCCGTCTTGTTTCGGAACGGTGCGGCGGTGATAATTATGCAATGAATGCCATCATTTTCAGGCAAACCAGGAACCTTACATGAGTCATTTTGAAGAGCGTATGGAAGCCGATCTGAAGATTATCAGGGATCGGCTTTGGAAAATTGGTGAAGATGTCGATACCGCACTGCATAGTGCAAAGAAGGTAATGATATTACGGGATAGCGAGATCGCCTATCAAACGGTGTTGGGAGATTACCCGATTAACCGGGAGTCCCGTGAATGTGACCGGCTTTGCCATACGTTCATTGCCCGTCATCTGCCGGGTGCCGGCCCGTTACGTGAAATGGCTGCTACCTCGCGTGTCAATGTGGCGATGGAGCGAATCGGTGATTACGCCGTTACCATCAGTCGTGAGGCCTTGCAGGTAACCTCTCCGATCTCTGCTCAGCTTACCCAGAGCAGCGATGCAATGTTTGATGAGTCAATCTCCATTCTTTCGGATGCCCGTAAGTCGTTTCGTGATGGAAATGCAGATATGGCGATTGCCCTGATGAAAGTGGCGAAGCGTGTGCAAAACCGTATGGATGGGGTTTACGAGACACTGTTTGCCGAAGATGACCGCATGGATGGGGCCAGTATGATGGCCATCTTTGTTGTGTTCAATTTGCTAAAACGGATAGTCGACCAGGCTAAGAACATCTGTGACCAGACCGTCTACGCGGTGAAGGGTATTGCAAAAATTCCGAAAACCTATCGTGTCCTGTTTCTCGATCAACCGGGTTCAGGTTTGGCTCAACTTGCTTCCGCCATTGGAAGAAAGAATTTTCCTGAAAGTGGGTTTTTCATGCCTGCAACTCCCGGTACTTCCGATTCGGTTTCGGCCCAATTACAGGAATTCCTCGATGAAAGAGGCTTACCTGATGAAGAACTGACGACAGAGCAACTGGAAGTGTCTGAACATGATCTTGATGATTTCACAATCATAGTGAGTCTCAATGGTAAGTATTCGGACTACATATCCAAAGTGCCATTTCATACGTCGGCATTAAACTGGGTGTTGCCACAGGATGTAGATCTCGCGGAGACCTATCGCGCGTTACGTGATGAAATTCAACAGTTAATGACCATTATGGCAGGCGATGATGCCAGTTAGAGTGCTGCATCGAACCCATGAGTGCTGGCAGAATCCACACGCGGTGAACAATAACCCATGAACAAACAAACCCGGGCTTCATCAAAAACTACCGATTTTGATCGCTTGAATCGAGACTGGTATATCGACAAGGCTGTTCAGATCCTGGTCTTCATCGGTGGCATTTCGGCTATCGTGTTTATTATTGGGATATTTATATTTATCACCAAGGAAGGTATGGGTTTCCTGTTGGGGGACTTCAGTTTTAAAGAGTTCTTCCTCTCTCCTAACTGGCGGCCAACATCTGAGAACAAGGCCACTTACGGTATCCTGGCACTGATTGCCGGTACTGCCAGCGTCACCGGTCTTGCCATGCTTGTTGCAATACCGTTTTCGTTAGGTACAGCGATCTTCATTGCAGAGTTTGCAACTGGTAAGACACGCGAATTTCTTAAAATTACAGTTGAGTTACTGGCGGCCATTCCATCCGTTGTGTGGGGTTTCATTGGCCTGGCTATCATGAATCCGCTGATTATTGATATTTTTGATGTCCCTGTTGGATTGAATGTTTTGAATGCAGGCATCATTCTCGGTCTTATGGCGGCACCGATCATGACATCGATCGCCGAGGACGCTCTAAAAGCCGTGCCGGATCGTTATCGCGAGGCGGCTGAAGCCCTGGGTGCAACCCGTTGGCAAGTGATTTACAAAGTCGTGCTGCCTGCTGCAAAAAACGGACTGTTGGGTGCGGTGTTACTGGGAGTCGGAAGGGGCTTTGGTGAAACCATGGCGGTGTTAATGGCCACCGGTCATGCCATCAATATTCCAGGCAGTGTGTTTGATTCGGTGCGTGCATTGACCGCGACCATTGCCGCAGAGCTCGGGGAAACCGCTGTGGGTTCACCCCATTACAAGGCATTGTTTACGATAGGTATATCGCTATTCCTGATTACCTTCGTCATTAACCTGATCGCAGACCTGGTTGTCCGTGGTGTGAAGAAGGGATGAAGAACATGTTTGAAGCAAGCCCGATTAATCTCAAGAACCTCACACGCCAGAAAATTTTCCGTTTTTTACTCGGCAGTATGACTGCAACATTGATCTTGCCGGTCGCGCTGATCCTGGGCACTTTGATTGTAAAGGGCGCACCGGTCATCTCCTTTGATTTCCTATTCACCAGTCCAACCAACGGTATGACAGCCGGTGGTATCTTTCCGGCGTTGCTGGGTACGATTCTATTGGTGCTGGTTGCCTTGCTGGCTTCTGTGCCACTGGGTGTGGCGGCAGCAATTTACCTGAGTGAATATGCGCCTGACAACTGGTTCACACGAGCCATCAATCTCGCCATTATTAACCTCGCGGGCGTGCCTTCTATCGTACATGCCCTGTTTGGCCTGGGTGCCTTTGTACTCTTTTTCCGTTTCGGTACCAGTATCCTGGCGGCCAGTCTGACCCTTGCAGTTATGACCCTCCCGGTGGTTATCGTCGCGACCCGCGAATCGTTACAGGCGGTTCCGATGGCATTCCGTGAGGCCTGTTGGAACATGGGCGCCACACGCTGGCAGACTATACGTCGAATCGTTTTGCCCAATGCAGTGACCGGTATATTGACCGGTGTGATCCTGGAGGTTTCGCGTACATCAGGTGAAACCGCACCGATTATGTTCACCGGCGCAGTGTTCTTCCTGCCGTTTCTGCCCCAGGGTGTATTCGATCAGACCATGGCGCTGTCATTGCATTTATTCGTTGTTTCTACCCAGGTTCCGGAAATGCCTGAGGCGGTGCCCTATGGTGTTGCACTGGTATTGATTGGCATGGTGCTGTTGATGAACAGTGCATCGATCGCACTGCGTATGTATCTGCGGGGCAAGAAGAAATGGTAGGTAGCAACGCTGTGAACGAGGACAGGTCATTGGTCAAAGATGGAACAGAACAGTCTCCGGTTAAGTTGGGCGTCGAGAACCTTTCGATCCATTACGAGACCGGACCGGCATTGCAAAACGTATCATTCGATATCCGGAAAAATGAAATTTTCGGCATTATCGGGCCCGCGAATGCAGGTAAGACCTCTTTTCTGAAAGCGATCAACCGTATGGATATGTTTAATCCCGGGATGAAAATCGACGGGAAGATCACATTTGACGGGACAGACATCAGTAAGGTGCGGAATGTTTACGGTCTGAGAAGTCGTATTGGTGTGGTATTTCCACTTCCCGTTGGTCTGCCGCTTTCAGTTTATGACAATGTCGCACTTGCACCCCGCCTGGCTGGTTTGAAGAACAAGGCAGAACTCAATGTTATCGTTGAGCGTTGTCTGACCCGGGCAGCATTGTGGGACGAGGTGAAAGACCGTCTCAACTCACTTGGAAGCATGTTATCCGGTGGTCAGCAACAGCGATTGACTATCGCCCGGGCGCTTTCACAGGATCCTGAATTATTGATGCTGGATGAGTTTTCAATTGCGGTAGATCCCGTCACCACAATGCGTATCGAAGATGTGCTCAAAGAGTTGAAGAATGAGATCACCATAATTCTTGTGACCAACCTGGTTCAGCAGGCGAGGCGCCTGGCAGACCGGACCGCTTTTTTCCTGGAGGGACAATGTGTCGATGTCGCCGTCACCGAGGACTTGTTTACCGGTGAAGTCAGTGATCAGCGTACCCGTGATTACGTTGAAGGGAGATTTGGTTGATGACAACCCGGGAGAACAGCACCGCGATCGATACCAGTCTCGCTATTAGCACCAGGAAACTGAACCTCTGGTATGGAACTTTCCAGGCCCTGTTTGATATCGACCTGAATATCAAACAGGGCCTGATTACCTCGATGATTGGTCCATCCGGTTGCGGGAAGAGTACCTTTCTTCGCACGGTCAACCGGATTAACGAACGTATGGATTATGTCCGGATCAGTGGGGAAGTCGATGTGATGGGGGAGAACATCTTTGGTTCCGATGTAGAGATGTTACAGGTAAGAAAACAGGTGGGTATGGTATTCCAGCGGCCCAATCCGCTACCCATCTCCATTCGCAAAAATATCCTTTTCGGCCATACCATCCATACAGGTGGCAAGACCGGTAAAGCGGAACAGGACGAAATCGTCGAGAGTGCTCTGAAACAGGTCCTGTTATGGGACAAGGTTAAGGACAAGCTTGACCACAAGGCCACCACACTTTCTCTGGAAGAACAGCAGAAGTTATGTATTGCACGCCTGCTACCGGTAAAACCCAGTGTATTGCTGATGGACGAACCCTGTTCTGCGCTCGATCCAAAAGGTACCGAGGCCGTTGAAGAACTACTTTGGGAATTACGTGGAAAATATACCATTCTGATCGTTACCCACAATATGGCGCAGGCCAGGCGTGCCAGTGAGGAATGCATATTCATGCTAATGGGTAAGGTCATTGAACATACAGAAACGGGTGAAATGTTCCTGACGCCGAAACACAAAGAAACGACCGATTATATCGAAGGCCGTTACGGATAAATTTATCCGGTGTCCTTGCCGGGGTCCGCATCTCAGCCCGCTGCAAGCGCTATGTAGATAGCAACTTGTCCGCTACATCCATTATGTTCTGAGCAAGACAAAGTGCCCGTGTAACAATACTGTCACATTACCGGCTTAATATGCACGGATGAATTCAGCCCACAAAGCCGGACCGGTGAAGATTGCCGTGCGTTCGGATAATTTTCACCTGTGGCGAGGTCGCAAGGACCGGTTGGCCAGCAAAATTATTGGATTGGGTGGCTTCGTGGTGATTGCCGCAGTACTGCTGATTCTGTTCTATTTGATATATGTCGTAACCCCCCTGTTTTTGTCGGCCAAAATGTCGCGGACAGTCCTGACTGACAATCCAGCGTGGCTCAAAAGTGAGACCTCTTTTCTGGCGCTTGAAGAACAGCAACAGGTCGCTTTCCGAATCACAGAAAATGGATCAGCTGAGTTCTTCAGGCTGAACGGTTTAGAACTGCTTGAATCAACTGAAATTGTATCCGGTGGCCGGAACGTAGCGGTTGCCATGGGTGCCCAGGGGGATAGCGGGTTGGTAGCCGTGGCATTTGAAGATGGCATGGTCAGTTTGTTACAGAATCAATACAGTACCGATTTTTCTGCCGGTGTTGAATTAAGAAAGATCATTCCGAAGCTCGATTTTCCCTATGGTAGCGGCCAACGTGAACTCATGCCTGGTGGCGGTATCACGGGTTTGGCTTTGTCAGACAACGAAAAAGAACTGGTACTGGCCGTGGCAGGAACTGGCGGGCGGGTCCGGTTTGAAAGGAGCCTCAAGCGTGAAGATTTTCTTAGCGGCGAAGTCAGTCTTGAAATTAGTGTCAGCGCCCTGGATGTTGCTTTTGAAATTGTAGCGATCACCATAAGCAACGATCATCGTTGGCTATACCTGGGTGATGAAAGTGGTCGGATTCATTTTATCAGTACGGCCAATATGGAGGTGATTCAGGTCGTTCAGGTCTCTGATACCATCATCACCAGCATGAATATGCTACTGGGAGGCATCTCGGTACTGGCAGGTGATGCTGATGGTAATGTCACTCAGCTTTTTCCGGTCAGGGGCGGGGGGAATCAATATAGCCTGAAAGAGATTCGGCGATTTGAAGGTCAACAGGCAGCGGTGACCCGGATTGTTCCAGAACAACGCCGGAAAGGTTTCATGACCGTAGATGCCGATGACAACCTGACTATTTTCCACAGCACTGCCGGGAAGGTGGTATTAACTGAAAAACTGTCAGGTCAGCCCGCAGCCCTGGCATTGGCACCCCGGGCGTCAGGTCTGTTGGTGCTGTATGGCGATAGCCCTGCGGAATTCATGGATATCGACAATGAACACCCGGAGGTGTCATTTGCATCACTGTGGTCGAAGGTTTGGTATGAAAATTATTCCGGGCCCGAGTATGTCTGGCAGTCATCGGCATCAAGTAATGAATTCGAACCAAAGTTCAGCCTGACGCCTCTGGCTTTTGGCACTTTGAAAGCAGCTCTCTATGCCATGCTTTTCGCGTTGCCGCTGGCCTTGATGGGAGCGGCCTATACAGCCTATTTCATGTCGCCCGCCTTGCGCAGGATGGTGAAGCCAGCCATTGAGATTATGGCGGCATTACCGACGGTGATTCTTGGTTTTCTCGCTGGTCTTTGGTTTGCACCATTTCTTGAGGAAAATCTCGCCGGTGTGTTATCCATGATGCTGGTAATGCCGGCAGGATTGCTTCTTTTTGCCTGGTTCTGGACCAGGGCTGCTCAAAGTGCCAGAAACCTTGTGAAGGAAGGCTGGGAACCGGTTCTTTTATTACCGGTTCTGGTAGTCCTCGGCTTTGTGTCACTTGAATTTGTCGGTCCGCTTCAGGATATGTTTTTTAAAGGTGACCTGCGTACCTGGCTAAGCCATGAGGCGGGTATTTCCTATGACCAGAGAAATGCGATGGTAGTGGGCTGTGCGATGGGCTTTGCGGTTATCCCGACCATATTCTCAATTGCTGAGGATGCAATCTACGGTGTGCCAAAGTCTCTTTCTGACGGATCTCTGGCACTGGGCGCGACCTCCTGGCAGACCCTGGTCAGGGTAATATTGCCAACCGCCAGTCCGGGCATGTTTTCGGCGGTCATGATCGGTCTGGGGCGCGCTGTGGGTGAAACCATGATCGTGTTGATGGCCACTGGTAATACACCAATCATGGATTGGAACCTGTTTGAGGGTATGCGCACGCTGGCAGCGAATATTGCTGTTGAAATGCCCGAGTCCGCCATGAACAGTTCTCACTACAGAATTCTGTTCCTGGCTGCACTGGTTTTGTTCATGTTTACTTTTGTTGTTAATACCGGGGCTGAGCTGATCCGTCAGCGCCTGCGTGAAAAGTACAGTTCGCTGTGAGATTGTCTAAATGAAAGCGCTCGCAAAATGGATCGCGGATGGTACGCCCTGGGTCTGGTTAAATGCAGCTGCGGTCAGCGCAAGTATTCTGTTGGTGGCCGGCTTGCTGTTATTGATCGGTGTACGCGGCATGGGGCATTTCTGGCCACTGGAAGTACAGCGCATTGTCTATCAGCAAGCCGATGGTAGCGAGTTGGTTCTTGCCGGTCAGATAAGGGAAGAAGAAAAAGTCACCGCCAGTCGCTTGCGTGAATCCGGTCTTGAAGTTGCCGAAGGCACTGAATTCGTTACCCGCTACTTACTGAAAACCGGTAACCGCGATGTGATCGGCCAGGATTTCCGCTGGATTCTTGAACCATCCATCATCTCAACGGGCAAACCACAAAGCATGGTGGTATTTGAGCGTGAGGAATGGGGTGTGTTTATCGGTTTGTTGATCGGTGTAAGGGAAGCCGGCCAGTTACTCGAAGATGCGGATGTTTGGGGAAGCTTTCAAAACCGGCTTGATCATGCCAATGAGCTGAGGGATGAAATACGGGATCTTGAGAAAAGCCGTATAGGCCGCGTCAATTACCGTCTCGAACGTCTTCGACTGAAGCAGCGCGGCCTCGAGATCAAGGGCAGGGACGACGCAGCAGCCCTGGCCGAGATTGAAAGCAATCGCATCGTGTTGCAAAAGGAATATGAAGCCCTGGAGCAGGAACTGGGTGATCTCTATACACGCCTGCGCAGTGATGCCGTCATTGTCACAACGGTGGATGGGCAGGAGCTTGAGTTACCGATGTCATCTATCGTTGATGCTCACCGGCCGAACCAGATGAACCTGGTCGGAAAGCTCGGGTATTTCTTCCACAATGTCTGGAAGTTTATTGCCCACGACCCGCGCGAGGCCAATACAGAGGGAGGCATATTCCCGGCCATATTTGGCACCGTGCTGATGGTTTTATTGATGAGTGTGTTTGTGACACCACTGGGTGTGGTGGCCGCAGTATATCTGAAGGAGTATGCACGCCAGGGCTTGTTTACACGCTTTATCCGCATCGCGGTCAATAACCTGGCCGGTGTACCTTCAATTGTTTATGGCGTATTCGGGCTGGGCTTTTTTGTCTATACCCTGGGGGGGAGCCTGGATCGCCTTTTCTATCCTGAAGCATTACCTGCGCCAACCTTTGGTACGGGTGGCTTGTTCTGGGCTTCTCTGACCCTGGCGCTGTTGACATTGCCGGTGGTCATCGTTTCGACAGAGGAAGGCTTGTCAAGAATACCGCGCAGCATACGCGAAGGCAGTCTGGCACTTGGCGCGACACGCTGGGAAACACTGTGGCGAACAGTTTTGCCGATGGCCTCACCCGGTATTATGACCGGTATGATACTCGCAGTAGCAAGGGCTGCAGGCGAGGTTGCACCATTGATGCTGGTCGGTGTAGTCAAGCTGGCACCGTCGTTGCCGCTGGATGGTAATGCACCTTTCCTGCATCTGGACAGAAAGTTTATGCATCTTGGTTTTCATATTTATGACGTGGGTTTTCAAAGTCCGAATGTTGAAGCCGCAAGACCGCTGGTTTATGCGACCGCATTATTGCTCGTGGTCGTTATCGTTCTTTTAAACCTGGTAGCCATCCAGGTACGTAACCGATTGAGTGAAAGATACCGTGGATTGGAATCATGACACAGCAAAATAAATCACAAACCGAGCCAATGCCCGGCAACCATCTCCCACATCCGACGGCCGTATCTGTCACGGATCTGGATCTGTACTACGGCGAGACCCAGGCATTAAAGGAGATCAACCTGATCATTCCGGAGAAGCAAGTGACCGCTTTTATCGGACCTAGCGGTTGCGGTAAATCTACGCTGTTACGCTGCTTTAACCGGCTCAATGATCTGATTGATGGTTGCCGGATTGAAGGTGAGATACTGCTTAACGGAAAGGATATACACGCTGATAGTGTCGAGGTTCCAGAATTACGAAGAGAGGTGGGTATCGTTTTTCAGAAGCCTAACCCTTTCCCCAAGTCGATCTATGAAAATGTGGCCTATGGCTTGCGTATACAAGGCATGAACAAGCGCCGTCAACTGGATGAAACTGTCGAATGGGCACTTAAAGGCGCCGCTTTGTGGGAAGAGGTAAAGGACCGTTTGAATGATTCCGCCTTTGGTTTGTCGGGTGGTCAGCAACAACGGTTGGTCATCGCCCGCGCCATCGCGGTACAGCCGAAATGCATTCTGCTGGATGAACCCTGCTCGGCGCTCGACCCTATATCAACCTTGAAGGTTGAAGAATTGATAGCAGAGCTGAAAGAGCAATATACGATAATCATGGTGACGCACAATATGCAGCAGGCCGCACGTGTTTCTGACTATACTGCTTTTATGTACATGGGTGAGCTGATTGAGTTCGGTGCTACCGACCAGATATTCACAAAACCACGTCTGAAAAAGACGGAAGATTATATAACAGGCCGTTACGGCTGAAGATTTCGAGGAAGATCAAATGAGTGATTTGCATCTTGGCCAGCACATTTCCCGCCGCTTCAATGAGGAACTGGAGGAAGTTCGCAGCAAGGTATTGCATATGGGCGGAATTGTCGAAGGCCAGCTCGCCAATGCGTTGCGGGTACTGGTGAACGACGAGTCAGCACTCGCCAAAGACGTTGTGAGTGCCGACTCAATCGTCAATTCTCTGGAAGTGGATATAGACGAAGAGTGCACCCGAATCGTTGCGCTGCGCCAGCCTGCCGCCACGGATTTACGTCTCGTCATGGCAGTGACCAAGACAATTAATGATCTGGAACGCATGGGTGATGAGGCCAAGCGAATTGCCAGGATGTCTCGCAAGGACATGGACGGCGCGCTTGAAGATGACACCCGTTCTGACCTGGAGTACCTGGGTGAACTGGTCCGTGAAATGTTACGCCAGGTACTTGACGCATTTGCCAGAACCGATGTGGATACCGCCATCCTGGTGGTCAAAGCGGACAGGAAGGTTGATAAAAAATACAAAAAAGTAGTCAAGCAACTTGTGAAACAAATGGGTAAGGACCCGCAGGTCATACCCCAGGTCATGAATATCATATGGGCAGTTCGCTCGTTGGAGCGACTCGCAGATCGTTGTCAGAATATTGCCGAACACATTATCTACATGGTATTAGGTATGGATGTCCGGCATATCGATCTGGATGATGTCCTCGCTGAAATTGAGGCGATGTCAGACGAGGAGTAGGGGTCAACGGGTCCTAGGTGCTCGTATAAGCTTGTGGTGGTGATTGCCAATCCCTGGGGTCTATCCGGTAGTAACACTTAAGCACTTCAAACAGTTCTGTATGATGCTTGGCCATTTGCTCTGGTTTTTCAAAAAAAGTCTCGGTTGAAACCGCAAAAAACTCCGCTGGATTAGTTGCGCCATAATGATCAATAAGTGAACGTTTTCCCTTCCAGGCATCCTTCTGAAGATCTTCAAACTCCCCGGACAGCGTCGACGCCCAGGTTCGTAAACAGTTTTTTCCAGTGAGTATTGGCGCACCATTGGTGCTGCCGGACTCACTATCGAGTTGATGTGCAAATTCGTGCAAAACAACATTCTGGCCATCCACAAAATTACTCGACCCGTGCAGGACATTATCCCAGGCCAGGATAACCTTGCCGTTGCTCCACGACTCACCCAGCAGCCCCTTGCGTCCCTCACTGACAACACCCTCCGCGCTGCCCTGTGGCCGGTCAACCACGAAAGCACTTGGATATACGATGATGTAACGCAATGCAGGGTAAACCCCGGTCTTACGATTCACCAGCAACATACAGGCTTCAGCTGCAATTGTGACGCGTACTTCATCCGTAATCTCCAAACCACCGGCGCCGGTAAAGGTTTTCTGATGCAGAAACTGCTTTATCAGATTCCTGAGCTGTAACCGTAGCGGCATGGGTAAGTTGCGATAAACCGCAATATTACTTTCAACAATTTCCACCCACTCCTTCGGGAACGGTGCAGCAATCGCCTTTCTCAACCGGTAACGCGGTAAAACCAGCGCAATGGTCATGCCGACTAGAACCAGTATCACAAAAATCCAATATCCCACGTCAAATAGTCTCCTGACAACAAAACCAAAGCTGGTATGGCCAAAAATTCGGGAATACCAAATTCATCTCACCAACCAAACGGATATAAGCAATTGTACCTGACCAGCATTCCCAAATTTGCCATAATTACCATCCTGCCAATAAGACAATAATCAGGAGCATCAAATGTCACGTCTTTCAGTATTACTGGTACTGCTATTTTGCCTGCCGGCTCAGTCAGCCACAGCGGCGTGGGATGAAAGTCAGCTTGAAGGGCTTAAATGGCGCGAGGTCGGACCTTATCGCGGAGGACGCTCGGCGGCGGTTACTGGTATTCCTCAGGACCGGGAGACCTTCTATTTTGGGTCAACCGGTGGTGGTGTCTGGAAAACGACCAATGGCGGCGGCAAGTGGGAAAATGTTTCGGATGGATTTTTTGGGGGCTCCATCGGTGCCGTCGCGGTATCGTCCTGGGATCCGAACGTAATCTACGTAGGGGCCGGAGAGAAAACCGTACGTGGTAATGTGTCGGTTGGAAATGGTATCTGGAAATCCACTGATGCCGGACGTACCTGGTCCCATTCCGGCCTGAAGGACAGTCAACGTATTCCGCGCATACGCATCCACCCGAAAAACCCCGATATTGTTTACGCTGCTGCAATGGGTAGCTTGTTCGGGCCCAATGACGAACGCGGTGTATTCCGTTCAATTGATGGTGGCAAAAATTGGCAGAAGATTCTTTATGTGAATGACGAGGTTGGTGTGGTTGACCTGGTGATGGATCCGACCAACCCGCGCATCCTGTATGCGAGCAGCTGGCGTGTCATTCGCACGCCCTACAGTCTTGAGTCCGGTGGTGACGGTTCGAAGCTCTGGAAGACCACGGACGGTGGTGATACCTGGAAATCCATTTCTGAAAACGAGGGAATGCCAAAACCACCCCTGGGTATTTCGGGTATCAGTGTTTCGCGGAGTAACCCGGATAACCTGTACGCAATCATCGAGGCGAACGATGGTGGCGTGTTCCGTTCCACTGATGCCGGTGAGACCTGGAAGCGAGTTAACAAGGAACGCAAATTGCGCCAGAGAGCCTGGTATTACACACGAATCCAGGCCGACCCTGTGGACGAGGAGATGGTTTATGTCATGAATGTACGTTTTTTCCGATCCAAGGATGGCGGTAAAACGTTTGAGCCCATCTCCACTCCGCATGGTGACAATCACGACCTGTGGATCGACCCCAATGACCCCAAACGTATGATCGAAGCCAATGACGGAGGAGCCAATGTCAGCTATGACGGCGGTGAAAACTGGTCCGTACAGTCCAACCAGCCCACCGCACAGATGTACCGGGTGTCGACGGATAACGCATTCCCCTATCGACTGCTTGGCGGTCAACAGGATAACTCTGCTATTCGGATTCGGTCACGTTCGGCATTCAACGATGCTATTGGTACGCGTGACTGGGAGCCGACCGCGGGTGGTGAAAGTGGTCATATTATCGCCCGTCCGGATAACCCGGATATCGTTTATGGCGGATCCTACGGTGGATTCCTGATCCGTTATGATCACAGCAACGGTGATGTCCGAGCGATAAATATATGGCCGGATGATCCGATGGGCTGGGGGGCTGCCGAGTTGAAGTATCGTTTCAACTGGAATTTCCCGTTAATGATTTCCCCACATGACCCGAACACCTTGTATGCGGCAGCCAATGTGTTGTTCAAAACTACTGATGAAGGCCAGACATGGCAGGCCATCAGCCCTGATCTGACCCGTAATATCAAGGAAAAGCAGGGCCCATCCGGTGGACCTGTCACCAAGGACAATACCAGTGTTGAATACTACGGAACGATTTTTGCCGTAGCGGAATCTCTGCTGGAGGAGGGTGTTATCTGGACAGGCTCTGATGATGGTTTGTTACACATTAGCAGGGATGGTGGACAAAGCTGGAATGATGTTACCCCCGATGGCCGTAACAATGGTTTACCCACCGAAATACAGATCAACTCAATTGAGGCCCATCCTTTTGAAGCCGGTGGGCTCTACCTCGCTGCTACCGGCTATAAGAGTGACAATTTCAGACCTTATCTGTTCAAGACCACCGATTACGGTAAACACTGGGAGAAGATCATAGATGGAATTCCTGCTGATCACTTCACCCGCGTTATCCGGGCGGATAGCGGTCAGCGTGGCCTGTTATTTGCCGGTACAGAGTTTGGGGTCTATATGTCAAAGGACGATGGGCAAAGCTGGCAAAGCACGCAACTCAACCTGCCCGTGGTACCCATCACCGACCTGGCGATCAAAGAGGGTAACCTGATCGCGGCCACACAGGGGCGTGGTTACTGGATTCTGGATAACGTCGAAGTTCTGCGCCAGGCGGATGAGGCAGTCTTCAAACAGGCGCAGCACCTGTTCACTCCGGCCCCCACGTGGCGCCTGGGCAATGGTAGTGACAATGAGCCCGAGAACAAGGGAAGCAATCCGCCGGCCGGTGTGTCGCTTTATTATTGGCTGGCCGGGGAGTTGGCTCCTGACAGTGATCTCTCACTTGAGATTATGGATAAGGACGGCGGTATCATCCGGACGTTTACAGCCAAACCCGCAGATGATGAGAAAGATGAAAACCCTCCACCAGGTGATGACGATCGGAAGCTCGAAACCAACGCGGGACTGAACCTGTTTGTATGGGACTTGCATTACGCGGGTGTGGAGAGGTTCAAGGATTTGGTGCTGTGGAATGATTCGCTTGAAGGGGCCATGGCCGTTCCCGGCAGCTACCAGGCCACCCTGAGCCTGGGCGATACCAGGCAGACCGTTAGTTTCGAAGTGCTTGCAGATCCACGGCTGACGGTAACTGCGGCAGATTACGAGGCACAATACAGTTTTGTCACTGGTATCAATCAGAAACTGACTGAAACCCATCGCGCGATAACACGTATCCGTGAGGCCAAAGCCCAATTGAGCGC
>JAOUCZ010000030.1 GCA_029859505.1 Lysobacterales bacterium | reverse complement strand
GAAAAGCGAATTGGAGGCGATGGGCAATTTGCGAGCCTACTTGAGTCAGCCACCGAACTTGAGGGCAAGTTGAGCAGTATCGAGGAAACCCTGTACCAGACAAAAATGGAAAGCCGGCAGGATCCACTCAACTTCCCGATTCGCCTGAACGATAAACTGGCCCACGTGATGTCACTGGCTGGAATTGGTGATCATGCACCTTCTGTCTCGGCGGTTGCGGTGCGCGATGAACTGGTTGCTGCTGTAGATGTGCAACTGGATCAGTTGGAGGACGTATTCAGGAATGACCTGGCTGCTTTCAACTTACAAGCGGCCGAGGCAGGGTTGGATGCTATACAGGCAAAGGTAGATACCACGAGTCAGCCATGAGACAGCCAGGGTGGTTCTGCTTGCCGGCGATAACAGGCTGTCTAAGGCCATGGCGGTTCTGATCCAGTCATGGAAAAGGAATCAGGAACATCAGCTTTCCTGATTCCTTTTTGCTTTTACATTGCGGCTTCAACCATTGCCAGCCGGCTGTGTTTGCTTTTCGGCGCATTTCGCAGCGCGTTTCCCTACGCTGCTCCGCCATAACTTCGAGTTCAGCGCGTTGTTCATCCGATAGCAGGGCATAGAGCTGTGACATTGCCCGGCTTACACATTCAGGTCAATGTTCAGGATTCAGGACCGGGTATAGATGATGCTCATATCGATAGGATATTTGAACCATTTTACCGGGTGGACGAAGCACGAAATAGAAACTCAGGGGGTCACGGTCTGGGTCTTGCTATTGCTGCTTATGCGGTACGGCGTCATGGCGGCAGGATTTCAGCATGCAACCGCAAAGAAGGGGGGGTTTGGAGGTACGGGTGGTGCTGCCGTTAAAACCAGAATCAAGCGCGTGAATACGGAAATGCGGTCACTTTATTGATCGAATCAACACCGGAAACGGCCATCAGAAGCCGGTCTACGCCCAATGCGACACCCGCACATTCGGGCAAGCCGTTTTCAAGTGCACTCAGCAGGTGATGATCAATCGCACACTCTTCCAGACCACGCTTCACACGCTGCCTGTTTTCAGTGTCAAAGCGTTGTTTTTGTTCGATGGCATCGGTTAGTTCCTGGTAGCCGTTGGCGAGTTCGGTTTGTCCGAGATAGAGTTCAAACCGTTCTGCGAGTGACGGGTTACCCGGACGGATTCTAGCCAACGCTGCCTGTTCGGCGGGGAAGTCATAGATAAATGTCAGGCATTCTTTGGGCAGAGCAGGCTGAATCACCATGCTGATCAGAAGGTCCAGCCATTGTCTGTGATTCAGTTCGATATCAGAGATGCCGTGTTCTTTGGCTTTGGCCTTAAGTTCATGCTCATTTGCGCTAAATGGGTCAAGTCCAATGTAATTGACAAACAGTTGCCGGTAACTGAGTTTGTGCTGTGGCCATTGATCAAATTTTCCTCTTCCGCAGTGCCGGACAAGCAAGGCAACCTCGTCCATCAGTTGGTGGTAGCTGAAACCCGTCCGGTACCACTCAAGCATGGTAAATTCGGGATTATGCGACCGGCCCGATTCACCGGCCCGGAAAACCCTGCCAAGTTCAAAAATATCACCACTGCCTGAGGCCAATAGGCGTTTGAGTGCAAACTCGGGTGATGTTCGTAAATAACCGCCGCTATCGGTCCGGATGGAATGGATTTCCGGATCGGTATTGCCGGCCATGGATATCATGGGGGTTTCCACTTCCATGACTCCCTCGCCGGCAAAATAGTCGCGAATGTCGCGCAATAGACACGCTCGGGCCCGCAAGTGGGCTGGGTTGGCGGAAGGGCGCCAGTTATCAGTTAAAACCATGACTGGTATATTCAATTTCCAACTGTAAACCGGCCATTTGCAATGCCTGGATTTCATATTCAAGATCGGCGATGGTCAAGGGGTGGTTTTCCCTCCAGTTATCGGATAAAACCAGACGGACCCTTGAACCCTTTAGCCTAAGCTTAAAGTCTGGAATAGCATCATCCTCACGGGTTCTGCAAAAAACCCAGGAAAGACGCATACACATCAAGGTAATTGCCAGGGCCCGGTGTAATCGCCCTGGGAGGTTGGCGGCGTAATCAGCCGGTATGTCGCGTCGCTGGAAGCCGACCAGCACGGCAAGAAAAAGTTGTTCCTGGCGTGAAAAACCCGACATGTCCGAGGCCTCGACCAGGTAGGCGGAATGTCTCTGGTAACTCTCATGTGACAGGCTCAAACCGATCTCGTGTAATTCTGTGGCCCAGCACAACATTACCCGGTGCGATTCATCAAGCGCGTTTTTTTCTGATACGCAATCGAATAGGTTTAGTGCGGTTCTTTGTACCCGTGCCACCTGTGCAGGGTCAACTGCAAAACGCGTCATGAGTGCTTTGACTGCTTTGTCCCTGGGGTCGCGATGCTCAAGCCTGCCTAACAGGTCCTGTAACAGGCCTTCCCGCAGCGCATAAGGTGAAACCAGCATCTCTTTAATTGCCAGGGCTTTAAAGCAAGCCAGGAGTATAGCCAGGCCGCCAATAAATACCGGTTTGCGACGTTCACTTAAACCGTCAATATCGATATCTTCTATGGTTTTGAACGTCAGAGCTTTCTGTTTGAGTTTTTTGAGTGCTTTTGGTGTGACACCTTTCGTACACCAGCCATTGGCCACACACATTGCCGAGGCAGAACGAAAAGTTCCCGAAGAGCCTATGGCAGTCTGCCAACCGGTTTTGCGGTAAACCGATTGTAACTCCTGAAGTTCGGCCGCCACCGCACGTTGTGCCAGTCTCAGGCTTTTTGTAGTGATTTCCCCATTACCGAAAAAGCGGTTGGTGACAGAAACACAGCCAAACTGCATACTTTCCATTTCAATCGGATCAACGCCTTCGCCAATAACCAGTTCAGTACTTCCGCCGCCAACGTCCATTACCAGTTTTTTCTGTCGCTCACCTGCGACCCATTGAGATACACCCAGGTAGACCAGGCGGGCCTCCTCGCGGCCGGCAATGATATCCACCGGGCACTCCAGGGCGTTTTCTACCTCCAGTAAAAACTCGTCGGCATTTTTAAGACGCCGGAATGTCTGGGTGCCGACCGCACGGAGGTTGTTAGCCGGAATGCCCCGCAGACGCTGGCCAAAGCGCGACAGGCAGGCCAGGGCACGTTGCCTGACTTCCGGGTCCAGGTTTCCGTCCTTGTCAAGTCCGCCGCCCAGTCGAACCATTTCCCTGATGCGATCGAGAACACGTAGTTCACCGTGTTCGCGACGCGCAACGAGCATATGAAAGCTGTTACTGCCCAGATCAACCGCCGCGTAGGTTTCCAGGTGAAGGTCGGTGTTCATACCTTGATTATAACTTTATGCAGGTAGTGGGTTGGTGGTTTCTGCTGTCTCTGCTGGAAATGTGAATGAACAGCCGGGAAATAAAAAAGACGGGTCCATCAAGGCCCGTCTTGTCAGCTTAAAGCCAGCTTGTCACCAGGCCGCCAATTGACTGTACCTTCTAATACTTGAAGCTCAGATCCAATTGCAGTCGCTTGAAGTCAATCGGGTCTTCCTGATCAAGGCCAACATCATTGATGAAATAAGTCAGGTTAGCATTGAAGTTTTTGTAAATAGCGTAACTTCCCTTGATGATACTGCCCTTTGAATTGGTGCCGCCGCCACCAAAATCTGAATCGGTCAGCAGGCCGAGAACGGCATCTTTCTCAAGCCTCTGGTAGACATACCCGAATTGCCACTCACCTTTGTTCTTGGCCGCGCCATACTTGAAGCCAACTGCCCAGCCCGTGTCATCTTCATCGACCGCCTGGTTTTGAACATAGTTACCAAACATCAGCGCCGGGTGACCAAACATTTCGAAGCCAAGGTCAGCGAAGAATTCCAGATCCTCATAGTCATAAAGATAGGTATTGGAAACGGGGTCAAAACTGTTACCGAAAAAGTCATCATCATCACCAAAGAAGGAGCCACTGCCTGCTGTATCGAACACGTGGTAGCCCACACCGGTGGTAAGTTTGAAGTTATCCCCAATCGGGAATTTGACACCTAGCTGGGTCAGGTAAGCAAATGACTGCCCCTCTTTGGAATCACTTTCAATCCAGGTACCCAGACCATTGGCGAAGAACATGCCATTATTCCACTTGATGCCTGTGCCTTCAGGTCGCCAGTCTCCATCCCACAAAAGGGCATTTTTACCGGCCCTGTGAATGTAGTTGCTGAACTTACCACCGTATACATGGGTATCTTTCAATCCATCCCAGTCAAAATAGGCGAGGTCGATCCTGAGATCCTTGGTTGACCCACCACCGCCAAGTGTCTGGTTTGAAGAAACAGGATCATCACCACCTGATGCGAGACCTAATCCAACTTCAATCGTTGGTGTTACATCGGCGATCAGTGCAGCACGGGCACGGATACGGTTGCGGTCGCGATTCGGTTGATTTTCGACATCGAAGCTCTCATAGCGGTAGCGGAAATCACCTTTCCAGCGTATGGTTTCGGTCCACTTGGTTTTTTCTGCGCGCGCCTCGACATCGGTTGCTACTGCATCAGTTTTTTCACTGACGGCCGCTACGGTCACCGCGGTTTCCTGGCTGTTCCTGACCAATTCAGCGTTAGTCGCAGTCAGTTCACGATTTTCGGATTCGAGACGGTCGAGTCTTTCACTTAGTGCCATCAGTTGCTCCCGCATGGCTGCTATATCCTCGTCGGTAGCAGCTTGTGCAGCTACTGGTGACAGGAGTATCAGAGTGCATAATGTGGTGGAAACTCGATTAAGCATTTTTTTGTAAGACATGTTGGTGAATTCCTCTATTTCTTTAATTCATCTATTTCTTTGGTAACTACTGAAGCTTCGCTAACTCGCGTGCGGCAACAGCGGCCGGTAGCGGGATATATCCGTCTTTCACAACCACTTCCTGACCAGCGCGGGATAAAACAAGCCTGACGAACTCTGCTGTCAATGGTGGTAGCGGTTTACCTGGTGCCTTGTTGATATAAACGTAAAGGAAGCGGGATAACGGGTATTTGCCTGCGATTGCATTTTCCGGGTTTGCAGAAACAAACTGCTTGCCAGCCTCTGTTGACAGGGGAACGGCGCGAACCGAAGAGGTCGTGTATCCGATACCTGAATAGCCGATACCGTTAACAGATGCACTGACCGATTGCACGACGGAAGCTGAACCCGGTTGCTCGTTGACGGTGTTTTTAAAATCGCCCTTACACAGAGCCTTACCCTTGAAATAACCATAGGTGCCTGAAACCGAATTGCGCCCGTAAAGCTGAATGTCGCGTCCGGCCCATGAACCTGTCAGCCCCAGGTCTCCCCATTTATCAATATCTGCCAGGCCGCCACAGGTTCGTGTTGATGAGAAAATCGCATCGATCTGCCCAATGGTAAGACCTTCAATAGGGTTGTCCTTGTGCACAAAAACAGCCAGTGCGTCAATCGCAACAGCGATGGCTGTTGGTTTGTAGCCAAATTTCTTCTCAAAGGATTCTACTTCCTTGTCTTTCATCAGACGGCTCATGGGACCGAGGTTGGATGTGTTTTCGGTCAGGGCGGGCGGTGCAGTGGAAGAGCCGGCCGCCTGGATTTGCACATTGACATTCGGGTAGGTTCGTTTGAACGACTCGGCCCACAAAGTCATCAGGTTGGCCAACGTATCTGAACCAACACTGGAAAGGTTGCCCGAGACACCACTGGTTTTTTCATAAACCGGCAGGTTTTCATCCACTGTGGCCTGGGCTAAAACACTATTTGCGCCAAAAAGAGCAAGCGAAACAAGCGCTATAGCAATTCGGGTGTTCATATTCCTGATTCCTGAATTTTGAGAGTATTGAGGTTTAGTCCGAACTCAATATGAAGGCATGTTAATGGGCTTATGTGACAGTTGTATGACACATGGAAAAGATATGATGATGTAGAGCGGGTAAAGCTGAGAAACAGTTGGTTTTGACAGGTTCAGATCATTTTTGACCGGTTTTAGACTTTTTTTTCAAGAGGGAAAATGCAACGAAACTCACTGCCCTTGCCCAGTTCACTGCTAATTTCCAGTCTTGCATTATGACTGTGAAGTACATGTTTAACGATGGCAAGACCGAGTCCGGTACCACCGGTTTTCCGATTGCGGTCATCACCCACGCGGTAGAAACGCTCTGTAAGCCGGGGGACATCACGGTGTGGAATGCCAATGCCCGTGTCGCTGATGCTGAGTTCCATTCCTTCAACTGTTTCCTGCCACGTCACCTTTATCTTGCCTTTGGCCGGAGTGTAGTTGATGGAATTAATGATGAGGTTTTGAAAAGCACTTTTGAGGTCGACTTCTACTCCATTCACATTCAAGCCGGCTTGAGTCTTGAACACTATTTTATGTTGACCCTGACTCACCTCCTCAGCCTGCTCTTCAAGTTGTGCTAACAAAGAAGGAATATCAACTTCGGTTACGGCATCAGACTGTTGTATATCCGTGTCCTCCAGGCGTGCAAGTTCAAGGAGGTCCTCGAGTAAATCGTGCATTTGCCTGGCTTGCAGAAACATCCGTTCAATCGCCCTTGGGTCCGGCTCTGACGGATCTGACTTAAGTATTTCAAGATAACCGAGTAACACGGTTAACGGTGTGCGTAATTCATGTGAAACATTGGCCACGAGGTCCTGCCTGATGCGTTCCAGGTTTCGCACATCAGTGACGTCCCTGAGGATCAATAGACGTTGGTTTTTTCTGAACCGGATGGCACTAATTTGCAGGCTGATGTTGTCATCGACAGGGCAGGCAATGTCCAGTGTGCTGCGTAACTGGTCCTGCACAGACAGCCAGTTGGCAAACGCAGGTTCCCGTATGAGATTGGTAACTGCCTGGCCCTTGTCATCGTCAGGTTGCAGGCCAAGTAATTTCACGGCTGAATCATTAAACCACCGGATCAGATTCTGGTCGTTTATCACCAGTGTGGCATCGGGAAAAGCATCAGCCAAGCCTTCAAAGTCGTCAATGACCTGTTGAAATTGCAGGTTTCTTTTAATGTTCTGCTTTTGTAAGGCAGCAATGCGATCAAATATATCTGCCCACATGCCAAAGCTTTCCGGAGGTTTGCTATCCCAGGACTGCAACCACCGGTGCAGGCGCAAACCGTTATAAATTGTCCATGCCAGGTACAGGACCAGGAACAAACCTGTAATCAGTATGAAGTTGCCGGACAACCAGCCTGTCAGAAGGACCAATATCGCAAGCACAACCAGCTGGATCAGGTGAAAAGTCCAGCTTCGTTTATGCATCAGCGTGCTGTGGTTACAAATCGGTAACCGTGACTGCGTACCGTTTGTATATAGTGAGCCACATTTGCTTCTTCCAGGATCTTTCTCAAACGTCTGATGTGTACATCCACGGTACGTTCTTCAAGAAAGACATTGGTACCCCAGACATGATCCAGTAATTGCGCGCGACTGAAGGCGCGGTTTTCGTGGGTCATGAAAAACTCAAGCAAACGGTACTCGGTAGGGCCGATATGCGTTGGCTTGTCAGCCAGAAGAACCTGTCGTGATTCGGTGTCCATGTTGATTGCACCGGCTGAAATTTTTCCATCCGCATCTCCCGGCTCAGATCTGCGCAATACGGCATTGATCCTGGCGACCAGTTCGCGTGGCGAGAAGGGTTTGACGATGTAATCATCCGCACCGGCATTCAATCCGGTTACCTTGTCGTCCTCGGTGATTTTGGCTGTGAGCATGATGATGGGGATGTCTTTTGTAACTGAATTCTTGCGCAGGCGGCGAATCAGTTCTGGCCCGCTCATATTTGGCATCATCCAGTCCAATAGCAAAATATCCGGCAAGCGTTCGTTTATTCTCTTCAGTGCTTCCTTTCCACTCGCCGCACAGACCGCCTTCATGTCTGATTTACCGAGTGCAAACCGGATCATCTCCCGTATAGCTGATTCGTCATCAACAACCAGAACATTTATCTGTTTTTTAGTCACTGACCTTCCTGATCTATGAAGCTTGGTCGGGCAAAGGTATCCATCCGGGATATTATAAAGGCGTATGTGACAATTTGATGACATTATCGCGACTGGCTTTGGAATGTCCGGGTAAAACAAGGTTCAACAATCAACTGCGGGTTGGTTTGTCTGATTCACTCGCTTCGATTCTTAACTCCATCAGTCGCGCGCTGACCCTGGCTCGTTGGTAGTAATCAAGGTCTGACCGCCTTTCAAGGCTTTCCAGTTGCGTGATCGCTTCCTCGGTTCCTCCCCGTTGATAATAGGACTCGGCGATCGCTTCAGTTGAACGGATTTCATCACCTGCGACGTTGGCGGCCTGTGCGTAAAGAGCGTAAAGGGCCGGGTCATTTTTTCGCGTGACCAGTTGTTGCCGCAATACCTCGCTTGCAGTTACAGCCAATTCAGGATCTGCCTGGTCCAGCAGCGCTTTACCATACTCAAGTGCAATTGCACGGTTACCTGGAAAGGTGTGGTAAAGATCGGACAGGCTGTCGATTGCTTTTTGTGGTTGGCCTCGCTTCCGCTGAAGATTTGCCATCTGCAATTGAAAAGCCAGTTGTGAGGGTTCTTTTTCCAATAGCTGGCTAAGTATGGCTTCAGCTTTGATATATTCTGCATCTCGCTGTGTCGCGATGGCCAGTCCATAAAGATTGCCGTTTATTCTTGCTTCGGAGAGCGGTTTTTCCAGCTCGGTATTAAAGTGTGAAATCGCTTTTTTGGGGTCATCTTCAAGCAGTGCACGTAACCTGGCCTGTACGATGTAAAACTGCCGGCCTTCATCTGCCTCTACCGGTGGCAGATTCTGAATTCGGCTTTTGGCTTCAGCGATACGATTGACTGACACGGGGTGTGTACGCAGGAACTCCGGCGGCCCTTCACCATTGGCCCGGCTGGTTTGTCCCATTTTTTCAAAGAATTCAGCCATGCCCTGCGGATCGTAGCCCGCGGCGGACAATGTCCTGATACCGACCCTGTCAGCTTCGATTTCATTATGCCGGGTAAAGTTGATCTGGGCCTGCTGTGACATGGCCTGTGTGCCCAAAACCGCACCCTGGATGATTTCGCCATTGCCGCCACTGGCAAGTACCAGGCCCAGCATTGCCAGCATCGCAATAATATTCATAGTCTTGCCTTTCTCAAAGGCACGGTACATATGTAATTGTGTGATGTGGGCAATTTCATGCGACAACACACCAGCGATCTCGTCTTGCGTATCTGCCAGAAGGATCAGACCGCTGTACAAGGCGATAACCCCGCCAGGTGCGGCAAATGCATTGATAACAGGCTGATCGAGTACCACGAAGGTAAACGCGGCTTCCGGCTGGTCGCTGTTTGCGGCCAGGTTATAACCCATGTCAGAAAAGAAATCGCTGATCAGCGGGTCTTCGTTCAGAAGTTCATAGGCCCGCATCTGGCGGATCAGGCCCTCTGCGTATTCGCGTTCTTCGGCATTTGAAAGCAATTCACTGGCTGAATTACCCAGTTCCGGTAACTTGACCCGGCCAGTCTGGGCAACGCTTGACACGCTGATCACGGCGATCAGAATCGTCATCAAAAATTGTTTCAAATATCTATGTTTTTGCTTGACCGGAATCATGCTTTCCCTGAGACTGAAGACATCGTGTTTAAGACACCTCCTATGCTCATTTGTTCTTTGGTTGCCATAGTCTATCGCGGTTTTCCAATTGGGAAAGCCCTGATTGATGCAGAAACTGATGAAAGACAGCATATTTTCCAAATGAAAGTCATAACTGAACCAAAACAGGCTGGTTTCTAAAGTAAAACGTCATGCAGATAAAAATTTACACAAAATCTTATTGTTCCTATTGTTACGCGGCTAAAAACCTGTTGACGAAAAGGGGGCTGGCATTTGAAGAGACTGAACTGTCAGGTAACTTCAAAGCAGAGCAGGAAATGAGGGATCTGACCGGCGGAACAACGGTGCCTCAAATCCTGATTAACGGTTCCCCGATTGGTGGATTTACTGAACTGGTCGAATTGGACACAGCAGGTCAGCTCAAGACCGCAAAAACCCCTTCGAATGCCTGAGATTTCAAGTGTTGCTTTACTGCAACGTTTACCGCGACGAATTCCCTGGCAAGTCATTTATTTTGAAATGTGAGTCAATTATTTCTGTACGGTTGTTTGATTGATAAAACAGGATGTTAGCTTGTATTTTTGTATTTAATTTGATGCCGCTTCATTATTTGTCCTCAGGGGCCGCTTTACATTGACTTATTGTTGTTTTCCTGCCATATTGCTGCATAATTGCGTATAGCTATGAGTTGGTGTTGAAACGCCGAAAATGAGATATCGTTTTTTAACAGTCATGTTTTTAGTCGCGGCTCTGATTCCGCCGCTTTCTGTTGCCCGCGTTTCAGGTCTGCCGATGGCCGGTTTCAGTGCCGGCGGAACAGGACTGACACCGTTTTATGCGCTTGGTTTTGAGTTGGGTCCCTGGCAGGATTATCTTGCTCGAGAGTTAACCCCTGATTTTATGCTTGATCCGGCTGCAGAACCGTTGAATGTTTCCTGGATGAACGATCACTCCGTCATCGTTCTGCCATTTTTTGCGAAGCAACTGTTGGGCGAGCCGGATACATACCTAAAGCTTGAAGTTGACTGGCAGTATTCAGACAAGTTGGCCATGGATGGAATTGATCCGTTTATGAGCAACGGTATGCAGGGTCTTGAGCGCAGAATGGTATCACCCGGGCTGATGCACCGTTTGAATGATACCCAGCTAATTGGTGTATCAGCGGTTTTCGCAACTCAAAGTTTTGGCGTTTCCCGTCTTGGAATGCAGGCTTACAACGAGACGATTCCAACGGGCCTAAACTCAAACTCCACCTATGATCCTTTCCACGAGGTCGGCTACGGTACCGGTGTAAGTCTGGCACTTCGTAGCGAAATCACCACGGGCATTACGATGGAAGCCGGCTATCGGTCACACATCGATATGGATGAATTCTATAACCTGCGTGGAATCTATTCACAGCGTGCAGACCTGGATATTCCGGCACGTGCACGGCTTGGTCTCGCTTTCCAGGCAAGTGAACGTTCTTGGATGAATGTCTCAGTTGAAAGAGTGCTTTACAGCGAGGTTGGTGCCTTTGCAAGTCGCAATTTGCCGGGACGGTTTTTATCCTTGCTGGGCGACTCAACAAGTCCTAATTTTTCCTGGGACGATCTGACCGTGTATTCAGTGGGTTGGGCATGGGCTGATAACAAGGGTACTTCCTGGTATATCGATGTCAGTACCCGTACCCAACCATTACCTAGTTCACGCATACTTAGCCAGGCGATTGACAGTGACCTGGCACAAAATGCGGTTACGGTTGGTTACAGTCGTCGTATGAGCATGAATAGCCGCTTCAATGTGAATGCTGCTTATGCGCCGTCCGAATATGCCTTTGGTGGAAATGTGCTGGGTGTCACCACTGATCAGTTAAGTCAGGAATTTGAGCTCGAGGCCTTTTGGATCTGGGACTTCTGAGTTTTGTAACTCCCCCGGTTCACCTGTGTCTTGTTTTCCGGCCCGGCTTGTTCAATCTTCTTAAACGTATAAATCAGGGTCGCCATACATGAACTTGTTAACCTCTTGGTTTAGACGGACATTCGCCGATCCCCAGGTTGTGATCCTCGGCTTGGTGCTGATTGTAAGTATTGCGATTGTGGCTGGCCTGGGGCAAATGTTGGCGCCTGTTTTTGCCAGTATCGTGATTGCCTACCTTCTGGAAGCCGTGGTGGTTCGTCTGCACATGCTGGGTTTACCCAGACTGCTATCAGTTGTACTGGTTTTTCTGTTGTTTCTTGCCAGTCTTTTCTTCCTGTTATTTGGGCTGGTACCGATGTTAACGCGCCAGTTAACCCAGTTCGTGCAGCAGATTCCCAGTTACATAAGCCAGGGGCAGGAATTATTGCTTCAGCTGCCTCAACGTTACCCGCAGATGATTTCGGAAGAGCAGATACAGCATTTGATCGGCAATGTCGGCAGTGAATTGGCTGCCGTAGGTCAGCTGTTTGTGACCTGGTCATTAACATCGGTTGGCAACGTGGTGGGATTACTCGTATTACTGGTACTTATTCCGGTACTGGTTTTTTTCCTGCTCAAGGACAAGAGTCTGTTGATTGACTGGTTCAAAGGTTATTTGCCGACCGAGCGCCATCTGGTGTCTTCCGTATGGGCAGATGTCGAAGCACAGATTGCCAATTATGTGCGCGGCAAAGCGGGTGAGATTGTTATCGTGGGCGCTGTCAGTTACATCACGTTCATTTCATTGGGTCTGCAATACTCCGCCTTACTGGCGACGATAGTTGGTTTCTCGGTTTTAATTCCTTATATCGGTGCCGCGGTAGTTACTTTGCCCATTGCTTTTGTCGCCTATTTTCAGTGGGGCTGGGGCTGGAGTTTCGGTCAGGTGATGATTGCCTACGCCATTATCCAGGCGCTGGATGGCAATGTACTTGTACCATTGCTTTTTTCCGAAGCGTTGAACCTCCACCCGGTTGCCATCATAGTTGCCATCCTGGTATTTGGCGGTCTATGGGGCTTTTGGGGTATCTTCTTTGCGATCCCCCTGGCGACGGTGGTTCAAGCGGTTCTGAAGGCCTGGCCACGTCAAACAAGTGACGAAGAAACATCGGACGATTCAACCGCAGAAACGGACGCTGAGAACTCCTGACACCAGGCCGGTCAGGCGGCGTTTCCTGACTTTGGGAAATATATATGAATAACAAAATTAAATTCGCTTTGCTAGTGTGTCTTAGCGTTATTTGCGCCGCTGTTATGGCTCAAACTGCACGACCGGGAAATCCGCGTGCCTACGAACCGGATGTCCTGCTGGAAGTGTTCAAGCTGACGCAGGCAGATAGTGATGTGCCGTTTGATTCCCTGATGCAGGCCTGTCCGGCACGTGACTGTATACCCTCTATTGATCAACCGGTTTTCGTGTCCACCGGTGATGTTGATTTCCTGCGAGATGATGATCTTGTAATGACTCTTTCCCACAAGGGTATAACGCGGGCTTACCCGGCCCGGATTCTCGATCATCACGAGATTGTGAATGATATGTTTGACGCTGATCCAGTGGCGATTACCTATTGCCCTTTATGTGGCTCGGGTCTGGCTTTTGACCGGAATTCAGGTGGCCAGGTGCTGGACTTTGGTGTGTCCGCATTGCTTCACAACAGTGACCTTGTCATGTATGACCGCCAGACTGAATCCCTGTGGCAGCAGATAACAGGTGAAGCTTTTGCAGGTAAATCACGTGGCAGTCAACTCAAGACTTTACCGCTTTCCATGATTAGCTGGCAGAACTGGCGTCGCCAATATCCCGATGGGCAGGTGTTGACCGTAGAAGATGTCCATTCAGAGCGATATCAGAAAGATGCATATTCCGATTATGCAGAGAGTGAGCGACTTTACATGCCGGTTAGCGCAACCGATGCCAGGCTGCATCCAAAACGCGTGATCTTTGGTTTGGAGATTGGTGAACAGGCGATTGCAGTTGACGCCGGCTGGTTGGAGAAAGAGGGGAGTTGGTCAAATGAGTACGAAGGTGAATTATTGATGCTCAAACTTAAGGAAAGCGGTGAAATAGAAGCATTTCTGGATGGCAAACAAATCACAATTCACCGCATGTACTGGTTCGCCTGGTATAGCTTTCACACCAATACCGCGTTGATTGACGCGAACAGTCAGTAACTCAGCAAACCCTGCTAAGTCTTTTCCGTTAAAGCGCCTCAGAGGCAAAGTCGGCGAGTCGTGAACGCTCACCACGGGTCAGCGTAATATGTGCTGAATGTGACCAGGTTTTAAACCGGTCAACGGCAAATGTCAGACCGGATGTGGTTTCCGTCAGGTAGGGTGTATCGATTTGTCCGACGTTACCCAGGCAGATCATTTTTGTTCCCGGTCCGGCGCGTGTTACCAGGGCTTTCATTTGCTTGGGCGTGATGTTCTGGGCTTCATCGATAATGACGAATCGATTCAGAAATGTGCGACCGCGCATAAAGCTCATTGAGCGAATCTTGATCCGGGTTGCCAGCAGGTCATTGGTTGCAGCACGCCCCCATTCGCCACCTTCTTCGGAGTGGGTCAACACTTCAATATTATCGGTCAGGGCACCCATCCAGGGTGTCATTTTTTCTTCCTCGGTGCCCGGCAGAAACCCAATTTCATCACCGATTGAAACCGTCGCCCTCGTAACGATGATCTCGTTGTATATTTTTTCATCCATAGTCTGGGCCAGGCCGGCAGCCAGGGTCAGCAGGGTCTTACCGGTTCCGGCCATGCCCATCAGGGTGACAAAATCTATTTCAGGGTCAACCAACAGGTTCAATGCGAAATTCTGTTCACGGTTGCGTGCCTGTATGCCCCAGATGGCGTTTCGGCCTGACTGGTAGTCTGTTACCAGTTTAAATATGGAGTATTCCTCTTTGACTTCTACTACGATGGCCTCGATGCCATCTCCCTCACCAATCACAATGCATTGGTTTGGATACCAGGCATCACCTTCGATGCGCTTGACCCGGTAATAGGTTGAACCATTTTCATTCCATGAATCGACCTGTGGGTAGCGCTCCCAGAAAGACTCATCCTCAACCCTTACTCCTTTGTAAAGCAGGTCAACATCATCAAGCGCACGGTCGTTGTAATAATCCTCCGAAGGTACATTCAGAATAGCCGCTTTGATCCGCAGGTTAATGTCCTTTGAAATCAGAACAATTTTGTGGTTCTTGTGGCTCTCCTGTAGCGCCAGGGCTGTGCTGAGTATTTCATTGTCAGCAAATGAACCGTCCCGCAGGAGATTGGGGTGGGTCACGGCCGAACGGGTTTGAAAGTAGAGCCGGCCACGTGCAGCGGGTAACTCCAGTCCATGAGGGATGAGCAATTCCAGACCGTCTTCCAGTTTCGTTGCACCCTGGGAGCTCATCAAGTCGCCTATGAAGCGGCTGACCTGGCGTACATTTCTGGAAACTTCCGTAAGCCCCTTTTTGGCTGCATCAAGCTCTTCAAGTACCATCATAGGGAGGAATACATCATGCTCTTCAAAACGGAACAATGATGTCGGGTCATGCATCAGGACATTGGTGTCGAGCAGGTACAGGCGTTTGTTTCTTCCCATTTAACTAGGTTTTCCTATTAAAGATAATTGAGAGGGGTAAGGTCGATCCGGCTGCTTCAGTCACCGGCTGTGAGTGCCTCAAGCACGGCCTCGGCGTGGCCTGGTACACGTAGTTTGCGCCATTCCTGCTTAAGAACCCCTTCAGGGTCAATCAGGAAAGTACTGCGCTCAATGCCCATGTAGGTGCGGCCATACAGTTTTTTCTCGTGTATCACATCAAACTGCTTGCACAATTTCTCATCGCCGTCTGATAGCAGGTGGAATGGAAACTCGTGTTTTTTCTTGAAATTCTCGTGCGTTCTGACCGAATCCCGGGAAACTCCAAGTATGTCTGCACCGGCTTTTTGAAACCGCGAGTAAAGGTCACGGAAGTCCTGGCCCTCTTTGGTACAACCGGGGGTATTATCCTTGGGGTAAAAGTAAATGACGAGACTGCGACCTTTGAAGTCACTCAATGATAGTTCTTGATCGCCGGTGGCGGGAAGGGTGAAGTTTTCTACGCGCTTTCCTACACTGACCATAAACACTCCTGGTATGTATAAAATTCCCTGCGAAAAGTGACAGGACACGGAGTCTGATCACCAAGTCTTGAAGGCAGGATACTTGTCAGCTAACGGGTCCGCAAGTACTATTGCGCGATGCTCGGCATGTGCGGCTGTGTATATGACATGAATTAACACCTAACGGTTGAAATTGGTGACATGTTGCGCCATTTACAGACATACTGATCCCTGAAAAATGGGCTGACTGAATTGACCGGAATAAAAAAAACATGATGATTTCCTTTTGCCGGATTGCAATTGCATTACTTTTGGTTGCAATTATTGCTGGATGTAGCTCTTTCCGTAATAAAGAACCGGAATACCTTGCAAGCAGAGAGGAGGCCCCTTTAAAGATTCCTCCTGGTCTGGATAACCCGACGAGCCCATCGCCGGTGCTGATAACTGTGCCGGAAATGAGATTGCCGCAAGGTGATGAGTTGGAGCCTGCGCCACCGCGTGTGGTCAGTACTGCTGGCAAGCAGGATGCGAATGCCTTTATTGCATGGTCTGCAAAAGGCGCTTACCTGATGGTCAGAGATACACCGGACAGCGTCGCAAGGAGACTCGGTTTTGCGATCGTGAACTCCGGAATGACGATGTTGGAGAAGAGTGCATCAGGTTCACATAAGTTTCACTACAAACAGCCACCGCCGATAACGGATGATGAAGGTTTTTTTTCACGCATGGCATTTTGGCGAAGCAGACCTGATTACGTTGATTTCTCAGGGACCTTTATGACCAGCCTGATACCCGATGGGGAGGATACACGAGTGTATCTGCTGTTTGGAACCGGTGAAGCTGTCGATACAGCGGGTTCCGAACACATACTGGGTGTTTTCATGGAACGCCTGGGCTGACTTTACTGAATTATTTTTGTTAACTAACGTTCAAGCAGTTTTAATTTATCCGGTTTACCATCCCATTCGGCTGCGTCTTCCGGTGGCGCCTTGGCCTCGGTGATCACCGGCCATATCAGGGATAGTTCGGCATTGATCTCGATGAAGTTTTCCTGCCCCTCGGGAAGGTCGTCTTCGGGATAAATGGCTTCAGCCGGACACTCCGGTTCGCATAGTGTGCAATCTATGCACTCTTCCGGGTCAATGGTCAGGAAGTTTGGCCCTTCATGGAAACAGTCAACCGGACAGACTTCAACACAGTCCATATATTTACACTTGATACAGTTTTCGGTAACAACGAAGGTCATTGTGCCTGTTTTCCTTTGTTTGACGGTCAGTAACCGAGTATGTGAAAGACCCTGCCAGTCACGGCAGGCCAAACTCCAAGGATACTAAATTTCTGCAGTTCGTCACACATGTTTTGTTGCTTCAGTTACAATTTGAACCCACAATCAGCAATGTGACAGGTGAATTCAAAATTGCTCGCGACAACGGCGAAATTGAACCTTTTGCCTATTGTTGTTAAGGTGGCCGCAGTTTGGGGTTTTGGCCTCAATTCAGGCTTCTGATTTGTTGTTTTTTACGGCCCGGCCCACCGAACCTAATACTGTATCTGGATATTCAAAATGCTAAAAAGAGTTTTTCTGATTGCAATACTCATGTTCACCAGCTTTTCTGTTTTAGCACAGTACGACCACCCGAGGAAGCAAGCCTCAAAGTCGGATTCGCGAGACGAACGTTGGGAAGGCAGTGTTATTCTTGCTTTTCAGACCGGTGTAGATAATCAATATGACAACGGTTCAGCCATTGATGTAGACAGCGCATTAGGCTGGGGTATTGGTTTTGGTTGGAATTGGACCGACAAGTTGAATCTGGCATACCGGTATCAATATACCAATCCCGATTATACGGCAGTGGTTGTACCGGAAGACCCGGACGCGGTGCCGGTAGATATTCAACATGACTTGTCTAAAAAAACGCACCAGTTCAATGTAACCTACAATTTCAGTGGAAAAGCATTTACCCCCTTTGTCGTTGCCGGTCTGGGTTGGACCAAACTGGATTCCAATGTTCCGTCCGGGTTTTCCACCGGTTGCTGGTGGGATCCCTGGTGGGGTTATATTTGTGTCTCAGATTGGAAGACTTATAAAACTTCACAGTTTTCATACAACGTGGGTGCGGGCCTGCGCTGGGACATTAGTAGTTTCGTGTTCACAAAAGCTTTCTATATGCGGGAGTTTCTTGACGTGGAAAATGGCTCTGTCACTTTTGATACGGCAACCCTGGAGCTTGGCTTGATGTTCTGAGCCGCTGACTGTGAAACCGTGCAGGGCTTTGTATTTGATAAATCAGGTAACACAGAAAATTCAAAGGTGTTGCCACGAAGGGTAAGTTGATTATGAGTAATTTTGGATTTGGAAAAATAGTCAGTACGGATTTTGACACGGCGATACAGCAGGTAACGGACGAGTTGGCCAAAGAGGGTTTTGGTATTCTGACAGTGATCGACGTGCAGGCCACGCTAAAAGCAAAGCTGGATGTGGATATGCCACCATATCGTATTCTCGGTGCATGTAATCCTGTGCTTGCCAATCAGGCCATTTCTGCCGTACCCGATATTGGCCTGTTGTTGCCCTGTAACGTACTGGTGCGTGAGGATGAAGAGGGCCTGGTTCATGTAGATTTTATGGATCCGGGGGCCGTTCTGGGACTGGTGGAAGATTCCCGTGTTGATCCGCTGGCGGGCCAGGTAAAGCAAAAGCTAGAATCTGTGCTGGCTGCTCTTCAGTCCTAAGCATTCAGAGGGTTCCGGGATGAAGGCCAGTGCGCGTTTACGATACGTCCTGCCTTTTCTTTTGGTCTTGATTTTTCCCCAGGTTTTGTTGGCTGCCGGGAGTGTTATTCCAGCAGCTGATAACCTCGCCGAGGTTGGCCGGAGTTCGCAAGAGCAGCATATTCCTACTGTTGTTTTTGTGTCCCGCGATGCCTGCCCTTATTGCCGCACCCTGCGTGAAACCATTTTAAAACCCATGTTTACTGCCGATAAGTTCGAAAATCGGGCGATATTGGTGGAAATCAGTCTGAATCGTGTCGAGCCGTTGACCGGCTTTGAGAACCAACAGATAACGGCAACAGCATTTGGTCAGCTTTATCAGGCAGAGATCACTCCAACCCTGTTGTTTCTGGATTCAGAAGGCCGTGAGATCGCCAAACGGATTGTCGGAATATCCAACCTGGAACTCTATGGTTTTTACCTGCAAAGATCGATAGATGAAGCATTAGAAACGATCCGAACAGGTAGCTAACCCGCAAACTTCACTAGTAACACTTGTCCTGAATATAAAAAACCCCGGGCCGGATGACCCGGGGTTAGTAGAGGGGTAAATCTCTGGGTATTAACGCCAGCCGTAGCTAAGCTCAATTTCCCATTGGTCCATATCAATGGCTATATCCTGGGTAGGATCAAACGGGTTAGGACCGGTGACCTTTTTATTGAATCCCCACATGAAGGACATACTGAATTCATCACCTGAAGAGAGTCCACGAGTGAAACCAAAGGTCAGATGATCTTCGATGACGCCCGGTGCGAGGATGTTGAACATGACCTCGGAACTGCCAATAGGTTGTTTGCCGTGGCTGAAGCCGGCACGCCATGTCCAGTCGTCGCTGGTATTCCATTGAGCCCCGATCTTGTAGACGGTCATATCATCCCAGCCAAAGCCCGCACCATTCTTACCGCCCAGGCAGTATGTGATGTCGGTAGCCATGGGGTTGGCAGTCGGACAGGAGAAAAGGTTGATAAATGGGTTGCCGACTGAGTCAACATCGCTATACCAGATTTTTTCAATATCAAAACTCAATGCGAAGTTATCCTGTGGGCGGAAGGTCCATCCAAGCTTCAGGTTGGCAGGAATATCCATACTGCCACCATCGGCGAACAGATCTGAGTAGTCATCAAAATCGCTCATGCTGATCTTGAACTGGTAGGAGGTTGCAAAGGCGACCGTGTCTGTCCAGTCCCACAAAAAGCCAAGTTTGAAACCGAGACCGTAAGCGGTGTCATGACCATTATTGGTCAGGTTCTCAGGCATTACCGTGCCACCACTTGCTGCAAAAGTTTCGGTATAAGGCCCGAATGTTCCGAGACCCCTGGCGGAAAATAGCGCCATTACGCCTACAAGCGAGCCGCCCCAGGTGAAGCTGTCACCGGCGCTGCGTGCATAGGTAAGTTCAAGGTAGGCCTGCATCAGGTCTACACCTGCTGTGCCATTGCCACCGAAAATTCCACCGCCATAGGTACCGGGAAAAGTCCCGACATTTTGACCGGTATTGGTCGGATCAAAACTGGCTGTGCCGCCTTTCCACGTGGTATTCATACCACCCTTGCCATAAAAGGCCATGGCCCACGCGCTTTGGTCATTGATTTCCCAGGCACCGGCCATGTTGGGAATGTAAAAATACTTGTTGTCACTATCGATATCGTTGGGACCGATGGTGAATGCGCAACCCATTGGTGAACAATTACCATTGGCCTGGCTATCTGTGGTCTTGTAATGACGATCAGGGCTGAAAATGGCAAGGCCCAGGTCATATTTGCCGGTATTGGACAAAGCCGATGCCGGATTGTTAGCAACAGAAATGGCATCTTCCGGCATCGCCAGGCCTGCGCCTGCCATACCCTTGTTTTTGGTTCCGATGCCGTGCATGAAATAACCATTGGTCGCCCATAATGGTGTCGTGAGCAGTAATGTAACGATGGCTGCGGTCAGCCGGGTTTGGTTTTTGAGCTGCATTTCAGCGCTCCTTTTTTAGTAAAGAAAAGTGAAGGTTATGATGTCAGAACATCCTCGTCGACAGTATTTGTTTAAATTACGTTAAGCTAATGTACGCGAGTCCACTATAAGTATTTTCACTTACAAATCAAGCTTGTTTGGAAAGCAGCGTTGCGGTTTCTTGACCTGTGTCATGAAATCGGATCAATTTTCAGATCGAACAACCCTCGGGCTCACAAAACAGTTCATAGAGAACTTCTACGATTCTTGAGGCCTCACCGCTTTTGAGTGAGTAGAAAATGGTTTGTGCCTCTCTTCTTGTATCTACCAGTCCTTCTTTGCGCATTCTCGAGAGGTGTTGAGACAGGGGGGATTGGGGGATTTCCAGTAGTTCGGCTATCTGCCCTACGGATTTCTCTCCATCTGCCAGGTGGCACAATATCATCAGGCGGTCTTTGTGACCGAGAGTTTTCATCAGGGCACTGGCACGCGCAGCTGACCGGGCCATCTGATTAAGGTCTATATCCGCATTTTTTTCCATTTATGCTTGTCCTCTCCAAAATTCATCAAATGCTAATCAAACAAACTTCAAAAACCAACGCAATCGAGATCGTACGCAGTGGTCAATGGTCCGTCATAATGGGACCGAACCTGGTTCAAATTCTCTTCCATGTTTGTAAGGCTGCGTGACATGAAATGACTTAAAACCAAATTGCCGGTACCCGTTTCGGCAGCTATCTTACCAATAACACTGGGGGGTGCGTGCAATTTCCTTGCAATTCCAGTAATGTTTTCAGGGATGGGCATATGCATGACGAGTACATCAGTATCCCGGGCAAAGTCGATAAAACCAACTGAACTGCCATTCTGGTCACCTGAAAAGACAATGCTTTTTTGCCCGATCCGGATTCGATAAGCCAATGAGGGCACCGGGCCATGTGGAACACCCAGTGCGTGTATGTCAATGTCGGAATCGGGGTCGGTATATACCCTGGTTGCTTTCGTGAGACCGGGGTCAACTTCCACCGCTAGCAGTTCAACTAGACCATCGCTGCCGTCGAGATAGCCTTCAAGGTAAGCGTAAGCGCCATTGTCTTTATCCAATAGCCGCTCAAGAAAATCTCCAGTTCCCGGATAATCCCCGCCGGTCATAGGGCCGCTGATGGATAGTGCACCGGAGCGGCTTGAAAAGTAACCTGATTTCAATAGTGCTACCAGGTCAGCGGAATGATCGGTATGAAAGTGGCTGATAGAAAGGTGTTCGAGATCTTCGAAGCGGGCACCAGTCTCACCAAAACGCAGAAAAACCCCACCGCCGGCATCAACCAGAAAACGTGACCTGCCATCAACCCAGATCAAATATCCGGACGATGCCCGCCCGTCATCAGCAATAGGGCCGCCTGATCCCAGTACTTGTAAAGAGGGGCCTTCAACACCCTGGCAACCGGCAATTCCGGTGCTTGCCTGCGCGCCAAAGGGGATGTTAAACAGCAGGGCAAATAGGATCGTTTTATGGATCTTCATCGGTTTTAAGTCTACGTTAAGTGTAATCCACTTAAAATTCACATATTATCAACAGTTGTTTTTTATGTTAAGATTTTCTAATATACACCATCCTACGGCAAATTTGCCG
>JAOUCZ010000020.1 GCA_029859505.1 Lysobacterales bacterium | reverse complement strand
CTTGCGTGTAGGCGAGCCATTTGCCATCCGGAGAAATGGATATATCAACCTGTTCGCGTCGTTCACCGGTCGCAATCCCGCTGATTGCTCCACTGCTTGGGTCGATGGAAAAAAGAGACAAATGGTTGTCCTGGTAAACGATATGCGGATTATCTCCGCCACCCCAGGCCAGTAACTGGTAAAAGTGCGACCCCAGTTCATACTGTGTATGGTTTCCACGACCGGTCTGGTCTTTGATGACCAGGCTCTGGCCGTCATTTGATTCGGTGATGTAGGCGACCTGATCTCCTTTTGGGGACCAGATAGCAGAATATTCCCGGGTCGTGCCATCCTGGCTGATATTGCGAACTGCGCCGTCTTCAACCGGGACCGTGAACACTACACCCCTGGCCGTAATGATGGCGCGCTTGCCGGATGGGGAGATATCAACATGTTGAATGGTTCCGCTTGCATCTTTCCATTGGGTTCGCAGCTGTGGCAGGTCCGGGTTGATATAGACCGGAATATTGCTAGCCTGGTTACTTCCAATATCCAGACTTTTCAACTGCCCGCCGGCCTCATAGACCAGCGTGGAGCCATGACCGGAGAATGCACGAACATCCCACACCGGTTCATCTGAGACTTTCGTAATGGCCTGGCTGGTAGGATCATATTGAAAGATGTTATAGATCTCATTTTCCCGGTCGGAAATAAAGTACAGCTGACCGTCTAGCCAGATCGGGTTGAAATTGGTGACACCGGCCCCCGGCACGGTGGTCACTGTCTGTGCTTTGATGTCCATGATTTTCACGGCAGGTGTGGTGCCGCCACGATATCCCTTCCAGCCGGAACTGCCACCAAAAAGACCGTTGTACCCTGAGCCATGTGCGATGTAGGCAAATCTGTTTCCTTGCGCGTCATAGCTGCCGCGGTAAACACGTGCCTCCATCTGTTTTTCCGGCAGGCCACCATTGATGGACGCATGGTAAAGCTGTCCTGACCGGCCATGATCGGTTTCGCGTGCCGACACGATGGTCACCGCTGCTCCATCCGCTGTCCATCCGGTAGGGGTGTCTGTGCCGGGGTGCCAGGTCAGTCGCTGGGGTTGACCGCCGGATACCGGGATGAAATATGCATCATTGTTGTTTTCGTAATTGGCACTAAATGCAATCAACTTGCCGTCCGGTGAAAAAACCGGGCTGTTTTCCTCTGCCGGGCTGGAGGTCAATCGCCGTGGATTTGAACCGTCCCGATTCGCTACCCAAATATCACCCGCGTAAACAAAAGCCAGGTTTTGCGCAGATACGGATGGTTGTTTGAGTAATAAAGTCTGTTGTGAGAATGCTGTCTGCACGAAAAGTGATAAGACAAGAAAAGTAATGGATACGTGTAGTTTCATAATGAGGCCTTTGCCGGAATAGTGAGGTATACGCCTGGTAGCTGTCTTTTTTCAGTAGCCGGACAGTATAAACCTTGACCGGCTATATGTTGAGTGATTATGTCCATTTCAAACCTCAGCAGGAAGATATGGTCTGGCAGGCTTTGAGTTCTATTATCAGGACATTGGCGTAATGATTTACATTTTCTTTGGCATTTACCTGATTAACAACTATGCTTAATGGTAATAGTGGACATATAGAAGCCAAACCTTGTCTTTTTTCAATGAATTAAAACGCCGCAACGTAGTACGTGTCAGTATTGCCTATATCGTTGTTTCCTGGTTATTGATCCAGGCAGCAGGGGTTCTTGAGCCTGCGTTGCTCCTGCCGGATTGGGTAGATCGTGTTGTCACTGTATTACTGCTGATTGGTTTTCCAATTGTTATCCTTTTCGCCTGGGCGTTTGAGTTGACACCCGATGGTGTGAAATTAACCAAGGACGTCGACCGAAGCAGTTCGATTACACCGGTTACCGGCAAAAAGCTTGAGTACTTCACCATTGCTTCACTTTCACTGGTCGTGGTGTTCTTCCTGGTCAAAGAGTTTGTTCCAATGGGTGACGAACAAACCACGCAGACAGAGGTGGTGGAAGATTCCTCTGCTGCAGTATCAATAGAACCTGAAGAATCCGATGTACCCTCAATTGCAGTTTTGCCATTTGAAGATTACAGCGAGAATGCCGATCAGGATCATTTTTCGCGGGGTATTGCCGAGGAAATTCTTAACCTGTTGGCAAAAACCAGGGGCTTGCGTGTGGCGGCTCGTACCTCGTCTTTTGCATTTGCCGGCAGTGAAATTGATATCCGGGAAATCGGTAACAAACTGAATGTTAATGCGGTATTGGAAGGTTCCATTCGTAAGGCAGGTGATCAGATACGTATTACCGCCCAGCTGATCAAGATAGAAGATGGTTATCATCTCTGGTCTGAGACCTACGATCGTGACTATTCAGACATCTTCAAAATCCAGGATGAGATTTCTGCCGCCATCATGGATTCGCTCAAAGTTCACCTGCTGGGAGAAGAGGAGCAAGCTGTTGTTGCCGAACGTGCTCACAATATGGATGCTTACAGCGCGTATCTCATTGGCAAGGAACGCCTGGCGTTACTCGGTAAAGAGAATATCGAAGCCGCGATCAGGAAGTTCGAGGAATCCATAGAGGCGGAATCGGACTATGCGCCGGCTTATGCGGCACTTGCACGCGCGTGGCTAATGTTGGAGCGAGTACCTCAGGGCCCCGAAAAAGAAGAAGTTGATAGCAAGGTCGTCCCCGTGATTGACCAGGCTGTCGGGCTTTCACCCAATTTACCGGAAGCCGTTGCAGTACGTGGTCTGCATCACTTGTATCGTTTCAGATATGATGAAGCGCGGCGGGATTTCGATCGTGCTATAGAGTTAAATCCCAATTATGCGCTGGCCTATCTGTGGCGTTCAGAGACATTCTACGAGCAGGAGAAATTTCTGGATATGCTGGCTGACAAGGAGAAAGCCTATGCGCTTGATCCCATGTCGCTGGAGATCAGTGATCAACTGGCCTTTGATTACGGTTCGTTCTGGCGGCCCCGGGATGCCGACCGGATCATTGCAAGGATGTTTGAGTTACATCCACATCACCAGAGAGCCTATATCGCGTTGGCGAGAAATATGAGTGCACATGGCCGTTATGCCGAATCTGCACTGACCCTTGAAGAAGCCATGAAGCATCTTCCAGAACAGGACTGGCTTACGCGTTGGCATGCCTGGGAGCTGGCCTCAATCGGGTTGTTTGAGGAAGCTGAGTCAAAGGGCGACCCTGTCGTCAACTTCTGGGTCAACTTACATTTCGAAAGGTTTGAAAGAGCCAGGGAACTGGCAGAGGTCGTGAAGGCAAATGACGACATTCCCGTCTGGATGCGATTTGCTCCCAATCGTGCGTTGGCCTGGGAGTTGCGAACCGAGCAAGGGTTGGCACCATTCAAGTCAGCGGTCGCAGAGCAAATTGACCACTACCAGGAAAAGAAAATACCCTGGACCAACAATTGCCGTTTGAGCTTGCTGTATGACATGAAAAAAGCGGGCATTGAAGAAGGCGTTGATGAAATGATGGATAAATGCCGCAAGAGCACCGAGGAAAGATTGAAAGCACAATTTTTGTGCCCATGCTCCTGGTTCAACCTGGTGACATTTGCCGCCATTGACGGACGTACTGAAGATGCCATTGAGCGTACCTTGGAATGGTTGAATAATGGTGACTCCTACAGCTTGTTGAGTCTTGATCCCGTCATTCAGGAGTGGTCAGACCGCCCGGAATACCAAGTGATTATGGAACGAAATAATGAGCAGGTTCAGCGCCAGCAGGCTTTGTACCTTGCAGGTGTAAAGGCACGTGATAAAGCCGAAGCAAAGCGCGATGAAGCCACCGGTCATTGAGTTTTCGGTTAAGTGACAGAAGCAGTTTCGGCTGCTTCAGCCCACTTGATGTCCAGCAGCTAAAATCAGAAACCAGCATGTACCCGGTTTCTGTCTTGAGAACCACGACTCTGAATCCAGATTATTGCAAGACCACCCGTTAGTCCGGCTACATGTGACCAGGCGTATGGCGGCCAGCTAATTTGCGTGACCATTGATATACCCTGGGACACCTCGATCAGCACTTTTGCGATACTTCCGAAGGCCAGGATGATGATCCACCGCGACCGGGTCAGTTTCCACTGAGACCATAGGGCTACAAGCAGCAATGTATTGAGTACGCCGGACAATCCGCAGTAGTAATCCAGTTGTGAGAACGGTGTCAGGAGCAGGGCGCTGACAAATAGAATACCGGCCCCTGATGTAGCAAGCAGCAGTTGTCTCGATTGGCTTTCCAGCAGTGAGCCCAATACGGCAAGACCAAGGCAGTTCCACATCAGGTGTTGCAGGTCAGCATGCATTAGATGGCCGCTGATGATGCGCCAGACCTCGCCACTCCAGATATCAGCAGCGCTGAAATAGAGTAGTGTCTTGTCCACCACCAACCAGTGCAGACCGATTAGGGTGGTTACCAGGCCAATGGTTAAAACCGGTATTTGTTTTTCGGTCATGTCGGTATTCCCCGAAAGGGGGCGGCCTGAAGACCGCCCCGCTGAGTCCAGTGTAGTGTTGACACTACACTACTGATCACGTCGTCCTGCTTTGAGTTGCAATATCATCAAGGGCAGCAGTACCAGTAGCATCCAGGGGTCGAATGCACCCCCGCCATTGCCATGATTCGCCCTGGGTTTAGCGTACATAGGCTGGCTGTTGTCGACCCGGTTATTGCGTACACCCTTGAGCATGCGCTCCTGTCTCGCTAACTGTTCTTTTTCGACACGGGATCGGTTAAGACGCTTGATGCCGAGTTCCTGGAAGCGCTCCTCACGAAGAACAATCATTGAGGTATAGTCAGTGACGAGGCCGTTCTCGACGGCAACATCGGTGATGGCCTGTTCGATGTCGGCATCTTCACCGAAATAGTCCAGCCGGTTTTGCAGGCTCTCGATTTTTGCAAATGCCCATAAGCGCTCGATTTCAGGGTGAAGAGTGGCAGCCTCAGGGAACTCAAAGACGGTTGAATAGTTTCTATTCCGTCCAGATATCTTGCCGTCAAGACTGAGACTTGCCTCGCCACTTCCCCAGTAATGACCAAATACAATGAGTTGCTGTCCACGATAAAGACTTCCGAAATGCTCCGGTGTCAGGTCGCCGGTCTTGACACCTGTGATTCTCAAGTCGATATCATGTAAAGCCTCATGGGTCAGCCTGGAAGTTGCCTCAATTAATTTACCGGCAATATCGTCGCTGTTTGAGACATTGATCGCGAATCCATTCGAGACCCTGGCCATGCCTTCCAGCAAGGGCCGGTTTGCGCTGTTACCCAACACGAAACTGAACAACCTGACATCCGTTTGTTCCAGCAGGTCCAGAAAATCCTTCTTTTCTGTGTAGCCGAGGTTGGCAACACCATCGGTGACCAGTATCAGTGCACTGCTGCGGTCTGAGTCCAGTGAGTGAATACCCAGGTTGAGGCCGGCGAACAGGTTTGTACCGCTATTCGGGTGGTTGCTTTCAAGTATCCGGATTGCATTCTGAACGTTTTCAGGTATTGCGTTTTCGAAGCCATGGGTGATTTCCCGTGGCTGATTATTGAACAGGATGATGCGGAAGCGGTCATCGGGGTTCAACTTCGCCAATCCCCTGTTGACACCTTCGATCAGGCTATGAAATTTGCCTTCCATCGAACCGGAAATATCGAGTATGAAGACCCAGTCCCTGCCCCGGGTGATGGGTTCCAGGTCATCTCCGGGTGTAAGCGTCAGCATGAATGTGCCGCGCTGACCGGGACCCTCTTTATGTGTGACCAGTTCGACTGAACCGGGAAGCCCCTGGGACTGGCGCCAATAGACGACGATATCCTTGTTAAGCCGGTATACAACAGCCGGTGTGGTACTGGTTGTTGAGCCTTCTTCAGCAGGTGGAGCCTCCGAGACAATGGACACATTCCACTCCCCCTCCGATACCTGCTGTATGTTGGCTTGCGGGTGCTGGGGGAGTCTGAATTCGTCGATCGGTGAGGAGGAGCGGAATGACAGGTTAAAGCTGAAAGATGCTTCCACCGAATCCTGGTATGACCAGAAAGACATCTTCTGCTCGTCTACGCCGCCTTCTTCCAACGGGTAGACATAACGGCCGATGGAGGTATCAATGTGTACAGGTTGGATATAGGTCAGGCTGATACGCACATCCTGTCCGGCACGTACCGGGTAGACAGCAATATCAAACGTCCGGTAACTGTCCTGTTCGGTCAGGGCAGTTTCCCTGCCAGCCTGCTTTTCCTGCTGGTAAATTTCGCGGGCCTGTTGCTTTTCTAGTACTTCACCGGTCACCGGCAAGCCGTCAATCCAGTAGGTAAATTCACCTACTGCGGCTTTTTCAGGAACCGGAAAGGAGTAGATCGCCTCCAGGTCATTGGCATGCGGGTTGGCGAACACCTGTTCAACGCTGGTAATTGCATATCCGTCTTCGATGACGACATTGACGTGATGCTCCCTTATTTCAAGCTGCGGCAGGTTTGATCCTGTCGGGGTCAGCAATCCGGCAGCGCAAATTGGTGTGATCCACAAAGTGGTAAAAAACAGTGCTATTACGCCAAGGGTGATAGGTTTAAGTGGTTTCATGATGTGCTCCGTAAATCTGGTTTAGAAGTAACACCCCTTTTACGGGGCAACCGCCTTACGTAATTCATCATGGTTAGCGTTTACATATTATGCAACTATGTTATAAAAAGTAACAATATAATGGCTTAAAAGTATTAATATATAATACCTTAAGAAGACTGATTGCCTAGCCGTCTTTTATGAGTGGTTTAAACAGACCGTATTGCCAATCACGCATTGCCAATACCAGGGTGATACCGTTTCGCTGAGCCAGGTCAAGCGCGGCATCATCATTGTTCAATAGTTCAAACTCCCTGGCCAGGCGTTTTAGCTTATTCTGAAGTTCAGCGTTGCTTTGCGAAGAGAACATACCATTGAGAACGATCAGGGATTCGTCATCACGGCTAAAGTGGGTACTAAAAAACTCCTGACTGATTTTTTTCTGGAAAAATAGCTGGATCGGTCCATTTTCATGCCAACTGAAATTGGGTGCTACCAGTAACCTGATACGGTTTTTCGGCAGTAGTTCGATCACCTTGAGGCGGTCCAGTTTTGCGAGATGCTGAACACATTCGCTCTCACTGATATGGTAGTAAGACAGGATGTCATGCATGGTCCAGCGGTTAAGTACACAAACCGTCACCAGTGTCAGTGTAACGTTCGCAGTGATTTCCATTTCCTGCTCAATGCTGAGTTGTTGCAAGCGCTGCTGTTGCTCGTTCATCAGTTGCACCAGGTCGGAGATTTCCATGTCCAGCAGGTGACAGACCTGGTCAAGGCGATTGAGGGAAAAGCTCTGCTTTGAGAAAAGGCGCTTAACACTTGCCTCGGTTAATCCGAGTTCAACGGCGACATCCGCGTAAGTTTTCCCCTGTGCTTTCAGGGCCGATTTAAGCGACTTGATGAGTTCCTGCGTTTGGGCCATATCAACCTCATTGGTATTATATTTTTCAACTAATTGTTGATCATATAACACAAATGAATTGATTGGTGACTCAATATGCTACTGGCTCACGGGCAGCCATTTCATCCGGGTTTACCTGCTTTACCAGCCGCCGCCACCGCCACCGCCGCCACCACCACCGGAGGAACCCCCGCCTCCCGACCCTGAGGACGAACCGGGTGGTGATGATGCTGAGGAAATGGCGGAGGAAAAGCTGTTGTTGAAATCACTGCCAAGGTGACTCAACGCACCCAGTCTGTTTTGACTGCCGGTATACCAGGCCGGCTGATAGCCGCCCCTTTTCTGCAGTTCTTCCGGTAACTCGCGGGCAAATCGATCACACCAGTTGTTTTCAACACCCAGCGCAAAAGCGAACGGTAGGAAAGCTTCAAACACTTCCGGTGTTAACTGCGGTGATTGCATGCGCTCAAGCCGGTCCTGCTCGGCCGTATCAAGGTACATTTTGAATCCCTCGATCTCATCCATGATCTTACGCCCTGCGGGTGTTGGCGCCCGCAACAGGAATAAAAATGTGACATGCAATGTGATGGACAGTACTGCGTACGTAACCCAGACAACCGGGCTGGCTGTCAATACCGCTGCAATTATCGCTGCCACGATGGTCAGGAGGATGCTTGGCACTGCGTAGACAGTATTGAGAATGAATACCCGGCCCAGGTGTTCGGACTTCAGTGCGTTTCTTAACCCAGTGCGGGCTTTCGCAAAGACCCTGTAATTCTTTTGATCGAGTTTAACTTCTGCATCTGTTTCAAACAGGTGTTGAAGGACTGCGTTTTCGCCTTTGCTTGTTTTGATTTTTCCCCCGTCTGTCTTTTTCCGAAGTGTAAACTCATCATCCTGATCATCAATTTCCAGGTAGGACTTTACGCCAAGGCTGACAACTGCCGCGGCGAAAGTCTCTTTCCTGAATGACATGTTAAGAATATAGCTGCAGCCCGCTGGAGTCAGGCCCTGCGGTGGTTTGAAGCGCGGAATGATGACACCTTTTCGAGGATCTCGGCCATACCGGTTCCAGGCCCAGAGATACCATCCGAGTGCTGCCAGTAGCCCGATAAGTAAAACCAGCGCCGATCGGTTGTCCTGCAGAAACCAGCTGACTCGCTCTGTAGTAGTGGGTTCCTTCACAATGCCTTTGGGCCAGCCGACGGAAACGGTCAACCCTTCATAGGGTTGCAAACCCCGGGTGGACTCGAACACGACAACATGTTCATTGACGATGTTGGATTGGGCGTCTTTCCCCTTCGCTCCTTTCGGACCAGTGTAAAAACTCGTTCGCAAATCCCAGTTTTTCACAGATTCGGGCAATTCAATTCGCGCGCTCGCACGGTCGATCGGAAACCGCCAGCCGTTACCCGTCACATTCCAGTACAGCTCATCATAGTCTTCAAAGAAACCCAGTTGCCGGCTGGTCTGATAACGCAGTTGATACTCATGTACACCATGGTTAAGCATTCTGTTCTGGCTGCCGATATATATACGTACGCCATTACTGCGTTTTTCTGTATGGAATGGCTCAGGGGCACCATTACGTTTTACATCCAGCACGTTCAGCTCAACGTTATAGTTATTGTTGCGCCGGTCCTTGTAGCTGGTTGGAAAGTCCCGAAAGATTCCCCGGCGGATATTTTCGCCCTCAGCGTTTACCTGGATTGTTTCGGTCACGATCAGGTCACCATCGGTGTGGATCAAAATGTCAGACTGGTAGTCCAGAATCCGTTCGTCTGCCAGCACGGTTCCTGTACCCGAAAAAACCATACTGACAAGCAGTAGGCTTATGCTGATTAGTCCTGGTCGTTTAAAGATCAACATTGGGTGCGCTTCGTTGGCTGGTGAATTCAATCTCAAAGAATTCCGCTAATTTGAAGTTAAACAGGTTGGAGATAATATTGGACGGAAAGCTTTCGACCAGGTTGTTATTGTCCCTGACCGCACCATTGTAATAACGCCGTGCGAACTGCAAATGGTCTTCAATATCGGTCAGGCTGGCATGTAGCTGCTGGAATCCCTCGCTGGCTTTCAGGTCCGGATAGTCTTCAGCCAGTGCAAATAGCCTGCCCAGTGACTGTGACAGGGCTGTTTCTTGCTGAGCACGTGCATCTACACTGGTTTCTCCCGTTTTACGGATACGGGCCACATCCTCAAATACAGAGGACTCATGTGTCGCATAACCCTTGACGGTTTGAACGAGGTTGGGAACCAGTTCAGCGCGTTTTTGCAACTGAACATCGATGCCCGCCCAGGCCTCGCTAACCCGGTTGCGGCTACGTATCAAGCGGTTATATAACCAGATGCCTGTGCCTAAAAGCAAAAAAACAAGTATTACCAAAACCTCTGTCATCATCATCCCTGAAAATTTTTATGTTTTGTCTGTCTACCGGTACTTTTTCCATGCGCCAAGTGCTCATGAAAAGTGCATGCTACCAAGTATAGAAAAACAAACATCATTTTGTAATCTTTGATTTTGTATTACCCGGTAATCAAATTAATTTATGCAAGGTGTAACTTTTTTGGTTGTTTGCCGCTATAAGCAACAGAACGACCGGTAGACGCCGGAAGAACTTATTAAGGAATATATGATGAAGTGGAACCGAATACAGATATTTAGCACCCTGTTACTAACAGGTTTTGTCTGCGTGATCGCGCAGGCTGCCAGCCTTTCCCGTACTGACATTCCAAGCGGTAGCAACTGGTATGTACACGTCAATCTGGATTTAATCCAGAATTCTGAAGTCGGCCGCAGGTTCCTGCTTGAGAAAGCAGATGAGGTATTGAATGAAATCCAGGAAGAATTGAAGGTGGATATCCGCGGTGAAATCCAGGGTGTTACCGTGTTTGGTGGGAGCTTACCAAAGCATGGAGACTCGGAGAATGATGGTGCAGTCATCCTGCACGGCGCAATCAGCGCCCAAACTCAAGACGCCTTATTGTCGGCGCTGGAGAGTAAAGGCGCAGATGTGATTAGAAACGATAGCACGGGTCTTGCCTATTACATGATTGAAGATGGTGACGGGACAATGACTTACACCGATGAGGATGGTCAGGTGAGAGATGTGGACTGGGGCCAGCGCGAAGACATTTATTTCTCTTTTGGTGCGACCCAGACAATGATCACACAAAATCTGGAAATGATGCAGAGCTTCCTGGATTCAGGTGGTTATCTTGGTGGGTTTGAAGTTGCTGATTCTGAAGCATTACTGGTATTACAGGCAGATCGCGCCCTGTTACAGGGTGGTGCAAACACATCGGCGGAATTAGGAGAAGACTGGGATTCTTCGGTATTGAAGAATGTTGATGCTGTGGCCCTTGTAATCGCAGAGGACATGAGTGGTTTGCAAATCAACGCGCAACTCTCAGCGAGCTCCCCCGAAGTTGCCATGTCGGTTCGCAATATCGTTGAAGGTCTTGTGGCCCTGAAAGCACTGGATGATTCGGATGCCGTGCTAGGAGAAATTCTTCGGCAGGTTCGCTTTGAAAGTGAGGGTTCGGAGTTGTATATGAATGTACCGGTTGCAACCGATCAGATAGAAGCACTCAGGAACACACTCTAGTAAATTACCCGATGTCTGCCCTGGAGTTACAATCTGAGCTTGAATTGATCGACCGGGCCCGGCAGGGTTCGGTCGATGCATTTGAGCAACTGGTTTTTAATTACCAGGATCGGCTCTACCGGTTCCTGTTGGTGCGGGCAGACAACCGTGCCGATGCTGAGGATGTTTTGCAGGAAACCTTTGTAGCGGTATTCAAGTATTTGCCAAGCTATCGCCCAAAGTACCGGTTCAGCACCTGGTTGTTCACCATCGCAGTTCGTCAACTGGGCAGGCAAAGGCAATCTTCCGGGCCGGCTGATTCACTGGATTCGGTAGCTTGCATGAATGCAGGTCCCGAGCAGCTTGGTATTCAGATAGAGCAGCAACGCTCCACCTGGAAAACGGCAAAGTCATGCCTGGGAGATGCGCAATTTACCGCCTTGTGGTTGTTTTATGTAGAAGACATGCCGCTATCTGAAATCGGCAAGGTCATGAAACGTCCGGTCAGTTGGGTTAAAGTCAACCTGATGCGTGCCCGCCGGCGTCTTTCGAAGGAGTTGCAGGATTATCGTTTCGAATCCGTTGCCTCCCGTAATGAGGTTACATTATGAATTCTTTGTTTCTGAAAAAATCACTGGTCAATACGCCGGAAACCAAGGCAACAGTAAGCGCTGAATTACATCAGAACGTCATGCGTGCTGTCAGGCTTGCCAAACCCGTTGGCAGGAGCTCCCGGTTTTTCCGATCCACTCCGGCCTGGGGTGCAGGCGTGCTTGCAATGCTGCTGGTGGCCGTGTTTTTCTACCTGCCGCAGACGGCACCGGTTTCGCAGGTGACTCAGGATGTGGTGGCGCAGACGAAGACGGAGCCACAGAGTCAATCAGACCCTCTATTGGTTCTGGGGGAAAGCCTGCTTATATTTTCCGAAGAAACCGCGGCACCCGAACAGGCCTTGAGAAAGGAACTGGAACGTTTGAAGTCAGACCTTGCACGGTTTGACTTCAGGTCCTGAGAGATCCGCTTGCCTGGAAACTGGAAGAAGAATGTCCGATTGTGGTCCAAATAGTAACCGGCAAGAATGGTATGTCTATATTATCAAGGCCAGTGATGACAGCTTATATACCGGAATTACGACCGATGTAGAGCGCCGCTTCAGCGAACACTCAGATTCCCGCAAGGGAGCACGTTTTTTCCGGGGCAGGCGTCCGGTAGAAGTGGTACATACCGAAAACCACCCCGATCGTAGTAGCGCACTGCGCCGGGAGTCAGAGATAAAGAAATTAACACGGGATTTAAAGCTGAAATTGATCGGCATACAGCCTATTAAACCACCAGGGCGCCCTTGTTGATAAATAGACATTCCATGTCTTCAGCGAGACGGATACTAGCTGCTTCAACTGCGCCTAGGCTAGGTATACAATAATACATAATTTATGAAAGTACAAGTACTTATGTAAATAACATGAAGTGCTACTGTATATAGATGGTTGACTGTTTCTGTCAAAACCTCTCTGAAATAGCTAGCAGCCCTGCTGTCGCTTGCCCTCCAAAGAAACTCCGTGCCAGGCAAAATTCAGAACCTGCCATTTGGATAGCATCACTGAGTGCTTGCATTGCTGTGTGATTCGATCTATTCTCTGTGCCAATGTATTAACACGTTGTTACAGCGATGCAGGTATTATGAAACAACACAACGAAGTGCAAAAGAAGGCTCTGAAAAGAGCGGCGGAATCACTTTACAAGGCGTTCTTGACTCTCGAAGAGCCGGGTGAGGTTCGCCAGTTCCTGCTGGATCTTTGCACACCATCAGAAGTCGAGGCGATAGTAGATCGTTGGTGGACGGCATCTTTATTGAGACAAGGGCACAGTTACCGGGAAATCAGTGAGATTACCGGGGTTAGTGTCACAACGATTGGTCGTGTGGCCAGGTATATGAATATGGGTGAAGGCGGTTACCGTCTGGCTCTGCGGCGTAAGGAGGCGGCAAAATCATGAACAGAATTAGGGTAGCGATACAAAAATCCGGCAGACTTTCAGAAAAATCACTCGACCTGCTGCAACGTTGCGGTCTGCGATTTGCACGTAGTAAGGATAAGTTGTACTGGTATGGAAAGGATTTCCCGATCGACCTGCTGCTGGTGCGTGATGATGATATTCCCCGTCTGTTGCTGGACGGGGTTTGTGATCTTGGTATTGTCGGTGAGAACATAGCCGAAGAGGCGATGCTGGAAAATACAGCCGACAATAATCTTGAGCAACTGCGTAAACTACCTTTTGGTGGATGCCGTCTTTCACTGGCCGTACCCGAGAATTCGGGTTTTCAGTCCGTTGCTGATCTTGATGGTTGCAGGATAGCCACCAGCTACCCGGCGCTGACCCGTTCGATACTGACCAGCAAGGGCATCAGTGCGGAAACGGTTAAGTTCTCAGGTTCAGTTGAGATTGCACCGGGCCTCGGTACAGCAGATGCGATTTCAGATCTCGTCTCTACCGGCACAACATTGCGTGCCAATCACCTGGTCGAATTTGAGGTGCTTTTCCAGAGTACTGCGGCGCTTTACGGGCAGTTGGAACAGCTTCCTGTTGAAAAGCAGAACATGATAGATCGCTTGTTATCCCGTCTTGATGGCGTTTTGCTGGCGGCGGAGAGCAAATACGTCATGTTGCACGCTCCCCGTGATGCCGTTGATACAATCACACGCCTGTTACCCGGAGCCGAGAACCCAAGCCTTATGAACCTTGAAGGTGACCCCGGTCGTGTTGCCTTACACGCCGTGTGCCGTGAAACCGTGTTCTGGGAACACCTCGAAGCCCTTAAGGGAGCCGGTGCGTCTGCCATCCTGGTGCTACCGGTCGAGAAAATGCTGGGGTAGATGATGGATATCACTATCCCCGACATCATCATCTGGTCCAATGCCTCAAAGAAGTGTCGTGAAGAAACCCTGTGTCGCCCGCCAATTCCGGTTGGTGATTTCCAGCAGGCAGTTGGAAATATTATTTCTGCAGTCAGGTCAGATGGTGACCAGGCCTTACGAGAGTTAGGCGAAAAATACGATGGCGTATTTTTGGATCAACTGGAGGTCAGCGCCGGTGAGTGGGCAGAGGCCGAGGCACTGGTTGATCCTTTGGTTCTGCAGGCCATGGATGAAGCCATATCAAGAATTCGCGATTTCCATATCGCAGGAAAGCCGGTATCTGTCAGTATGGAAACAGCCCCCGGGTTGCGTTGCGAGGCAAGGTATCTGCCCATATCTCCGGTTGGCTTATATGTGCCAGGTGGGTCAGCACCGCTTATTTCTACCGTGATCATGCTGGCGGTTCCAGCTCAGATTGCCGGCTGTGATGAGGTTGTTCTTTGTACTCCGCCGGACAGGCAGGGGCGCATATCCGCCGCGATCCTGGCTGCGGCATCACGCTGTGGTGTCAAACGGGTGTTCAAGGTCGGTGGCGCGCAGGCAATTGCTGCCATGGGGCTTGGTACCCGGAGCATACCAGCCTGTGCCAAGCTGTTCGGACCCGGTAATGCCTGGGTGACCGAGGCGAAACAGCAAATTTCAGCGCTGCCAGGCGGTGCCGCTCGAGATATGCCGGCAGGGCCGTCAGAAGTTCTTGTCGTCGCAGACGAAGGTGCTGATGCGACAGCGGTATGTTGGGATCTTCTGTCACAGGCCGAACATGGTCCCGATTCCCAGGCGATCGTTATCAGTGACAGTCCACAACTGCTGGAAGATGTAGGTCGATTGTTACCGGAGATGGCTGTGGAGTTACCGCGTTCAGCCATTCTTGCAAAATCTCTGCAGTACCTGAGGCGGATACAGACAGATTCCATATCGAAGGCAGTTGAAATCAGCAACCGCTATGCGCCTGAACACCTTATATTGAACGTGGAAGATGCGGGTCGGATTGCGGATAAGGTCACTGCAGCCGGATCGGTGTTCATTGGACCCTGGACTCCAGAATCGCTTGGAGATTATTGCTCCGGTACCAATCATGTACTTCCAACCTATGGTTATGCGCGTGCCTATAGTGGATTATCGGTCAGTGATTTTCTGAGACGTATGACCTTGCAGAGTGCCAGCAATTTCGGGCTCCGTAATGTGGGTCCATGTGCTTCAACGCTTGCCCGGGCCGAGGGTCTGGATGCACACAGCATGGCAGTGGAGTATCGCCTCAAGAGCAAGGGTGATTCATGAAGATGGATATCAATAGCATCGCACGACCGGAAATTGTTGCAATGAAGCCCTATGTCTCAGCACGCAACAGCGCGGCGGCTGACGGTATTTTGCTTAATGCCAATGAGGCGCCGGCCACCCACGTGAATGATCCCGAATGGCAGCGTTTATCTTTGAACCGCTACCCGCCGCCACAACCCGCCTTGCTGAGGTCACGGTTGGCAGAAATGTATTCGGTTGACGAGTCCAGGGTGTTGGTTACCCGTGGCAGTGATGAAGGTATCGATCTGCTCACCAGGGTTTTCTGCCGTCCGGGCCAGGATGCAATGGTTGAATGCAGTCCCTGTTTTGGAATGTACAGGATTGCTGCAACCATACAGGGAGCACAGGTAATTGATGTGCCCCGGCAAGCTGGCAATGGGTTTCAAATAGATTTTGAAAAACTTAAGCAGGCTATCAATGAGCAGGACGGTGTGCGCCTGGTATTTCTGACCTCACCAAATAACCCGACCGGTGACCTGGTTGGCCGGGTCCAGCTGGAGGGTGTGCTTAAAGCCTGTGAGGGCAAGGCGCTGGTGGTGCTTGATGAGGCCTATATTGAATTTTGCGACGCCGAGTCAGCCTCTGAACTGGTAGCGGAATGGACGCACCTGGTTGTATTGAGAACTTTATCCAAGGCCTGGGCGGCCGCCGGCGTTCGTTGCGGCATCGTGATTGCTGACCCGGCCGTTATCGGTTTACTGCAGCGGGTTATCGCACCTTATCCACTTGCTGCCACGGCAATTGATGCTGCTCTGCAGGCCATATCCGGTGATGCGGTCAGCCGGGAGCAAGAATTTGTGGCCGAAGTTCGTGCAGGAAAGATGGATTTGTTTGAGTTTCTTTCAGGTTGTGACTGGATCAGCGAAGTCACGCAGGGTGAAGCTAACTTTGTTCTGCTGCGCGTCGCAGATGCGGATGGCCTGGTGGACTGGTGTGCCGGGCGCGGAATTCGCATTCGAAACTTTACCTCGCAGGCCCAGCTTGAGGGCTGTGTTCGTCTGACAATTGGCAGCGCCGATGAGATGGCTGCGTTAAAATTAGCCCTGCAAGATTACGGAGAGCAGGCATGAGTACCAACAAGCGTCGGATTCTGTTTCTGGATCGTGACGGAACCCTGATAATTGAGCCGGAAGATTTCCAAATCGACAGTCTGCAAAAATTGGAATTGGTTGAATCAGTGATACCAGCGCTGCTGAAACTCAAAGCGGCCGGTTACGAATTTGTCATCGTCAGCAACCAGGACGGACTGGGTACTGACTCCAATCCAATGGAAAATTTCCAGCCTCCACACGACAAAATGTTGTCGCTTTTTTCGTCGCAAGGCATTCATTTTGTTGCAGAACATATCGACCCTCATTTTGAAAGTGACAATTCACCCAACCGCAAACCGGGCATCGGAATGCTGCTGGATTACTTGAAGTCCGGTGATCTCGATCTGGAGGATAGCTGGGTAATAGGCGATCGCAAGACCGATCTGCAACTCGCAGAAAACATGGGTATCGGTGGGATACTTTGCGGTCCCCGGGGACAGCACTGGGATGATATAGCGCATCAGCTTTGTATGCGGCCAAGACGGGCGGTGATTGAACGTGACACCAACGAAACCCAAATCAGGGTAGAGGTGGATCTGGATACCGGCGGCGGCAATGATATCAGCACTGGTATCGGATTCTTTGATCACATGCTCGATCAGGTTGCAGCCCATGGAAGGTTCCGGCTCGTGCTGAGTTGTAGTGGTGATCTTGAGATCGATGAGCACCACACCGTGGAGGATTGTGCACTGGCACTGGGCAAGGCCTTGGACAACGCCCTGGGTGATCGGCGTGGTATCGGACGCTATGGTTTTGTTTTGCCCATGGATGAGTCACTTGCCGAGGTAGCAATAGATCTTTCCGGTCGACCTGCATTCGAATTTGAGGCCAGTTTCCCGCGTGATTCGGTCGGTGCTTTTTCAACAGAAATGGTCAGTCACTTTTTTGCATCCTTGAGTCAGTCATTACGATGTGCCCTGCACATGAAAGTCAGTGGTGAAAATACCCACCATATGGTCGAGGGTCTGTTCAAAGGCGCCGGCCGGGCTTTACGACCGGCCTTGGCAAGGCAGGGGACCGAATTGCCCAGTACCAAGGGTCTGCTCTGATGACACTGGCGATCATCGACAGTGGCGGGGCCAATATCGGCTCCGTCATTCATGCACTTAAGAGACTGGGCGCAGAACCTGTTTTTACCTCGGCCGCCGATACCATTCGTACAGCGGACCGTGTTCTATTGCCGGGAGTTGGTGCTGCCGGTGCAGCAATGACACGTCTGAGAGAACTGGGCCTCATACAGTGCATCCGCGAACTTCAGCAACCGGTACTCGGTATCTGCCTGGGTATGCAGTTATTGTTTGAAGAGTCGACCGAAGACGACACCCCTTGCCTGGGGATTATTCCCGGAACCCTGCAAAAGATGAAATCGTCCGAGGGTATCCGCGTACCGCATATGGGTTGGAACACAACAACCAGCCAAAGGGCCGATCCCTTGCTTGCGGGCTTGCCTGAAAAGCCCTGGTATTATTTTGTACACAGTTATTGTGCCCCCATTGGTCCTGAAACTCTTGCCACCTGTTTACACGGTGAGTCATTTGCTGCGATCGTGCGCCAGGGCAATTTCTGCGGCGCCCAATTTCACCCCGAACGCTCCGCGCGCCATGGTGCGCGGCTACTGGCAAACTTCCTGGAGTTAACATGAAGCTCATCCCGGCCATTGACCTGCTGGATGGACGTTGCGTACGTCTGCTACACGGCGATTTTAATAAAGTGACCCACTATCCACCGACAGCGGTAGAACTGGCGGGTGAATATGCGGATGCCGGTGCCCAATGGCTGCACGTTGTGGATCTGGCGGCATCGAGAGACGGTACTGACGCTGATACCTCGGCATTGTTTAATCTGCTCGGCAATACAAAACAATCGGTGCAGACCGGTGGTGGTGTTCGTGGTGCGGATGATGTCTCCCGCAGGTTGGACGCCGGTGCAGCGAGAGTCGTGGTCGGCAGCCTGAGCGTGACTGATACTAAGGGTTTCACTGGTTGGTTGGAGAAATTTGGTAACGACAAGCTGGTGGCTGCCCTGGATATCCGCTTCGATGAGAAGGGCATTCCCTGGCCTCGTATTCATGGCTGGACCAGTCGTGGTGACCGCGATATGTGGCAGTTACTTGATGAGCTGGTTGCGGGTGGCCTGAGGCACCTGCTGTGTACTGATATCAGCAGGGATGGTGCACTCAGTGGGCCCAACCTCAATTTGTATACAGATATCACAGGCAGATATCCCGGCCTGCAGCTGCAAGCCTCGGGTGGTGTCAGTAGTTTGACTGATATTCAACAGCTTGGACCCACGGGTGCTGCCGGTGTCATTACCGGTAAAGCGCTTTTGGAAAAGCGGTTTAGTGTTGCCGAGGCATTGGAAGTAATGAAATGACCCGGAAGGCTTCAAACCTTGCACGCCGTATCATCCCTTGTCTCGATGTACGTGATGGTGAGGTTGTTAAAGGTATACAGTTTCGCGACCACCGTGTCATGGGTGGCATCATTGAACTGGCCACGCGCTATAGTGCCGAGGGTGCCGATGAACTGGTCTTTTACGATATCACCGCCAGCCCCCAGGGTCGTTCTGTTGACAGCGACTGGGTCTCGCTTGTCGCCGAGGTCATCGATATTCCGTTTTGTGTGGCCGGTGGAATCCGCTCGGTTGAAGATGCCCGTAAGGTCTTGCAGCGCGGTGCCGACAAGATATCCATCAACACGCCGGCAGTGCAGAGACCGGGATTGATCAATGAACTGGTGGAAGAGTTTGGAAGCCAGTGTGTCGTAGTGGGTGTTGATTCGGTGTTACAGGACGGTGTGTGGACTACCCGGCAGATGACGGGCATCCCTGATCAGATGCAGCAGACGGGGCGCACGACGCTCGATTGGATTGAAGAGGTTGTGCAGCGCGGCGCCGGTGAAATTGTTCTCAATTGCATGGGAAGCGATGGCACACGCCAGGGGTTTGATATCAAGCAATTGAAAGCTGCAAGAGAGTTAGTAAACGTACCATTGATAGCCTCTGGTGGTGCCGGAAATGCCAGCCACTTTATAGAAGTATTTGAACAGGCTGATGTAGACGGAGCCCTGGCGGCAACGGTTTTTCACAACAACAAGGTGCCGATCCCCGCGTTAAAGGAAATGTTATCCGCGGCCGGTATTGGAGTGAGATTATGAAAGTTGATGATTTGGCATGGGAAAAAATGAACGGGTTGATACCTGCAATTGTGCAGGATGCTTTTGACGGCAGGGTATTAATGCAGGGTTATATGAACAAGGATGCCCTGAGTTACACGCTGGAGTCAGGCCAGGTGACGTTCTGGAGCCGGAGCAGGGAGCAACTCTGGACCAAGGGCGAAACGTCCCGTCACTATCTTGACCTGGTTGATATTCATCCCGATTGCGATACGGATTGCCTGTTGGTACGTGCACGTCAGGAAGGCCCTACCTGCCACCTGGGTCTGGATACCTGTTTTGATGCAGAAGATCGCGTTATGCCCGAACTCGCATTCCTGGCAGATCTTGAACGTGTCATTGCGTGCCGTGACGAAGATCGTCCGGCAGGCAGTTATACGACAAAGCTGCTTGAAGCCGGGGTTAAACGAATTGCCCAGAAAGTGGGTGAGGAAGGAGTGGAAACCGCGCTTGCGGCCGCTGCCGGTGGTGATGAGGAAGTACTCAATGAGTCTGCAGACCTGTTATACCATTTGCTGGTGTTGTTGCGCAGCCGCAAACTTGAGCTGGGCTCATTGGTTGAGGTACTGAAGATCAGGCACGGGGAATAAAAGCCTGGCCGGAGTGCCGCGCCAGGAATAAACCAGGTATGAAGTGCTAAAAAACTATGGTTTTGCTTCGTACCAGGGTTTGCTGCGGTTAACTATCCATACGACCGATAGCATGACCGGGACCTCGACCAGCACACCCACAACGGTCGCCAGGGCAGCACCGGACTGCAAACCAAACAAGCTGATGGCTGCGGCCACTGCGAGTTCGAAGAAATTACTTGCACCAATAAGCGCTGAAGGTGCAGCGACGCAATGCTGTACACCCAACTTCCTGTTAAGCCAGTAAGCCAGGCCGGAGTTGAAATACACCTGGATGAGAATGGGTATTGCCAGCAGCAGGATCACGAACGGTTCGGAAATAATCTGGCTGCCCTGGAACCCGAAAAGCAGCACCAGTGTGATCAATAAAGCGGACAGGGAGACGGGATGCATGGCATTGAGCACCCGTTTTAGCCGTACTTCCCCTTCTTCATCACGCATTAGCCATTTGCGCCACAAGCTGGCAACGATCACCGGTAGCACGATATACAGGACCACTGACAGAACCAGCGTGTCCCACGGTACGTGAATCGAAGATATTCCCAGGAGCAATGCAACGATGGGTGCAAACGCAAAAACCATGATCAGGTCATTCAGGGCCACCTGCGACAGTGTGAAGCCCGGATGTCCATCACTGAGGTTGCTCCAGACAAATACCATGGCCGTACACGGGGCAGCGGCCAACAGGATCAACCCGGCAATATAACTGTCCAGTTGTTCCGCCGGCAACCAGCCTGAAAACAGGTTGCGGATAAATATCCAGGCGAGCAGGGCCATCGAGAATGGTTTAACACCCCAATTGATAAACAGCGTGACACCAACGCCTTTCCAGTGCTGCCTGACCTCCACCAGTGAATTGAAGTCGATCTTGAGCAGCATGGGCAGGATCATTAGCCAGATCAAAACGGCGACCGGCAGGTTTACCCTGGCTACCTCCATCGCGCCCAGGGATTCGAATACGGATGGCACAAATTGCCCCAGCAGAATCCCGGCCACGATACAAAAGGCGACCCAGAGGCTCAGATAACGTTCAAAAAATGGCATTTTCGCCCCACCGGCACGACGCCCGGTGGTTTCACATTGGGTACTCATCATACTGCTCCCTATGTCAGGTTTTTGAGCAGATCCCTGACCCTTGTTTCAACCTCTTCCCGGGTTGTTCTGAATTCGTCCATGATATCACTTTCGCTACCGGTGGCTTTAGCGGGATCAGTCAGGGGCCAATGCACTTTTTTTACACCTGGAGGCAGCGAGGGGCACTGTTCATCAGCGTGACCACAAACAGTAACCACCACGTCTGCAGCATCAAGCATCTTTTCGGAAACTATTGTTGATTGCTGGCTTGATATATCAAGCCCGGCCTCTTGCATGACCTTGATTGCGCGCGGGTTCTTACCATGTGCTTCGATACCCGCAGATTGGACTTCAAACCGGTCCCCGCCAAGCTGTCGGGTCCAGCCTTCAGCAATCTGGGATCGACAGCTATTTCCGGTGCACAAATAGAGGATATTGACCATGGTTTCAATGTAGTTGAATTATTCAGGTCGTACAAGAGTAATTGAATGTGAAAGAACACAGCATGCGACGAGTGTGATGATGAATTTACCCCAAATATCATGGGTGCCAGGTCCCGGTTCTGCATCATCCTGGTACGGGTGCGCGCAGGTCTGCGATTAGTTTTCCGGCTTCATAAGACTCCTGGTCATGCCCGGTTTCCCGCCAGGTTTCCTTGAGTCCGGCTTCATACCAGTCACGCATGACATCCAGGCTCAACATGTGCTCAACATAAGCCATAGCAGTATCTCCCAACCTAAGATTGAAAGTCTGTACACGAAATGCCACGGGGGCATAAAAAGCATCAACTGCGGTAAAGGATTCACCGGCAAGGTAAGGTCCGCCAAACCGCTTCAGACCTTCGCTCCAGAGTTCATCCAGACGGTCGAGGTTCTGTTGAAGGGCATCGGATATTGAATTTAACTCGATACGTAATCCGCAGTTCATGGGGCACTCATTGCGAAGTGCAGAAAACCCGGCGTGCATCTCCGACGTTGCACAGCGTGCCCATACACGTGCATCAGCATCCTGTGGCCACACACCAGCGTGTCGTTCGGCAAGGTACTCAACAATGGCGAGAGACTCCCAAACGACGAATTCACCATCGTGTAAGCAAGGCACCAGTCCATTTGGGCTGAATTCGCGAAATTTATCCCAACAGGAACCCTCAAGAAAAAACTCAACCCTTTCTTCAAACGGGATGGACAGTGCCTTCATTAAAACCCAGGGCCGTAAGGACCATGATGAGTAATTTTTGTTGCCGATATAGAGAGTAGACAAGGGTAATTCCATCCGTTTTCGAGCATAATTCATAGCATGATAAATCAATCGCTGTTAAACCCCAAAAGCATTGTGATTGTTGGTGGTTCCGACAATATCAAAAAGCCCGGCGGCAAAGTTTTAAAGAACATTATTGATGGTCGTTTCGCCGGGAGGTTACTGGTTGTCAATCAAAGAGAAACCCTGGTGCAGGGTGTAGCATGTGTCGCATCGGTTGACGAGATAGACAGTGTTGAACTGGCCATTATTTCCATACCTGCAAGATTCTGTCCAGAGGTCGTAAAGACTCTGGCAACCGAAAAAGAAACCCGTGCGTTTATTATCCTTTCAGCTGGGTTCGGAGAGGCGGGAGAGCAGGGGAAATTGTGGGAAAAGGAAATTGTGGCAACTGTCAACTCGGTTAACGGTTGCCTGATTGGTCCCAACTGTATCGGCTTTCTCAATGCCAATTACCACGGCGTGTTCACTACTCCGATTCCTCCTTACGATGCCAAAGGCTGTGACCTGATTTCCAGTTCGGGTGCCACCGCGGTTTTTCTGATCGAAGCCGGAATCCCGTCAGGCCTGAAGTTTTCCAATGTCTTTTCGGTAGGCAACAGTGCGCAAATCGGGGTTGAAGAAGTCCTGGAATATATGGACCTGACCCACGATCCCGAAAAGGACTCCTGTATCAAGCTGCTTTACCTGGAGTCGGTTGCAAAGCCCGAGAAACTGCTGAAGCATGCATCTTCGTTGATCCGCAAAGGCGTGCGGATTGCCGCCATCAAGGCGGGCAGCACTGTCGCGGGCAGCAGAGCAGCGGCGTCGCATACCGGGGCAATGACGAATTCAGACATGGTGGTCCGTGCATTGTTCAGGAAAGCGGGAATTGTGTATTGCAGTTCCCGGGAAGAATTACTGAGCGTTGCATCTGTTTTTCATTACAAGGAACTTAAAGGAAAGAATATCGCCGTAATTACTCACGCGGGCGGTTCGGCCGTAATGCTGACAGATGCCCTGTCGCTGGGCGGCTTACAGGTGCCGGCACTCGCCGGTCCGGACGCTGATGAGTTGTTGTCATTTCTCCATCCCGGTTCATCTGTGACCAATCCGATAGATTTCCTTGCGACCGGTTCGGCGGAACAATTGGGGATCATCATTGATTATTGTGAAAGCAAGTTTGATCAGATTGATGCAATGGTGGTTGTATTCGGCAGTCCCGGTTTATTTGATGTTGCCAATGTTTATGCCGTAATCAGCGACAAATTGAAGTCTTGCTCGAAACCGATATATCCGGTCCTGCCTTCGGTTATCAATGCACAGAAAGAGATCCGGGAGTTTTTATCAACCGGGCATGTAAACTTTCCAGACGAAGTGGAATTGGGCAGGGCATTGGTTGCTATCCATAAATCACCCCCTCCACAAGAAATCTTTAAACCGGTTTATACGGTTAATCTCAAACGTATTCGAAAAATTATCGACTCGGCGAAAGATGGTTTCCTGGCGCCTCAAGAATCAGAGTGTTTGCTGGATGCTGCCGGTGTACCGCGTGTTCGTGAAATGGTGGTGACAAGCTCTTCTGAGCTCGAGGCAATTAGTGACACTGTCGGCTTTCCCGTGGTGATGAAAGTGATTGGCCCGGTGCACAAAACCGATGTGGGCGGTGTGGTTCTGAATATTAAATCGCTTGAAGAAATGCAATGCCACTTTGAGCAATTGATGCAGATTGAGCAGGCGAAGGGTGTTTTGATACAGCCGATGATCACTGGCATTGAGCTATTTATAGGGGTTATGCGTGAGTCAAATTTCGGTCATATCATCCTGTGCGGACTGGGCGGGATTTTTGTCGAGGTATTAAATGATTTTTCTTCCTGTCTCTGCCCGGTATCGAAGACCGAATCGATGACCATGATTCAACGATTGAGCGCTTACAAAATCATCCAGGGAACCAGGGGCAGGGGAGGTGTTAACGAGTCATTATTCAGTGAAATCATTCAGCGGATTTCTGCACTCATGTGTGCTGCCCCTGAAATCGTGGAGATGGACATCAATCCGTTGATGGGCTCCATGAGTGATATTATCGCGGTCGATACCCGCATCCGGATTGAAAAATAGTTAAAAGGTGGACACAGCTGTCCACCCTTCGGTTGCATCAGGACCCTGCTTCATCCTGGAAAATTTCTTCAATCGACAAGCCGAATAACCGGGCGGCCTTGAATGCCAGCGGTAAACTGGGATCGAACTTGCCTTTCTCAATCGCGTTAACCGTCTGGCGTGACACCTCCAGCTCAACAGCCAGTTGTGCCTGGGTCCAATCTCTCTCTGCTCGCAGCACTTTCAACCGGTTCTTCATCGGTATTTCCTGAGTCCGGCGAATATTCCCACAATATACGTGAGCGACATCAATATGATCAGGTGTGAAATTTCCGCATCAAAAGGGATGAGATTTGTCTGATCCATGCTTGAGTAGCCCAGGCCTACAACCAGACCTACACCCAGTGAGAGTGCCATGGCATCCAGTTGGATTTTCTGCTGCATTTCATCCAGTCCTTTCAGATACCGTTTGACTGCCAAAATCATTCCAAAGCCAATGACCACGTTTAATAGAATTGCGAGGCTCGTAAGCAGTTTATCTGATTGCCAGATAAATTCAGTGCCGAACGTTACCAGTGCAGTGGTCAAAACCCAGGCACTGGTCCAATAGAAAATAATACGTGTATTTTTCGTGTTCTTGGCAGCCCAGCTGTCGGATTTGGTGTTGGGATTGTTCATTTGTCTATATCCTTTGTCTTAATGTAAATTAAACTTTACTAAAAGATAAGTCAAAGGCTATATAAAGTCAAGTTTAGTTGACAAAATAACGGATGTAGTTCGTTGGGTTTCAGTCGGATTGTAGGCGCTGGCGTTGAATATTTCATGATTCTGCTGATGGCAGAGGAGCGACACTCGACCTTCTTGGGAAGTATGAGAGGCATGACAAACATTCAGTTTGCTCTAACCCAGTAACCTCGCTTTTACTTCAATAGACCCTGGTGCTTTTGTCTACACAAGGCCCTTTGATTGCAACAGGGGTAATGGATCAACAATGTTCTTGCCGAAATAGGACTGTTTCACACCTAACCCGAAAGCCAGTGTGGCTAGTTGGGTTGAATGGAAGATTGGCATGTCAAATTTGGTTGCCATATCCGGTTGTCTTGCATCCAGGTTCATATGGCACATGGGGCACATTGTAACTACAGCTTCGGCCCCACAGGCTTTCGCGTCTTTGAGTATGGCCTCACTCATCCCAAGTGACAGATCAGTTTGCGTCACGCTGAGAGAGCCGCCGCAACAGTCAGTTTTATAGGACCAATTTACGGTTTCTGCGCCCAACGATCGCAGCAGGTAGTCCATTTGCATGGGGAATTCCGAGTTGTCTACACCGGTTACCTGCGCCGGCCGGGTGATCAGACAGCCGTAGTAACAGGCCACCCTAAGCCCCTGCAGCGGCCGTTTTACTTTTGCTGAGATCTGTTCGGGTGTGGCGTGGTCCAGAATGGTATCGACAAAATGCTGCACCTTAACCTTACCCTTGTACTGGTAGTCGGTGATAGCTGCTACCTGTTCCATTGCCTGCTGGTTCTGCACGCCTTCATGTTCAGCCATTTTGAGGCGTGCAAAACAGTTGCTGCAGGGTGAGGTGACGGTGGTCATGCCCATGCGCTCAATTGTGGACATGGTACGCAGCGGGAATACATGTGCCTGGGTGGAGTCGGTGGCGTGAGCGCTGCTTGAGCCACAGCAAACCCAACCCGGAGGTTCAACCAGGTTGATATCCAGTACATCGGCCGTACTGCGGACGGTCAGGTCATATTCTTTTGCCGATGACGATGCCGAGCAGCCGGGGAAGTAGGCGACCTTGTCTTCCGGTTCGGCTACCGCTGTTACCTTTTTCGGGGTTCTGGCAAAATGGGGCCAGGGTTTTAATTTGCCCTTTTTGAGCATCCGCAGACCAATACCCGCATCTGAAAAGGGTTTTCCACGCATCAATTTGAAGACCAGTACAAACAACAGCTCAGGTATCCGCCCGAGACGCTGAATGAATTTCATGAACAACCAGTGAAACCTCTGAACATCGGGTACTGCAGGGTCGATCCCGCGTTTACCTGCTTCGATTCTGAGTGTGTCCATGACACCGGTTACATCGATATCCTGTGGGCATCGTGAGGCACAGGTCTGGCAGCTCGCGCACAGCCAGATGGCCCTGCTCTCAAGAATAGATGTGTCATTGAGTTGCAGGCTGCGCATGACCTGGTTGGGTGTGATGTCGAATTGATCAGCCAGTGGACAACCACTGGTGCATTTGACGCACTGGTAGCAGCGGAAAATATTTTGCCCGATATCATCCAGAACCGATTTTGACAGGGGCTCAGCGAGGGCGGGATTCAAAGCAGTGGTCGACATGATCAATTTTCAACTTCCGGTCGTGGATAAAGGCCTGCACCTTCAACAATGGGTTTTACTGCGGCCTCCCATTCAATTGCCATGATGTGGACGCCGGCAATACCTTCGATCTCCTTGATCTCCTCAATCTGTTCAATACAAATACGGATGCCCTCGGCCCGGGATGCTTGCATTCGAGCTTTTTTGTCATCGTTGGAAATGCCTTTTACCGCACCTTCCATGCGTTCAATGATATGGTCCGGGACAGACATGCCGGGGACGTTGTTGCGCATATAACGGGCCATGCCCGCAGCTTTTAACGGACCCACACCCGCCAGCACAGAAACTGATTCAGTGACCCCAAGATCGACGGCTTTTTTCATGTATTCCCTGAAGCGGTCCATATCGTAGATCAGCTGGGTCTGGATAAAATCCGCACCGGCTACCGCTTTTTTCTTAAGGCGCAGGGGTCTTAACGCAACGGGGTCTGCAAAGGGGTTGGCCGCCGCGCCGATAAACAACGGTGGCCCACCACCCTTGATCTCCTCGCCACACTGGAACTGGCTGTTATCACGCATTTCCTGAAACATACGGATGAGTTGCATCGAATCGAGGTCGTGTACATTCTTGGCACCCGGGTGATTACCAAATGACTGGTGGTCGCCTGAAAGGCAAAGAATGTTTTTAATACCGTGTGCCGCCGCACCGAGGATATCGCTTTGCATGGCAAGCCGGTTACGGTCACGGCAGGTCATCTGGATGACGGGTTCGAGGCCTTCATTACGAATCAGGATGCCGGCAGCGATGCTGCTCATGCGCACGATACCGGTCTGGTTGTCAGTGATGTTGGCTGCATCGACATAAGTCTTCAACTGCGAACATTTTTCCCGGATAACCCCGGCGTCGTGGCTCTTGGGAGGACCAATTTCACCAGTCACGGCAAATTGTCCCGCAGCCAGTATTCTTTCCAGCCTGCTGTTGGATTTCAGTGGTGTTTGGTTCATCAGCTGCCTTCGTCCAGTTTGGGTTTCTGCAGGTCTTTACGGACAATCTTTCTTCGTCCACCGTCACGGCTGGTAGACCAATCCTTGGGCGGTTGGATTTCCATCAACTGGTCCTGGATATCGAGTGCATCCATACGCTCCCAGATATTGAACCAGGCGCAAGGGGTGTCCGGATCAACCTCGCAACGGCCACCTTCATCGGTACCGCCGCAGGGGCCGTTCATCAGTTGTTTTGCACAACGGCTAATGGGGCAGATACCACCGGTATACTCAAGCAAACAGTTGCCGCAACCCTGGCAGCGTTCCTCCCAAACCCCTTGTTCCGTCGGTCCGCCCATAAATTTTGTGTTTAACCCCGGCAGAATGCGGGTGCCCGGGAATTGGTCAGCAAGGGTCTGTACGCCGACACCGCAACCGAGCGACAGCACGGCATCATATTCACCCAGCTGGTCACCGAGGTGTTCGATGAATTCTTTTTCACACTGTCGCTGCACGATGGTTTCATCGATCTGTACCGGCTCGCCTTCAAGTTCGGTCGCCATACGCACCGCGGAAGACAGCACACCGACCTCGCGCTTGCCGCCGGCAAAGCAGACGGCCACGCAGGTGCCGCAGCCGATGGCCAGCACCTTTTTTTTGCCTTTCAGCATTTTCCTGATGTCTTCAATGGGTTTTTGGTCTGCAACGATCATTCTATTTTTCCTGAGGGCAGTGGTAATTCCCTGGATGCGGGTTTCTTTTTCAATCCTGTCGGCCCCAACGCTGATATCGTTTTGGCGAACTCATTGGCAAGTTCTGCAAATTTCGCTCCCATCCCGGCTGAAATATTGATCATCCTCGCCCGTTCACCTTCCAGGCCGATCTGATCCAGTAATTCGGCCACGTGTTCAACGCGTTGCCTGGCATACAGGTTTCCAGTCTGGAAATGACAACGGCCTTCGAGGCAGCCGGCGACCAGCACACCATCGGCGCCATCTTCAAAAGTTTTCAGGATATGACCCATATCTGTCCGGCCGGTACAGGGTATCGCGACGATCTTCAATGAGGACGGGTAGGCAAATCTCGAACTGCCAGCCAGGTCTGCGGCTGCATAGGCACAGTGCATACAGCAAAATGCGATGATCTGTGGTTCATAGTTGCTAATCTCTTTCATATCTGTTGCTGCCTGGTTTAAGCCGCTTAATGGCTGCAAGCCCCGGGTTCGGGTGGTTCGAACAGGGCATCGATTTTCGCCATCATCTGTTCATTGGTTGAATGCAGCATCTCTATTGCACCGGCTGGGCAGGCCGCGGCGCATACGCCGCACCCCTGGCATAATGCTGCTTCGATTCTGGCGGCTCCGAAAATGCTGCCGATACCGGAAATATCCGGTTGAATGCGTGGTGCTCCGTAGGCGCAACTGCGTACACAGGTCAGGCAGCCGACGCAGAGATCCTGGTTGACCAGTGCTATCTTGCCGCCGGTGGTTATGGTGTCATGTGACAACAGGGTAGCTGCCCGCGCTGCCGCGGCCTGGGCCTGGACGATGGATTCTTCAAGCAGTTTCGGATAATGGGCAATACCCGCCATGAACATGCCTTCCGACGAAAAGTCGACCGGGCGTAGTTTGACGTGTGCTTCCAAAAAGAAACCATTGCCGTCCAACTGTACTTTCAGGCGGTCGCTCAGCTCCTGCGCTGCCGAAGAAGGCACAATCGGATTGCTGAGGATCAACATATCCGGATTCAAGGTAATTTGCTTGCCTATAATCGATTCCCATATACCGATTTGCAGTGGCTGGCCATCCTGGTCAATGGTCACTTCAGGCGGATTGTCATCGCCGTACTGGATAAAAATCACGCCACTTTCGCGCGCCCTTGTGTAAAGGCGCTCCTTGAATCCATAGGTACGGATGTCCTTGTAGATAATGGTGACCTGTGCCGCAGGGTTGAGTTTCTTCAATGCCAGGGCGTTCTTTATGGCAGTGGTGCAGCAGATGCGAGCGCAGTATTTGTCCGCCGGTCCGACACACAGGATGATCACCATGGAATCCGGTAACGGTTGGTCAACCGTGGTTGTGATACCTTTATCGTGACGTGCCAGAAGTTGTTCAAATTCCTGCCCGGTTACCACCCGCTGGCTGGTGCCATAGCCATACTCATCACCTTTGTATTCTTTGCCGCCCGTGGCAAGAATGACTACACCGTGCTGGAGTTGGATGCGTTTGCTTTCGTTGCGGGTCTCGTTGGCCGGTTCCAGTGTCGAAGTGAAATTGCCCATGAAGCCCTTGGTGGAAGCGAGCCGGGTATTCATGTGCAGGTCGATACGAGGATGGCTGTGC
>JAOUCZ010000121.1 GCA_029859505.1 Lysobacterales bacterium | reverse complement strand
CATTATCAATGTCCGAACCTACCACCAGGAAATAGAATCCAAATGGAACGTCGTTGAACATAACGGGATACTGCCCCTCTGTTGCCAGGCCTTCCCAACTTGCTACCTCTTCAAATGTAGTGCCATCGATCATCACGGCATATTGATAGCCGGCTTCGCCCGCGACCTTTTCACCGACCTGCATCGTAACCGGGATTAAAAGCACCGACTCGTTTCTTGCACGTATTGCTGCCCATCCTGAATAATCGCCGTCAACCAGTCCAGTCCTGTCAACATCAATCCGATAGGTTCCAAGACCATCGTCATCCACATCAACGCTAACAAGCTGCAACCAGGAATCACTGACCTCGCTTCCGGTTACCGATATTTCACCGGTTCCGGCACTTCTTACCTCAAATGAGACCGAAAGTCGGGTTGATCCAAAATTCGCAATCGAAATGGTCGAAGTCAGGTAGGGGTCAATGGGTTGATCACCTTGCTCAAGCGCCCAGTCGGTCGCTTTTTGAGCATCAATCCTGCCGTATCCAAACGCAGGGTCCTTGGTGGTTGAGCCATCCTCGGCAAGGTCAATTGTTATTTCTCCACTGGAAAGTGCAGTGAAAAACTCATTGAAACCCATTTCCGGATATACCGACCTCATCATTGCCGCAACACCTGCAATATGTGGTGATGCCATGGAAGTACCCTGGAGATAACTATAGGAATCTGTTTGAACAGAAGAGCCCGACTCAACAGTCATCATGGTAGAGAACACACCGTCAGGCTCGCCATTACCATCCACATCCGCAGTTACGTCTCCACCCGGTGCGGCGACATCAATGTTGGTGCCATAGGATGAATAATAGGCAAGCTCATCATCGATCGTTGTAGCGCTGACACTGATAACACCAACCAGCGATGCAGGATAGAAGGGAATTGAATTTGCTTCATTTCCGGCTGCAGCAATAACAACAATACCCTTTGCAGTGAGCTGGTTAACTATTTCCTGCTGACCTTCACAAATTTCTGCAGAACCCAGGCTCAAGTTGATAACATCAGCAAAGCGTGCGGGTAAACGCGAAGTATCATTGCTGAGTCCTCCGGCCCACTTCATACCCTGTGAAATTTCCCAACAGCTTCCAAAGCCCCCGGTTCCAAGTACCCGTACCGGCATAATGGTGACATCCCAATTCACACCTGCCACACCTGTTCCATTATCGCTGGCGGCACCAACTGTACCTGCCACATGGGTGCCGTGAGAAATATAAGGGAAAACCGGGAATGACTCACCCGGGTCACGTGCGTCCGGATCGAGTCCGTCCCCATCTCCGGAGGAAAGTGGGGTTGCTACAAAGTCATAGCCCAATGAATAGTCGACGTTGCTGACCAGGTCAGGATGATCGTGAACACCTGAATCAATGACCGCAACGACTACATCTTCATTTCCGGTTGTAATGTCCCATGCCTGCGGCAGGTTTATCAGAGGGTAATGCCATTGGAGGCTGAAATCCGGATCATCCGGTTCGATGAGTCCCTGGACCAGGTAATTTGGACCGGACCAACGATAGTTGGCACTAACTGAAAGTTCCTTGGCCGTTCTGATTACCTGCCAGTTTTCAACTGAAGTCGTTCCCAGGCCCTTAGTTGTTAACGGGTGCGGAACCAGGCGGTCAACTCTCGATGTATCGACCGAGTACAACACCTCTCCGTTAAAACTTTCTTTGAGCCTGGTTAAGGCATGGTCTTTCTCGATTTTTTCAATACGGCTTCTGGATGATTTCTGGTCACTGACCGAGGTCAGGTTGTTTTCCAGTCGTATCGCGGCAATTAATTCACCTTCCGCAATGGCTGCCGATGAGGAGAGTTTAGCTACTCCGAGTGGAGCATCCTGACCCGATTTGAGCAAGTAATTTGAAGTGCCGGAAAGCGCATGTACGCTAACCAGGTAAGTTCCTGCTTCAGGTGCACTCACCCATTCTAAATCCGTGGCATTCTCGGATGAGTCAATGACAACATCAGGGTCATCCAGCTTCATAAGATACAGGTCTAGATCATTGGCCAACGGATCAACCTTGTCCCAGTCAGATACATTCAGGGTGACAGTTTCTCCACTTTGTAGAGGCAGTTGGTAAAAATCCCATTCATCGGATTCAGTCGCGAAACGATCACCTTCTATGCCGGTCGGTAATTCGGTGGCAAAGCCGACTAACATTGCAGGTGCGGCGAGAACCTGGGCTTGTTCGTAGGTATCATTTGGTGTTTCGGGTTGATTGGGATTATTAACGTCACCATCAACAAATGTATTGTCAGAGACATCCATGTTGCCGCTTACATCGTATTCATATGACAGGAGATTGCATTCGACACCGGAAATCGAAGTTAAACGATATAAAGATTGACTGCCTTCCTCACCAAATTCAGGTGGAGGGATATACCGCATGTTTCCGGCGATATCACCGTCTTCACCACAGGATGTGAACTTAAAAACTGCTTCACCCCAATGCTCGCTATTGACACCACCTGGATCAAAATCATCACCGAACATTCCGCCCGAAGATATCTGAAGGTCATCGAAGAAAATGGAATCTCCGATTATTTCGCCCAGTCCGGCAAGCCAGACAGGGTTGCCCTGCGTGTCATAGGTGAACCACATGACATCTGCGGTTGTCTCGTTGAGAATCTCAATGGCGAATCCTTCACCTGAGTGAGTGATGTCATACCAGGAGCCTGAGAACCCGGCGCTTAAGAAGCCTCTGCCTGTTGATACATTGGGAACTTGATTCCCACGGCATCCCAGCCCCCATAAACCGGTCAGGCGAACAACGTCTAAATCGCCGTCTCCAAACCCTTTTGGACCGTCATACCCAACCTCTGCGCTGTCGCAGTCGGAGAACGTAAACTTAAGGGAGCCCCAGACGGGATAGGAAACATCATCGGGATTGAAATCAGGGCCAAATTTTCCACCAACCGGGGCAACCAATTCGGGGAAAGTAATCTTATTGCCCTCGATGAGCCCAACCCCGGTCATCCAGACCTGCTTACCCTCGGAATCGTAAGTGAACCAGTACACGACAACCTCGGTGTCGCTTAAAACCTGTAGAAAGAAGCCTTCGCCATCACGTGACGGGTTGTACCAGGACCCGGTTTGCCCTGCTGATACCACGAAGCCGCGGTATCCTTCGTCCGCCTCACTCAGGCTGCCACAATCACCCAGGTGCTCACAAGCCTGGACGCGATAGTCAAAAATTGTATTATTTTGGCCCTTGGTATCGTCAAAAGAAGAGCCGGTTTGATAGGAGATTATTGTACATCCACCGCTAATAACGGAACAGCGGTGTACCCGGTATATTGCATATCCCGCAACCTGGTTCCAGGTCACTGTTACGCGATCAGGATACAGTCCGTCCGTGGCCCTTACCCCAGTAGGGGCGGGGATTTCTTCTGCTAATGCCTGACCCGCAAGCATCATAGAAAAGAGTATGGCAATACCTAAAATAATTCCTTTCACGGTATGATCTCCCTTATGCCGACTTATGACGATACAGCTAACCCTTAATAGGGGTCAAGTATTGTTGATTTTGCAGTAACTTATGTTATATGTGTAATACCCCTTAGAGATCACTGGGAAGGACTATGAAAACTCTCTTATTACTATTTGTATTGTTACTCCTGTCAACCGGCGTTCAAGGTGAATTTACATGTCTGGATGGCACCAGTCCGGCCTGTCTGGATGATGGTGATACGGTTTGTCCCGCTACCGCGAAATGTGTAGGTGACGATGCGGTTTGCTTTGATAAGAGTAGCTGCGCTTCCGACAAGGGTTTTGTTTGCGGATCGCAATACGATGATTTTCTTGATGACTACAAAAAAGTGGTGGCTCAATATAATGAGCTTACATCTGAGAATGTCGACTTGCGTGAAGAGAGGCTGGAACAAAGGAATTGCGTTATTAATGCGCATTCTCTGAAGGATGCAATAAGGTGCGTCAGGTAGTACCAGTAACGTGATGAAAAACCTGTTCGCGAATATTCCTGAGGACCTGCCAAACGAATTCCTTGAATCCCTGGTAAATACTGACTCCGTCCGTATACAGCGAATCGTCTCAAAGGGCCACGCGACACCCGAACAAGGCTGGTACGATCAGCAGACAAACGAATTTGTTGTCCTGCTCAAGGGCGCCGCCAGGATTGAGTATGAGGATGGCCGGGTGGTTTCATTGAGTCCGGGCGACTGGCTACAAATACCAGCCCACACAAAACACCGGGTAGCGTGGACTGAGAAAACAGTGGAAACCGTATGGCTGGCAGTGCATTACTCTTAGCCCGGTAGTGTGTTCTGCCATCATTTACCAGTCCTAGGACACCGCAATTCACTACATGGGTTTGAAGAATGAAGGCAGTCGATAACGACAAAGGATCTGAGGAAATCCACAGACCCTTTGCACGGGAGGCTAGGCTAATTTATCAATCCCACCAGTATTCACCTACTGGCTATCTGGACTTCTTGCCTCACGGGTTAACACATTTTATTCCCGAATCACCGGGGGCAATGAGTGCCCCCGGCGCATCGGGTTTAAAACAACAAGCTGCTACGGAGTTGACGTAATCGGGTCAACTGGCGTAACCGCTTCGTCAGGCCAGAAGATCAAACGACGGAACCACAGGTCATTCTCCGTAGAACCCGAAGGCTTCCACGGGTAGTAACGTGTGTACTCTACGTTCGGGTCTTCAGGGTCACTGATCGTCGAGTGCCAGATGACGTAGGCTTTGGAACCATCGGAGGTCGCGCGGAGCTGGCATTCGCCCTGCTCCTCGGGATCACCCTTGGCCACATAGTCGAAGCGCCATTCGGTCTCGCCGTAACCTGCGTTACTATTCACGCCACCAACCACCCACGGGACCTTGACGTAATTGTCGCCGTAATCCTCGGTCCGCGTGTAGTAGATATCCAGCGGTCCCGACTCTGCCTTGACACCGGAGGAACCGGTGGATTTTTCATTGTCCACGGTGCCCCAGGCGACGAAGAACATGTTGTTGATGTAGGTGTCCTCGGTGTAAACACATTCCCCATCCGGGCAGAGTTTCGCCAATGTCGGCGAGGTGCCATCCAGCGGGTAAGTGGGTGGAGTGGTACCCATCCGCGGATCACCCGAAGACTCCTTGTTGCTTTTGATTTCGGAGACGTTACGCGCGGGCTCGAATGCCCCCGCAGCGATAAACTGTGCGGGTACGCCATCGGCCGTGGCACCCATGGGATCGAGATAATTCGTCATCGCGATACCGACCGGTGCCGGCGGCAACTCGCCATCGGGAACAGTCTCAGGATCATACGTTCCACATGTCTCGTCAAAGGCTTCGGGAGGCAGGTTACCTGAGCCGTCCGGATCCGGGCTGTAGGGATCGGTCCGGAACTCGGGACAGACGTAGACCCCATCTCCAGCAGGATTCGTGGTCCAGGTCTGGCCGCCGTCGAAGGACTTCCTGACATAGAAATTATAGCGGTCGTTGCCGTTACGTCCAGCCGCCCAGTTCGGCGACAGTGCGTAGGCTACCGCAAAAAAGTCTCCACGGATAAAGCCACGGTGGCTGCGGACATTGGAGTACATGCCGGGGCATACTTCGCCATTGAGCACGTCACACGCGGTCCCGTCTTCGTGAACCAAACCGTAGGACTCATCGCCCAGGTTGTATTCGTGCTGTGACCATAACAGGACTTTATTCCTGTTATAAACGTCGTCCGTAGGATCATCCGGCGTATCGTCCTCAGGACCCACTCCCACCGCGAGGTCAACATCTGCACTTGTCATGTTGATGTGGTCGCGGCGTGGATAGCCGCCGTTGGGATCATCAAAGATGCCACCACACAAGCGATCGCCGGAAGCTTCGCCCCATACGTTGCAGTTGTAACCAACTGCACTGGGTTTGTCACCGGCGCCGTTCGGGCAGGCCGGCAAGGCAAACGTCTCGTCCAGGTAAGTGGTACATACCATATTTTCGAACTTGTACGGGTTACCCGTACCGGACTTGACGAAGCGCCGGATGTAGGCATCGGCCGGCCGGCCTTGCCCCTCCTGACCCTGCTTGTAGATCAGCGCACCGAGTGTCTTGCTGTCGCCCATCTTGCCCGGCGACTGCATCAGGAAACGCGCCCTGCGTGCAATTTCGTAGCGATATTGCAGGAACTTGGTATCGTCCGGAATCCACTCACCGGCTGTCTCAGGATCGCCATCAGTGTCGACCAGGTAGTCGAAGTACAGCGGTACCGGCTGACCAGCCTCGCAGGTACAGGTCGGATTTTCCTCGTTGGTTTCGATTATATCCGGGGTCTTCTTGTCGTCGCAGAAGGTGGGATAAAGTCCACCACACAAGGCCGGCAGGTTCACGATATGACCCGGAGAAACCAGGTCGGGCTGGGCAAAATCGAACGAGTGGTACATCATGTTCTTGCCGATGTCCTGCTTGATCGGTTTCTCCTGGCCACTGTCATCAGAACCTTCGCCGACGATCTCATCAACGGGATTGTCCGTGTCCAGGTGGGCTTCCGCTGCCAGTGAGTGGCCCAGACCTTTGGACTCCTCGTAAGCAAACAGCGCCCAGGCACTCTTGGTGCCGTCAGTCTTGGTGTAAGGCTGCAACTGCAACATCGGCCGTGAGGCATAGACATCACCGTCCAGCAGACGGCCGTCGTCAGACACGCACACCAGCTTGTCCACACCGTTTGTGTTGGTGAAACCAAACCAGCGCTCGTGATCCGAGCTACCAGGCATCATGTCAAAGAAAGAGTTCGCCCCTGTCACGTCACACAGGTCCAGCGTACCGCCACCATCAACATAGTACTGGTAGTCTGGCACGCCATCGCCCCCGGCCAGGTACAGGCCTGTGGCATTGTCGACCTCGTCGATCGAACGTGCCAGGTAGGCGTAGCGCTTGGTGCCGTTGGAGTTGCCAAATAGTCCTTTCAGGTCCTCACAGTTGGGATCACCTTCGTGGTTATCGGGATCACAGCAGGTGGCCGGATCGGCATCCGGATGACCACAGAATTCTGCTGCGATCTCCTCGGCATCGATTGGCACAAATGAACCGTCAACAACCTCGGGGAAGCAGATCGGGTCATTTAACCCGGTGCTGTCTGGGAAGGTCGGGCAATCTGTACTCGCCTCCACCTTGAGCGTGTGGGTATTGACCATATCGTTGTCCGTGATACGCACGGGTAGACTGAAAGGCACAAGTGCCTTGGGACGTCCCAGTCCAGGATTGTCTTCAGAAGATCCCTGCTCACCGTCCGGATCGGCATCAGTGCCGCCACCCGGTCCACCGGGTACAAAGTTCTCGTCTACGATATTGAAGTCATCGTAGGAGATGTAGCTGTACCACATATCGGACTTGTGGTTGGTGATGGCGCCGCTCCAGCCTTCGCCGGGGCCCTTGCCCTTGCCGGGCCGCAGACCGCTGGGGTCCTCCTGCCAGGCGATGGCAAAGCCCGCGCCGCGGGCCGAGCCGAGCATCGGGATATAGACGTCGCGCCGACCGGAGGTCAGTCGCTCGGGTTTGAACCAGACAACGTCGCCAAGTGCCACTTCGCAAGTACCCGTTTCTAAACCTGTGCAACAGTCATATGGAACGTCTTCATCGGTGCAAAGATTCTGGTCGACGTCCACTCCGTCCACTTCCACGGTCAGCGAATCAAACGTGCCTGCGTCGAGCTCCTTCTGACTGGCGATCACACCGCGTGCTGCCCACAGGCAGCTATAGGGGATTTCGCCAATACCCAGTTCGGCAACATCATCGACTTCATCATAATCGACCGAACCCTGGCTGCCGCGTACGCCCCAGATATCGGTAAGATAATAGGGATCGTCACCGGGATAGTCAGGCTCGCAGACCTCGGTATCATTGTCAGGATTGCCACTGCAGTATATAGCGCATTCATTCTCTTCAGTCAGCGGGTCATCGACTTCGACCTCTTCAGTCGCCGGGTCATCGCAGAGATTGATGGAATAACGCGGATTGCCGCTCTTGCAGAACTTGCTCTCCCAAACCGTCAGAATCTTATTGTCGTTGACCTTGAGATAGGGAGACCCGACGGTGCCCGGGAAGGGCTCGCCGGTCGTCTTCAGTTCGAAGGATGACAAATCTGCCATACGCGAAATGTTCTTGCGTTTCCATGTGGTGCCGTCATCGCGGGAAACCGCAGTAAAGAGGTCCCAGGAGAAACGATCGGGCCAGAATTCTTCTTTGACCTGCTCGTCATAGATATCCACCTTGGCCATATAGGTCACGAGCAGTGGTTTGGCTAGTTCACGGCACTCGATAAGAGTTACCTGGCAGGCCTCGGGATCCTCAAAGAGACGAGGATCGCATTCTTCAGCCAGCGGATCGCCGTTCAGGCGCCATTCCTCGTAAGGTACACCAACTAAATCGCCTTCCTCCTCGTCGAATATCTTGTCGCCATCGATATCAACGCACAGTGACGGGTCACCGTTGGAGCGCAGGCCCGGGAAGTACACAGGCATGACTTCCAGCTTCTGCTTGGTCTCACCCCAGTCCTCGGTCTTGGAGATATTCTTGCGGAAAATGCCACTCGCGTTTAGACCGGCCTCCAGGTTGCCCTGGGCTTCGTCGGGAGCGACCACTGCCAAAAGTGTACCTTCTGTGTCGTTACAATACTCAACCGTTTCATCGAGTAAGCCACCGATCAGTTCGGCATCACCCCAATCGACCGGTGTGTCACCGAGTTCCTCACCCACCACGTATTCGAAACACTCTTCGGCTTCGGGGAGGATAACTATCTTGCCGTCCTTTTGCTCGGCACCCGAGTCTTCATCGAGTGTTTGCAGTGTTCGTGCTACACCGATGACCCGCGGGTCGTTGATATCGGCGCCGCTGAACAGATCGAGTGGCGATACCTTCTTTGAAGCCAGCGCTTCGCCCATTGCGACATCACCGATGGAGAATTCTACATTCTCACCGGGAAAATAGGGAAAACCGCCCTTAATGCTTTCAATGCCATACTCGTCGTAGCCTGTGACACCCTTCTGTGTCGGTCCGTCAAATGTCAGACCCATAACAGTCGCATCAATAAACTGACCGCGGTCCGGGTGGCGCCACAGTACCCGCGAGTAGGTCACCAGCGGTTTATTGAAGAATTCACAGGGACCCATGGCCTGGAAGCTGTTTTCATTGTCTTCACTATCGACAAAATCACCATGCAGCAAATAGCCCATTTGGTGACCCTTACCTTTCCAGGCGAAACTCTCGCCATCGATAAGCAGGTCATCGAATTTCAGGGTAAACCTGTACTCCTGCCCGAGATCGAGTTGTAGTTTTTTCACCCAGTCAAATTTTCCGTAATAGGGTTTACCGTCCTTCTTGGTGATGATGTCATCGGTGTCATTACCGACCCACAATTGCATGTCAGTCAGATCGATGTCGGGGTTCGGTTTTAAGATGAATACCACGGAATCCTGGGTATTGAATGTCTCCACAATTCCAATGGGATTACCTCCATCGCTGATCAAATCAGCGGTGTAGAGTCCAGCTTCCGGCATGCTGAATATGGGCCCCTGCGGGCCTTCACAACCGAGCTCTGAACCCAAGGAAATAACAGGTGCGGCAATAAGGGAAAGTAATGCCGCACACAGCACTGTTAGCGCTTGAGTCTTCATGGTTTTCTCCTTCGCATTTCCGCGTAATCCAGAATTACGCGGGACTCCATCGCGGATTGACTCTGTGCTTGCCCTTATAGATTTATGACAGCTGTGTCTGGATGGAATCAAGACCACTATAAACAAGGCAAAATTAAGAGAAGCTGAAAGGCTTCTTAAGCTGCTGTTAAGAATAGAAAAAATTTTGATGAATCTTTGATAAACCTTAGCAGAACCTTAAGAAGTTCTTCAGCTTGCTGTAAGAATGGTTGTGTTACTTTCAAATTCAGATTTCTTTTTGAGTAACTGTTGGATACTCGAAATTACTCAAGAAACAGGTTTAAGACCGGGCGCCTGGTTACATACAAGGTGGATCTCCGTGGGTCGTAAAACCCTGGTAGCGAGGAGAATGGAACTTACAGGGACGCGTAAAGATCGAAAGGCAGGTTGTTAGGAAGACGGTCTGCACCTCCCCGGTGGGTACATTGGCACAAGGGGCTGATGCGAGCAGAGATTATGAATAACAATGGCAAATTGACGATTTTTATCGAAGCAACCATGCTCTTGTGCCTGGTATGGAGCACCAATATTTGGTCGAAGGATGACGCGAGCGCCTGCGTCGAGTTAGGCGCACTCGCCTATGATAACTGGACCAGTACGGACGCTGGCGGTAGTGGGATACCGTCGGGTGAACCTCTCAAAGATTATATTCGTTGTAAATCCTGTCATGGCTGGGACCGCCTGGGAATGAGGGGCGGGTATGTACGTCGCACGCGAACAGCTGAGCGGCCTAATGCCGGTTACGGTGAC
>JAOUCZ010000019.1 GCA_029859505.1 Lysobacterales bacterium | reverse complement strand
CTCTGCATCCGCCGCCCAGGCGCCGGTCCCAAACAGTGACAGTCCAAGCAATAGTAAAAATAGACAAATATTTTTCAGAGACATTCTTACACCTCTAGCTGCTGGCTGCTGGCTTCTGGCTTCTGGCTTCTGGCTTCTGGATTAAATCCTTTTTCTATGGAGTTACCGCTGATAATACCCCAACATTGATAATACCCCAAACACTGATACTCCATTACTCAAACTGATCCGGCACGTGTAGGTAAACACGTGAGCAAACACTACGGAATTTGCAGGAATCCCAAGATGCCGCAGCCTAAGATTAACCACTTGAAGTTCTCACTTCTGGCCTTTTTGGGCCATTAGCACTGATTTACGACCCAGGACCATCAAGCTTGCATCCATCCACCCTGACGCAATGCCTTACAATGTCAGTGTCGTCGATATCGCTTTCTCCAGCGGCTTGGTCAGTTCTTCGCCTGGTCCACGATCTTGTTGGCCTGGATCCAGGGCATCATCGCGCGCAGCTTGGCGCCCACCTGCTCGATACCATGCGCCGCGTTGGCTTCGCGCGCCGCGGTCATTTCCGGGTAACCCGTGGCGCCCTCGTTCAGGAACCGTTTCGCGTATGCACCGTTCTGGATATTGGCCAGCGCCTCGCGCATAGCGGCACGGGATTCTTCATTGATGATCTTGGGGCCGGTGACGTACTCACCATACTCGGCGTTGTTCGAGATCGAGTAGTTCATGTTGGCCACGCCACCCTCGAACATCAGGTCGACGATCAGTTTCAACTCGTGCAGGCACTCGAAATATGCCATCTCGGCCGGGTAGCCTGCCTCGGTCAGCACTTCAAAACCGGCCTTGACCAGCTCGACACAGCCACCGCACAGCACGGCCTGTTCACCGAACAGGTCGGTTTCGCACTCGTCCTTGAAGGTGGTCTCGATAATGCCGGTGCGGCCGCCCCCGATGGCGGAGGCATAGGAAAGCGCCGTCGCCTTGGCCGAACCGGAAGCGTCCTGCGCCACCGCGACCAGGTCGGGAATGCCGCGGCCGGCGGCGAACTCCGAGCGCACCGTGTGGCCGGGCGCCTTGGGCGCGATCATGATCACGTCCAGGTCCGGACGCGGCACCACCTCGCCGTATAAAACCGAAAAGCCGTGCGCAAAGGCCAGCGTGGCATCCTGAGCCAGGAATGGCTCGACCGATTCGATGTACATCTGCCGGTGAAACTCGTCGGGCGTCAGGATCATCACGACGTCAGCGTCTTTAACCGCGTCGGATACGTCTGCGACCTTCAGGCCATGGGCTTCCGCCTTGGCCCGTGAAGACGAGCCCGGGCGCAGGCCCACGGTCACGTCCACGCCGCTGTCCTGCAGGTTGCAGGCGTGCGCGTGCCCCTGCGAGCCATAACCGATGATCGCTACTTTCTTGCCCTGGATGATCGAGAGATCGCAATCCCTGTCGTAATAAACCTGCATGGTGTTCACCTTTATATATATGTTGGATTGCATGAACTATACGGGCCTTTATTTATTGCGTAAAATGATATATATGCATTCTTATATTGCGTTTTACGCATAACTAAACCATGGACAACCGTGCGCTGAGGCAATTCATCAACCTGGCCGAGACCCTGCACTTCGGGCGCGCCAGCGAGGCCAGCAACATCAGCCCCTCGGCGCTCAGCCGTGGCATTGCAAGAATCGAAGATGAAGTGGGCGCCACCCTGTTCGAGCGGAATAACCGCAGCGTCTCGCTGACCCACGCCGGCCGGCTGTTTCTGGAGTACGCCCGGGAATCGCTGGGCGAATGGGACACGCTCCGCAACCGGCTGATGGAAGAAGCGGCCCAACTGCAGGGCGAAGTCAGCGTGTATTGCTCAGTGACCGCCAGCTACAGTTTCCTGTTCGATATCCTGACCCGCTTCCGGCAGGACTACCCCGGGGTCGGCATCAAGCTGCATACCGGCGACCCGGAGGACGCCATCACCCGGGTGCAGTCGGGTGCCGAGGACATCGCCATCGGCGCGCGGCCCGGCAGGTTGGCGGCCGGGCTTGCGTTCAAGCCGATTGCCGTTTCGCCGCTGGTTTTCATCGCTGCCAGTGGCGAAAACCGACGGCATGACGGGCAGCATCGTGGCGCGGACTCAAGCTGGGAAGAAACGCCGATGATCCTGCCGGAAAGGGGCCTGGCCCGCCGGCGGGTAGACGAGTGGTTTCGCGCGAAGGGCATCTCGCCAAGGGTTTATGTCCAGGTTGCCGGCAACGAAGCGATCGTCAGCATGGTCAGCCTGGGATTGGGGGTCGGCGTGGTACCGCAAATCGTCTTGGAAAACAGCCCATTGGCCGGTAAGGTACGGCTACTGGAAGCAAAGCCTCGATTGGAAGCCTATGAAGTCGGATTGTTCACACTGAAAAAGAAGCTGGGTAGTCCAATCATCAAGGCTTTCTGGGATGAACTGCCATGACATCCATGTCTATCCTGCAAACTGTTTTGCTCACCATCTGCATTTCGGCGCTGAACCCCGCCATTCTGCACGCCCAGACAGATCCTGCCCGGGACAGCGAACCCGCCAATGCGGAAGCTGTCATCGAGGATGTCCCATGCCCGCCCGATACCGATGACTGCGAGTCCGGGCAGACGCTTGCCTATGAAGAAGAGGAACAGGAGAAAGTCACGGACGCCAGCTCAAAATCCGTCGAATCGGACCTGGCCACTGACAACATGCTCAAACCGGCCATTTTCCCCCTCGACCCGATAGAGGTCAGATTGAATCGCTTCTACGAGTTCAAGGACCGGGTCCAGCAATCCAGCGGGCTCAAATGGGCCGTTGACTACACCGTCCTGATGCAACATGCCTCGTTCACCGAAAGCGGGGAGGACACCGCGTCCAGCAGCGTATTCCGGATCCTCGGCACCTGGCTGAACGTTGGTGACCGGGACAAGGCCCATGGAAAACTGGTCTGGAAAATGGAAACCCGCAACCCGATATTCGGCAACCCGACGCCCCGTGACATGGGTTTCGACACCGGGTCGGCGCTCAGCACCGCCAACTTCAAGGAGCTAGACTACTGGGGCATTACCGATCTCTACTGGGCGCAGCGTTTCAATGGCGCGGAACACGCTTTCCTGGTCGGCCACATGGACCCCGGCGACTGGGCCGACCAGTACCCCGGCCTTAATGCCTGGACATCGTTCATGAACGATGCGTTCTACAATAACCCCACCGAGGCCATCCCCAAGCGCGGCTTCGGCATTGTCGGACAAACGTTCTTCACCGATAACCTGTACCTGATGGGCGGCGTTCACGACGCCAATGGCAAGGACGGCAAGCTGGATTTTTCCAGTTTCTGGAACAACCGGGAATGGTTCAAGTGGGCGGAATTCGGTTATCGGGGCAGCAAGCGCAACGTATCGGCCCGCCACAACGTGCACCTGCATTACTGGCACCAGGACGAACGCGAGGAAGCGGCCGTCGAGAAAAGCTGGGGGTGGGCATTCACCTACAGCGCAAAGAATGACCGGGGCGGGTTGGCCTTTGTGCGCGCCGGCTATTCCAAAGGTGACGCCGCCCAGATGCGGCGGTTCATCGGCGCCGGAGGCACCTTCAGACTGTTCGGAAGAGACACCCTGGGCATGGCGGTGAGCTGGGGCTCACCGCCGGACAAAACCCTGCGCAACCAGGTTACCGGTGAAATTTTCTACCGGGTCCACGTCACCCAGAACCTGACGATCACACCCAACTGGCAGCTTACTTTTCGCCCGTCGTTCACGTTGGAGAAGGATTGGGTGTCGATTCCAGGCTTGCGGATGCGGCTGGTGTTTTAATAATGCAGGGAGTTCCAGTAATATATAAATTTCACAGCCTTCAAGGCTGAATCATGCCAGAAAAAAATATCATAACCGTAAGAACGGCCATTGCACTGGGTATCGGTTCCATGGTCGGTGCAGGCATCTTTGCATTGATGGGTGAAGCGGCCGCAGTGGCGGGTTCCGCGGTCTGGCTGTCTTTCGGGATGGCCGGCATCATCGCGCTGCTGACAGGTCATTCGTTCGTCGAACTGGGCATTCGCTACCCGACCCGAGGCGGCATTGTCGAATACCTGGTCAGGGCTTACGGCGTGGGCATATTCTCCGGCGGCTGTTCGATCCTTTACTACATCGCCCAGCTGATCGGCATGTCCATGATAGCGATGGCGTTCGGCAAGTTCGCGTCGAAACTGATCGGTATCGAGGAAAACCTGGAATTCTGGGACCACGCATTTGCCAGCGGGTTGATCCTGGTCCTGGTGTTCCTGACGCTGGCCGGCTCCACGCTGATCCGCAAGGTGCAGAAAGTGTTCGTCATGACCAACCTGGTGATCCTGGCCGGCTTCGCAGTGCTGCTGTCCGGCCAGGCCGGGGGAGACCTGGTTCACGCGGATTCCTGGCCAACCATCACGCCCCTGCTGGGCAGCCTGGCGCTGACCTTTTTTGCGTTTACCGGTTTTGCCGTGATCAGCAACGCGGCCGGGCAAATGGCCAAACCGGAGCGCGACCTGCCGCGTGCAATGTACGCCACGATCGTCATTGTCATGGTGCTCTATTTAGCGGTGGCCCTGGCAGTGGTCGGATCGGTCAGCGCTGAAGAGCTAGCCAGTAGCGGGCCAATGCTGCTGGTCCAGGCGGCCCGTTCAGCATTTGGTGAGATCGGCTACTACGTGCTGCTGATCAGCGCCCTGGCGGCGACTGTCACCTGCCTGAACGGCGGCCTGTTCGGCGTCACCAACATCACCTTCACCCTGGCCGAGAAAGGCCAGTTGCCTTCCCGCTTCATGAAGGAAGTGCGTGCCAGCACCCGCGGCCTGACCATTTCCGCGGTGCTGGCGCTGATCATGATCAACTTCCTGTCGCTGTCCACGGTCGCCCTGCTCGGCGGTGCGACCACGCTGATGGTCTACTCCCTGGTCAACATCGGGGCACTGCGGCTGATTACCGACGCGGGCTATCACCGGATATTGATCCTGTTGAGCGTGGTGGTGTGTGTGCTCACCATCCTGATCTGGACGGTGCACACCTTCAGGACATCGCCGCAAACACTGTCGGTGTTTTTCTTCTTCATGGCGATCTCGTTCGTGGCGGAGTGGCTGCTGCAGAAAATCAAGGGCAGGAAAATCAGGCCGATTCATGCTGCGTGAATGCTAACTTCCGTTTCGAGCTTTTTACCTAGCCGGATACGTGCTTCTTCTATGTCGAAGTCGGCCTGGAGCCCCATCCAGAATGCCTCGGTAGTTCCGAAATAGCGGGCCAGACGCAATGCGGTATCGGCAGTGACAGAGCGTTTTCCATGAACAATTTCATTGATACGGCGGGGCGGCACCCCGATTCCCCGGGCAATGCGGTTCTGGCTCAATCCCATCGGTACCAGGAACTCTTCCAGAAGCACCTCACCGGGGTGAATGTTTTCCAATTTGTTCACTTTGGCCACCTCCATCAATGGTAGTCCACGATTTCAACGTTCTCGGCATCGCCATCCATCCAAACGAAGCAGATTCGCCATTGATCGTTGATTCGAATACTATGCTGTCCGCTTCGCTTACCCCGCAGCGCTTCGAACGAATTCCATTCCAGATTTTTTCTGTTTCTCTGGAACGAAAGCTCTTGATCATGGACTGAGTATAACGTCACGCGTTATATAACGCAACGCGTTATGGCAGGGCGTCCACTCAAGCATGATGGCGAATTCTTTTTTTGATCGCCCTTAATTTTATTTGTTGCGTGTCACCTTCGAATTTCGGGATGGAAACACTTATATATTGGATTACGAGGATTACCATCGATGACTATGCATAACCCCCCTCATCCGGGTGAGTTCATACGTACGATTTATCTCGAGCCTTTCGCCATGAGCGCCCGCTCACTCGCTGAAAGCCTCGCGGTATCTCCATCGACACTCAACCGGGTCATCACCGGGAAAAGCGGTATCAGCCCGGACATGGCCCTGCGTTTATCCAAGGCCCTGGGTCGGTCTGCTGAGAGTTGGCTGGCGATGCAGGATCATTATGACCTGTGGCAGGCAAAACAAACCGTCAAGCTCGACCGGGTCCGACCCGTTGAGTTTGCCGCACCTTGAGGACGGGCTGCCATCGCTCCTGGCCGGAGTAAACCATTAGTGCGCCACGCTTTGCCAGTGCTGCCCTTCGCAGAACAAAGAAATGCAGCCGTCAACGTCCAGTTCATCTCCGTGTACTTCCATCTTGGATTTATACACCTTTTCATGCACCGGATCCCAGATGGTGCCCTTTGAATAGGTGCCATCACCGTGATCCTTCATGTTCTCGATGATGAGTTTGCCCAGATTCGAGTAGCCCGGGTCTTCGCCGGACGCAGTTACCGCCTTGCTGATGACACCGCAGGTAAGTGAGGCATCCGATTCGCAAGGTGCTATCGTCACTTCAAGGTAAGCCCCCTCTTCATCCTTTTCAGTGCTCCAGACTCCATTCGCACTGCCCGCAGCTGCCATCGCGGGTCCACTTACAATCATCAGGCAAAGACATGCCGATAAAATACGCATTCGATTCTCCTTTGAGTTTACGCCTCAGAACACCAATTGTAATCGAGTGGAAACCGCGAAGGTGTTGTCAATCCTGGGTCTGACTGATTTTAGCCATTGAAGATTCAGCGACAACCTGAGCGACGGCAGAATGGCCGCATTGTAGTATCCTTCGACGCCCTGACCGTCATCAAGCTTTTCTATTAATCCCTTTTCTGTCAGGCCGTTGTAAAAGTAACCCACGCCAAACATGTCGTCGGGCCGGCCGTCAATCACCCCGCGGGCTCCTAATCCGAGAGCCACGCTTGTTTTCCACGGATTGGTTTTATCGTCGGCAAAGGTCAGGCGCCCGAAAATGCCCCAACCCGCAAGGTCCTGTTTCCGGTTCATCAGATCGAGTGGACCGTCGTGAGATTCCTTCGTAGAGATGTACTGCCAGAAAGTGCCACCCGCTATCCAGGAGTGGTCTTTAGTCGACCCCACGCCCGGACCGGGAGGCGGTACGGGAAGACCCCCGCCAAATTTCGTGAAATCCTTGTCGAAAAGATAGATGAAATTTCCCGTCACGCCACCCGGCAGGCCACCCATCTGATACTGGTAGCCCACTGAAGTGATGGAAGCTCCTCCCTTGTCATCCAGGTCCTTGAAGCAGTTGCTGGAAACGCATTCCGTGGCGCTGGTCAGCATGGTCACGATGTTCCACCGCTCGTTTGGCAGGATGACCATGCCTACTCCGAGCGTGGAGGCGGGAACGATCAATTGCGACGTCCCGTAATTGAGACTCCAGTTCATGAACTGGGTACGCCCGCGCCCGGTTGCGAACTCGTTCATGTCGCCGTTGCCGAACAGGTCCAACTTGCCGGCGAGCAGGCCAAACTTCGTCGACAACATCTGCAGGTAGGACAGCTGGGTCACGGCCAGCCCGTAACCTTCGTCAAAATCGGTGTAGTTGGTAGGGGTGAGGGCGGCCGTGTTCATCGGCACCCCCTGACCCGTGTTCAATATGCCGCTGTTGCCCCAGCGGGACTCGGCACGCAACGTGAGCAATGCCCCCGGCAGAATGTCCGCGCGCATCAGGTCCCAGTTCAGGTCATAGGTCAGGTTTCCGCCCATCTCGATATCGTTGGTGGTGCCACCATCAACGGCCGTGTCGGTCCAGGTCACCGTGTCGATGTCCCACTGGAAACCGTTGTCATGGGCCCGCTCAGTACGCTGCCCTTTGAAATCACCGGCCAGGTAATCGCGCACTCCCACCGGGCCGCTATAGTTGGGAATCGGCAGAATGCCGGGGGGCATTGCCGGTTCGCCACCGCCATCGGCGGCTTCCTCGGCCGTCGCCTGCTGGTCCGCAACCTGGTCCCCGGAATCTTGCTGCTCCGCATGGACCGCGAAAGACAACAAGAACCCAAATAAAAGAACTATAAAAATGGACTTTTTCATTACCTTAATTCCTCGGCCGTTCTTACCCTGATCTGATTATAAGCATGGTCAGCGAGATCATTGGACATATGGCAGTCTCTGCTTGATATCGATCACACCGACACAAAGTGAAGAGGCCGGAACTCATCAGGGTTGATAACGCTGATGCAATCCCGGCCTCCTGTTTCTATATAGCCGTTATGCTACAGCCCATCCGGCCAGCGCAGTGGTCTCGTGGTGAACGGTGCGATCGGCGCGGGGCGCTTTGTCAGGCCGTTCTGCTTCAAACGCCACACGAACTGGTCGAAGCGGTCACCGCCGAAGAAGGGCTCATCCTGGCCGTCGATAACCATCGTCGGGACACCGCCGTGGCCGGTGCGGGCCAGGCCCTCGGCGTGGTCAATCCAGCACTGGTCGACTTCTTCGGGGTTTTCCCGGATGTAGGCGATCGCCTCGTCGTAATCGAGACCATCGACCCGGTTCATATACTCCTTCACGTAATTGGGCCAGTGACCCTTGGCATAATCGTCAGCGGCTTCCGGATTATTCGGATGAACCACGCCGCTCCAGATCAGGTAGGAAACCTGGTTGATGTAATCGAGCGCTTTACCCTGCAGAAACGCGTAGCAGGCCAGGCGTGTGACCCAGAATACATAAGGCTGTTTTTCGGGCGGATGGGTGAACAGCCAATTATCCGGACCCGGAACCTTGTCGCCCGGGTTCCAAACCTGCCAGACCGGGTCGGGCACCGGGAAATTGAAGGGGACACCGAGGTACTTGCCCTGGCGCCGGGTATCCCAAACTGCATCGGGAACCTTGTAAGCGAGGCCGAACAGGCCACCTGCCTTGCCTTTGCCGCCCTTGGTCGAGCGCACGGCCACCGGCAAGATGGGTCGAATGTTGAGTTTGACGTTGTAGTTGGAGTTCAGGTACACGAGCCGGTTCAGCGCCAGGTAACTGTAAGGGCTGCGCATCGACCAGAATACACTGACTTCGAGCGGATCGGTTTCTGTCACTATCCGCGTCCGGCGCTCGGGCACACCACCCTTGACCCTGGGCGGGAAGATATTGTCATTGAAGTGAGTCCACAGGAAAGCGTCTTGATTCATTGTCGGATTGTCCGTGACCGGCATCGACGGCAGTTCCGGGACCGCAGGATCGTGCGGCCAGTCCGTATCAATGCTTGCATTCAATTTGCTCATCAACTCCGGTGTTAGCTTCGGAAACTTATCCTCAGCCTGCACGGCGAATGGTGCGAGCAACATCATGCTCAGTAATACGACAGCAGCCGTCCTGACCAGCGAATTTCTTAAGAAATATTTTCTATTCATAAATGCCTCTCTATCCATTGGGATCGTCCTTTTTCGGTAACTAATTTCAAAAGATGCCTAGTCCACATACCGTAGCTCTTTCAAAACATCTATCTCCACCACATTAAACTAAAATCCTTGTTGGTGGAATCTTATCAAATTGACAGACTGAGCAACTCGCTTTCTGGTTTCGGCTTAATAGGTTCACTGCCAAAATATTTCCTTGCTTGAAAGCCACTTGCAAAGTGAGTGCATCCGAACGGGAAACCGACAGTTATATCACTCATAACATATTTCTAACATCATGTTATCAAGAGGTTTTCTAATGCAGGCTAAAAGGGCAACATAATGTATGTGAGGCACGAATACTCAAATATACATGCGACATGTCAACTCGTTTGCATGAGCTTTTCTTTATAAAGTTGTATGATATTAGAAATAGCCATTTTACGCCAAAATTTAGATTGGCTATAGTTGGTCAATGTTTGGGTCTTGGCAAAGCTTCATAAGCAGGTTTTACAAATTCAGGATTGCCTATGTCTGAGGACAAGAGATCAGTACCTTTACACCGCGTAGCAGTGGTGCGTCCTTTCGTGCAATTTCTTGAGGATGTCGGCACCCCTGTCGAACGCATGTTATCGCAAGCAGGTCTGCCATATGACGCGCTCGAGTTCGCCGACAACTACCTTCCCTCGCATGGCTTTTGGAGGTTTCTCGTCGATGCGGTCTTCAACGAGGGTATCAATGATTTAGGTTTTCGAGTTGGGCAACAGTTTGGCGTCAAAGTGGTTGATGCCAAAATGTCATTACTGTTACAACGGTCGCCAACACTCTTTGACGGCTTTCAGAGAAGCATCAAAGTGGTCAACCAGACTGTCACGCATTGTAAGATGGGCCTACTCCAACTGCCTGACTCTGACTATGCATATCTTTATCACAAACCCAGCTGCAGAGCAGACAACCCCGCAGTTGAACAGATCGGCTTGTATGGCCTGACGTGGTTATGCGGCATAGTGCGCATGTTCGCAGGCCCCAGTTGGACTCCGAAAGAGATCGGTGTGATGACAAATCACTTGCCGCCCCCTTTTGTCCGGCAACATTTTCCCGACAGTCGCTATCGTGTGGCACAGCCGTATTACTGTATCTCGCTGGAGAATGCACTGCTCAGCCTGCCACCCCTTCCTGGTAAAACCCAAAATCATGCAGTTTTAGGATTTGGCTATACGCCTGTGGCGGAAACATTTACCTCCTCAATCCAGTTGGTACTACGGAGTTATGTACTGAATTCTAAAATTAGCCTCGGTGAGACTGCAAAAATATGCAATATGAGCAGTCGAACATTGCAGCGTAAACTCGCTGATGAGGGAACCAGTTTTAACGAGATATTGGGCCACACACGCTTCCATGTCGCCAGCAAAATGCTGGGCGACCCAAGCTTGAAGGTCGCCGAGGTTGCTCGTCAGCTGCGGTACAGTGATGCGGCACACTTTTCACGTGCATTCCGGCGGGTTTCCGGGCTTACTCCGAGCAAGTATCGACTGGAAAGGACACGAACATGAACACAAAGATTAAGGCCTGATCAGTTTCTATCATCCTGTTGTTTGGCGAGTTCGAGTATCTGCACCGACAAGTCAGGCAGCGTGTCGATCACAAAGCGCTCGTGTTCAATCTTCTTTTCAAGCCGCTGCTTTTGCCGACGCATATTTACCAAGCGGGTATTATTTTAGATCACTGCTTTGGATAACCCGGTGGTACCCGCCAGAATTTGTGGCCGAGACTCTCCAGGGGGCGTCCGGGAGAGCCCGGATCCAGGTCATCGCGCAGCATCAAAATCACGTCGGAACTCACGGTCGGGGCATTACGGAAATAGCTATGGCCAAACTTGTCTGCATTTGAATCCGATTTATCCGTGGATGACATGAAATTGATGATGGCAAAGTTGGCATTGCCACCATCTATGGCTGCCTTGGCGTCCACTGTCAAGGTCTCGACCTCGAGATTCCCGATACGTCCTTTTGGACTTGCAAACAGTTTATCGGCCCAGCCGATGGCCTTGTCTGCCGGCGACGTATATAGGGTGACGCGATCAGCACACCAGGCCATGTGGTCGCCAATAAGGCGTTGTCCTGCGACCTGTGCATCAAGGTCGGGTGCCGCCAGCATAACATTGTGCAACTTATATTCCTTGCGCGGGGTAAGCCCCTGGGCACGGGCCTTGATCGAAAGTTCACGCACAGCACTTACCACCACATCGGTTCCCCTGCTGTGCCCGATGAGGTTGACTCTCTCAACTTCCGGCATTCCCGCTATGAGTTCGAGCACTTGGCGCAGGTGGTATATCGTAAATTCACTCGACTCGCGATCATAGGTATAGCCCAAAAGACCGGGATGCCCTGCCGGCCAGGTATAGACGATGGGTACGCCGATGCGTCCAAGGAAATGCCATAACTCTGCCATCGCAAAGGCGGCGTCATCGAAATCGTTATGATACCCGTGCACAAAGATGAATACCTCTTTACGCGGTGTCAGCGCCAGTTGTTGAGCCACAACCTCGCGAAAAGCCTCGGAGGCAGCTGCTCTTTTTGCAACGAATTTTGGATCCTCGACTATGATGTCATCGATCTCGGTGTAAGGAATAGGTGCATTCGGGCCACGGGTAATTTCGGTGAGTGAGCGCACCTTCATTTCCACACCTTTCAGACGCTTGCCTGAGCGACTGGCTTCTAGCAACTGCTCCCAGCTAATTTCTTCACCAAGGTCAACCACGGTAATGCCAAATGCCAGCGAAGGTGATCTCCGGTAACCGTATTTCAGATTGCCGTTCTTATCTTTTTCGGGTACCCGGTCGGTAATGTAAAACAGCGGTACCTCGGTGTTTTTCAATTCATCCGGGAGACCTGTGTATACCTCATGGTCAGTATCGCCGACATAAACATTGGGCGTGGGCATCAGGACACGTGGACCGCTGCAGGCTGCCAGCACCAGGAAAAGTGAGAAAACCAGCCCGATACGTAGATAGCGAATCATCATGACCTTACTCCCTTATTCGATTTTCCAAACCCGTTAAACACATTGTAAACCCATGACGTGTTTCGGGCTATCACGGAACAACCAGGATACCTGTTTTACATACTAAAACTCTATACCGAAGCTCACACCAACAACGACTTTAGTTTCACCATCAACAAAATCAACGTTCACTTCCGGTGCCAATGACCAGCCGTCGAATTTGAAATCGTAGGTGGTTCCAACACGTGTCAGGTAGGTATTTTCGCCTTCCTCGTGCTCAAATCCGGGTGCCAGCACCAACTTCAATGATTCAGTGACATGAAAGATCAGGGCACTGCATAAACCCACTCACGGCCACTGGTGTATTCAACCAGGCCACCGATACCAAAAGACTCGCTCAGGCGGCGCTCGCAACTAAAACCATACGAGGCATCACTGTCACCGTCATTAAAGGTTCCACCGAGGAACACTTCAACAATGTTCGCCTCGAAAGCCTCGCCCTCACCTTCCTCGGCTTCCTGCGCCACAACAGGTGTTAATGCCAGGGCAAACCAAACTATTAAAAAGGGAAACAGATGTGACCGCAATTTTCTGACTGATTGTTGTATATGTATTTGCTTTATTTCTTTCATGGCTTATTAACCTCAAAATACCTGGGGTCATCAGGAGGTTTGCATCGACCCAAAATGAAACTCTCAACCACAAATTGATTTTCAGTAACGATACTTGGCTGAAAGCTGTATCTGTTTTGCATCACCGGTATCGCCGTTTTGATTGGTACGTTGGCCGTAAAGAAACTCTGCACCAAGATCAATGCGGGCGATGGGCGACCAGATAAAATTGACCGAAAAGCGGCTTGTGTTGTTATATGAATCTGGATAGTCAGCTACATATTTGTTATCAACATTGACATAGCCAAAAAGAAAATTGGAGCGCATATTTGGCGACCACCACTTCTGAAACGATGCATACATTGCAAATACCGGCACCGGGCTCAGCTGGCCGGTAACCGGATTAAATATCGCATCTGGTTCACCGATGCTGCCAAGGTCATTGACGTAATGCGAGTAACCCTCGCCGTAGGTAAGCTGAACCTGTAGATTATCACGCTCATCCCAACGCTTAATACCGGTCGTACCGCTGACGGTAAACGCCCACCCCGACGTGGTGTCGGACTCTCCTTCAAGGCAATCACACTCACCGTACATTTTTCGCAACAGTAACGATGACTTTATGTGCCACCTTGTAAAAATATCGCGCTCCACACTTGCAACGAAGTCGGGGTACTGACTGATACCAGTGCCACCTCCTATAACTGCTGTCGGGTCTTCCGCCGAAAGAAGCAGATGCCAGTCCTGTCCGATCTTCGGGAAGTATCGCACCTGTGCCTGGCGCAGGAATATCTGACCATTGATTCCTTCACGATCGAGGTCTTCCGGCCTTGAGCGTGTATCCATAAAGGTTGTCCAGGTTTTACCGACGAGAAAACTCTTATATTGTCCGAACGCATGCCGTAGCCTGAAAGTGTCACCGCTACCCGCAAAATCCGCCTCCAGGAATGCACGTACCGCACCATATTGTGTCGTATCACGCATTTCAACACTCAGACGGGACTGGCTGACCGTTAATGCCGCAGTATTGGGCCCGTCCGTCTGGGGGGCCGGTATGCTACCAACGATAAACCGGTCCTTGGTGCCGATAGGATCAAAACTCTGCACGATATTCATTTTCACGAATCCGCCGAATTTTATGGCGGCTGAAGAACCCGGGATCGGCAATGAGCCCGGGAATGAATCCAGGTCATAGGTCGTGGATTCTGACGCTTCAGATTTCTGTATGGATTGTTCAACCGTTTCAAGACGCGAACGCAGCGCCTTTTGAGATTCGGAAATATCCTGACCGGCCTGGGTTCTGGCCTGGTCTACCTCCTGCTGAAGTGACTGGATTGCCTCTCTCTGCGCGGCGATCTCCCTTTCCTGTGCGTTGATTTGTTTATCCTGCTTGTCAATTTCCTTCTGCCGCGCCGTCACCTCGCTGGCGTATTGCGCCTTGAGCGCCTCGATCTGTTTATTCTGCGCATCCAGTTGTGCCTGCAATTTCTTGAGTGCCTGCTGGAAGCTGTCATCTTTCGAGGTGGCAGATTCTTTTGCAGCAGATTCTGTTGCTTTGGGTTGTTGCTTTTTCCTGTTCTCCCGGGGAGGTGGCGTGGTTTCCTGGTTTTCAGATGCAGAAGAACCTGTATCCTTACCAGAAGCTGAATCGGCATCCGGTGGTGTATCCTGGCCAAAGGCCGGGACTGGTCCGCTGGCCATGACGAGTACAGCGAAACCGGTAAGCAGCATATTCCTGCATGACAGAACCCCCGTTTCCGATAAACCCCTCATGGCCTTCCTTTGTCGTCTGGTCAATTCAAACAGACCAATTAGATACCAGTTCACAATTGATTGGTATTAGGAAAACTACCACAATTTGTATCTCAATCCCTATCAATTGACCTCGGTGCCTGGTCCGCACCCTGGGCAAAAGTCAGGACACCCATCACTTTAAGCAATGAGAGACATGGGTGTCCTGACTAGTTGTTGACTAGTTGTTTGTGACTGGTTGTTTCCTCATAAAGTTTCTGCCAACTACTCCAGCACACCATCCCAGGCCCCGGTCCTCTCACGCATCTCGGCCTTCATCGACTCCGGAAGCAGGTCGACCGGATCCTGGCCATTGCGGATCTCCCAACCACCACCGAGTGCCTTGTACACCTGGACCAGGCTGGTGGCCACATTCCCCTGGGTCGCAGAAAGCAGATCCTGTTGCTGGGTGTTGGCTGCCAGCGTGTTGATCAGGGTGTTGAACGTGATCGACCCTTCCTGGTACTGGATCGTTGCGACACTGACCGAACGTTGGGACGCTGCCGCGGCCAGTCGATAGGCTTCGAGCTGCTCGTGCGAGTTCAGGTAAGCAACGATGGTGTTCTCGACATCTCCCTGGGCAACCAGCACGGTGTTCTGGTAGTCGACCAGCAGCTGCTGGAAGAGGGCGTCCTGCAGACGGATATTGCTCTTGAGACGACCGTAGTTGAACAGGTCCCACCTGAACTGGCCGAACAGGCTAAAGGTATTGCTGTCGCTCTCGAACAGGTCACCAGTGCTCAGTGCGCTGGTGCCGATCGAACCGCCGATCGTGAAATGCGGGTAGAGTTCGGTGACGGCAAAACCGATCTGGGCGCTCTGGGCCGCGAGCCCACGTTCAGCGCTGCGGACATCGGGACGTCTTCGGAGAAGGTCCTGGGGCATCCCCAGCGCGATGTTCGCCGGCGCTGTCGGAATCTCGACCCCGGCGGTGAACAGGTAGTTCAGATCGTGTGGCGGCTTGCCGATCAGGATGGCCAGGGAGTTCTTCAACTGCTGCAACGAGGTCTCGAGCGAGAAGACAGTGGCCCTGGTGTTGTAAAGCAGGGACTCGGCCTGGTCGACATCCAGTTCACTGACATCTCCGGCTTCGAACTTCACCTTTGTGATAGCCAGGGCCTGCTCCTGCAGACTGATGTTCTCGCGGTTCACCTTGATCCGGTCCTGAAAGGTCCGTACCAGGATGTAGTTCTGCGCCACTTGTGAGACCAGGGAGAGGACGACGCCGTCATAATCAGCCACGCTGGCATCGAGCAAGGCCGAGGCGGACTCGACCTGGCGGCTGAAGCGGCCCCAGAAATCGACCTCCCATGCCAGGTTGAAGCCGAGGCTGTAGTTATTGAACGTGGTGCCGGATTCCTTCTGCCGGGACGCCGAGCCGGTGGCCTGCTGTTGCTGCGGGTACTGGCTGCCGATGGCAATGGCCAGCTGTTGCTGGGACTGCAGCACGCGCAGCCCGGCAGATCGCACAGACAGGTTCTGGGCCAGGGCCGTCTCGATCAGGCGATCCAGGTCGGGGTCATGAAAGGAGCTCGACCACCATTGTGGATCATCCGGAATATCCCCCGAGATCTGTGGCTCCTCTATGTCGAGCCAGGCAGATTCGACATCGACTTCGGGTTCCTGGTAGTCAGGGCCGAGGCTGGCGCAGCCGCCGAGCAGCAGCGACAGTATTACGCAGGTTCCTGCAAGCGGGCGACGAAACATCATCTCACTCCTCCCGTCCTCCGGTACCGGTCTTGACCAACACCGACCCGGTGGTGCCGACACGCAGCTTGACCTCCTCGGGGACGTCGTCCAGGTGAATGCGCACCGGCACCCGCTGAGCCAGGCGGATCCAGGCGAAGGTTGGACTGACGTTTGGCAGCAGTTCAAAACCAGTCGTTCCGTCCTGTTGCGCGATACCCCAGCCCATGCTGTCGACGAACCCCTCAAGCGGCTGGTCGGGATAGGACATCAGGGTGACGATCGCTCGATCACCGGCTTCTATATCGGCGACAGCAGTCTCCTTGAAATAGCCGTCCACCCAGTAGCTGTTGATGTCGACAAGCGCCAGTGCCGGCTGATTGGCCACTGTATGGCCACCGAGCCGCAGGTTCAGATTGGTAACGTATCCATCCACGGGGGCCACGACCCGCGTGAACTCCAGGTTGAGTTCTGCCTGTTCAACAGCGGCACGGGCTGCGCGGATGCTGGCATTGGCGTCACCCAGTGCACCCAGGTTCGCCCGCGCCTCGGCCAGGCTCGCCTGCGATTTGAGCAGTCCGGCCTGGGCCTGGCCCAGTTCGGCTACGGCCACCTTGCGTTGTTGCACCGAGACTTCGTAGTTCGCCTCGGCCCGTTCAACAGCCTTTTGCGAGGTTGCTTTTTTCGGCAACATTTCCTGCTGGCGCTCAAATTCCGCCTTGTTCTTCTTGATGGTCGATTCGGCCTCGATGATGCTGCTCTGTGCCTGGTCGACAGATCGACGGGATATCTCGACTTCTGATTCGGCCACTTCGACCTGCTTCTGGCGGGCCTGGTAGCTGTCACCGGCCTGGTCGTACTGGGCATTTGCCTGGTCGAGGGCGGCCTGGAAGGTGCGCGGGTCGATCTCGAACAACAGGTCGCCGGCCTTGACGAGCTGGTTATCGGCGATCGGCAGGTTCACGATCGGGCCGGAAACCCGGGGTGTCAGCTGGATGATATTGGCCCTGACCTGGCCGTTACGCGTCCAGGGGTTGCTGGCGTAGTCCCAGTACTTGAGCAGGACCAGCAGGACAGCGACAACAACGATGACAATAGTCCAGAGATGTTTTTTGGAAATATCCATATGTTATATCCTGATAAAGAACGTGCCAATGATCACGGTGTAGATCACTGTTAATGACAAAAAAACAAGCGGTGGGTTGGAGAAATGGCGTGACAGCCGTTTCCGGTTCAGCAGTTGCGCCGTGACGAGGGTGAAGATGACCGCCAACGTGCCGGCGACCAGCAACGGCGGCATCAAAATCTCACCAAGCGCTATTTCATGTGGAAACAGATTCATAGTAATTCCCTCGACCGATTACGGTCCGGTTAAAATCGCTCCTCGTGCCAGGGGGCCCAATCGATGGCAGCAGCCGCTGCGGTATATCCGACCAGCGACTCCGAAACGCCCCGGTAAGCTCCCAGCAGGCGGTAGGAGTCTTCCTCGTCCTCCCGGCTGAATTGTTCTGCAGTCGATTGCTCCAGAACCTCCCTGATCCTAGTCTCCAGTCGCTGTATCAACCCGTCCAGGTGGGTGCGATAAGTTTCCTGCTGGAGGTCAGCCGGAGCGCTGCCCAGATTCACCAATACCTCCTGCAGTTTACGCCGCCAATCCAGGGCTTCGTCACCCAATGCATCGACCAGTTCCTGGTTGCGCAGTGAGCTGCGCACCTCGACGAGTTCCCTGGTCTGACCGGCGAGGTCCTGGAGCCTGGGGAGCAGTGCCTGGACGTTCTTTGCATCCGTGCCGGGCAGCACCTTGACGTTGAGAAATTTGGCCCAGCCCGCGAGCTTTGTCGGGATACTCGAGATCTCACGGATGTGGAACGCCTTGCGCAGGCGTTCAAACCGGGTTTCGGTATGGTGCACATCGCGCTGCATACCCGACAGCAGGTCAGCGCAGCTGCGGAAGTACCGATCGAGCAGCCGCAGGAAGGATTTTTCCTGGCGCAGGTTGACCGGGAAATAAGCGGTGATCGCCAGGAACATGAACAGCACAGGGAACATCAGCATATTGGTGGCAACTACCGTAAAGCTGTAAACCTGCTGATTGTCGATCGATGCAATCGATACAAACATGGCCAGCGCGAAGGTCTTTGCCAGCGCCTGCTTCGGATCGGAGAGGAAGTAGCAGAGGGAAAAGATCGTGACGAAGAGCAGCACCCCTAGGCTGAGAAAACCGGAAAGATGCGGCAGGATCAACATGTACACCAGGCAGCCGTAGACCACGCCTGCCATCAGTGGTTTGAAGACCGTCCGGAGCGTCACCATTGGGATTCCCGCCATGATCATGCCGTAGACGCAGGCCATCGTCACCATGCTGGTGCCACCGGGAATGCTGTCCACGTAAACCCAGGCCAGGAAGGCCAGCCACAGGGTCAGAACCACCCGTGTGACGGCAAGCATACGATCCGGGTCGGGCCATTGCAGTGTAGGAAAAGCCATACGGGGAGGCGTGGCCTCATCCTCACCGAACCCACTGGCATTGCGTGTTGTTTCAAACAGCGACAGGGTCATTTGGTCCAGCTGCTCCAGCCGGGCGTGAAACACGACCACCGCGGCTCTGGGGAATTGTGACAGGGCTTTGAAACCGGACGTGTCCAGGGTTAGGTTGATTTCCCTGGGTTCGCGCTCAGGCGCCTGGCCGGTCAACATGCTTTTGATAGCGGTAAAACGATGGTCGATCTCAACCAGGAATGAATCCAACTCGGTCACCAGGTGCGGAGTTCCTGATGCTTCGAGATCGGCCAGGCTCTTAACGCAGGAGCCGATCACCGTGGTCAGTTTGCTCGTTTGCTCCTGGTAGAGGCGCCAGTAGCGGCGCACTTCCCAGACTTCCTGGGTATCTGATTCCGCGGCGTCCAGAAGCTCCTTGAACTTTGTTTGCGCCTGCAGCAGTTGCCCCTTGAGCGCCTGCACCTGTCCCCCGTCACTATCATTGCCGGGTTTCAGACCGGACTGGCAGAACTGCCGCTGGCCGGATGCGAGTTGGCCGGCGACTGCGAAAAAATCCTTGCGACTGCTGACCGGCCAGAGCAGAGACGTCAACAAGCTGTAGACCAGGATACCGAGACCGGTCTCCTGTGCTCTCAAGATCGCGGTGTCGAAGGCATTGACCGGGTCTGGTCCGGCGCTCATGCACAGTAACACGCAGACGAAACCGCTCACATTCCAGAAATACTGCTTCTTCGGACCGGTCATCAGGTAAGTGCAGATGCCGGCATAGAGGGAAAGCGCGAGCATGAACTCCCAGCGCTGCTGGGGGAACAGGGCAATCAATGTGAGCGCGGCCACTATAGCCACCAGCGTGCCGAACATGCGCATGGCGGCCTTGTTGAATGACTGGCCGGCTGTCGAGAGGCTGACAAAAGCCACGGCGAACGCGGCCCAAAATGGCTTGTCCCAATCCATCGCCAGGGCGATGCCGTAGGAGATCACGATCGCCAGGGCAGTTTTAAAGGGCTCCCTGGCTTTTTCAACAAATGAATCCATAAGTTATTCTCAACTAACTGGATCAACTCTTCAACAATGCTGAATGTGACATTGGTCAGGCACTAAAGGTATACCGGCCACAACCCCGCAGCACGTCATTTATTTAACGGCCTGCCATAACCCAGAGAATCTGAAGACGGGTAACGATTAAGCTCAGCGGTCATCGCCCAATTTCATCTCAGAAACAAATTCTGAGTTGAAGTTGCAAACGTAATAATCCGGCTTGTTCACCCTCGATACTGAATACTGGATTTGAATCAGTTGAAGGTTCATAATTCAATAGACAGGTCCTTTGAACGTAAAAATTTAGGCGGTAACTTCATGACTAATTGGATTGTCAGGGAAAAACTGCTACCTGGTTTGCTGTTGCTTCTAATGCTGGCTGGCTGCGCGAATTACGGCACCCCGAAAAATATCGAAATCCCGGACCCGCGCGAGGCGGACAGATATTCACTTCATGATTGGAGCGAAGAACACAGCGATAGTGATATCAGGTTCATACTGACGTTTTCCGGTGGTGGTACCCGGGCCGCGGCACTGTCTTATGGCGTTATGAAGGAATTGCGTGACACCAATATCAACTATAAAGGCCGTCCGGTAAGGCTACTGGATGAAGTTGACTACATCAGCTCGGTTTCAGGTGGAAGTTTCACCTCTGCCTATTACGGTCTGCATGGCGATGGTATTTTTGAAAATTATGAAGAGGACTTTTTAAGGTTCAACCTTCAAAAACACCTGGTCCTGAGGGCCCTGAATCCATTCCTTTGGTTCAGCAAGAATGGCCGCACCGAGTCAGCTATCAAGTACTACCAGAAGTTCCTGTTTCACGATGCCACTTTTGCGGACATGATCCGGCCGGATCGCCCGATGATTATTATCAACGCGTCTGACCTTGCTTACGGTATTCGTTTTTCCTTTATCCAGGAGTACTTTGACCTGCTGTGTTCCGAACTATCCTCCTTTCCTGTCGCCGACGCGGTCGCCGCTTCTTCCGCCGTGCCAGTCCTATTTAACCCGATCGTGGTGGCGAATTACGATACCTGCAGCGATATGAATTTACTGGGAACAAAACGCCTGCATGATGCCGCCAAAAGGTACGAGAAGCAGAACCTGCCCGTGCTTATTTCACAACTGGAAACCTATGACGACAAGGATAAGCGCAAGTTTGTTCATTTCGTGGATGGCGGTATTACCGACAACCTCGGACTGCGTGCAGTTTCTGACATCATGGCAGTATCAGGGGGGCCTGAAGTTTTTTATGAAAGAAATGAAAAGCCGCCGCGGCACGTCGTGGTACTCATGGTTAACGCGGCAACCGAGACCAATGAAGATATGGATTTAAGCAACAAGGAACCCTCCGCAATTGGCGTCGTAGGGGCCGTCACCAACCTGCAGCTGACACGATTTGATACCGACAGTATGCTTTTGACCAGGAGAATGGTAGGGGAATGGGCAAACGAGCTATCCACCCCTGAGCAACCGGTAAAAGCACATTTTATTGATGTCAGTATTCAAAAGATCAAGCACCCTGAAACCCTGGAGTTTTTTAATAGCATTCCGACGAGCTTTTCGCTCAATGACGAGCAGGTAGACAAGTTGATCGAAGCCGGCGGCAAACTATTACGTGATGACCCGGGGTTTCAACAATTGCTGGTTGATCTGAGCAACAACTAAGGAGTATCACTAGTGTCCCAACGTTAAATCGAACAAATTCAATTGGTTAGTCATTCCGCTTATCTCGTTTTTGTTTTCAGAAATCATAAGCAGTTGATCCAATGGTGTTTTCTCGAAAAGAGTCAGGCTCAAAATCTGTAATATTGTGTAAAGTTCTATTTTGAGATTGAGTCGCTTTTTGATGATGGCGACCAACACATAGACTGAGATGGCAATCCATATCTGACTCTTCACTGCGTTCTCTGATATTCCGAAAAATGATTTGATTCTCAGGTGCTGTTTGATCTACTTGAAGAACAGTTCGACCTGCCAGCGGTAACGATAAAGGTCGGCTACTGTTTGTGCTGGAATGGTAAAATTGTTGGTCAGAAAGTTGAAAGTCTTGTTGCTTTTGCTGTCGTAGTATTTGATTCGTCGCAACTGCTGAGGATAAGCGTTCTTCGAGTTGATACCGGTGAGCACAATAGTCTGATCGCAGCGGATTCCACATAACTTCTCCTCTGTAGTGACGGCGTGAGAATATTGACGCCTGTATACCATATTGCCTTTTGCTCGAATGACGAAAAACGCGCTCGCCTGATTGATGTGGAATAGTCTTGCAAAATCCAGATAGCCCCGGTCCATGATGTAGAAAGCTCCAGCCTCGGGGATCAGGATATCCAGCACATTCACATCGTGCATCTTTCCATTCGAGATATGAATAAACGTTGGAATATTGCCTCGTAGATCGAGCAGGGTGTGAAGTTTGACGGCTGACTTGGTGGACCGAAACAGAGCCCATGGGAAAACTGACAGACACAGATCGATGGTGGAAGAATCGAGCGCGTAAATTGTATTGTTGAGTTCGAGTCCCAAATCCTCTTTTGCATACAATGGCCTGGCAGTTTTTATCAGTGCCTCGGCAAAGTCGGCGTAGATTCTCCAATCCCGTACTTTGTTGGCGTTGGATAGAGTATTGCGAGCAATGCCGCCACGTATTCCCATGTGGTAGAGCTTCTTGGTTTGCGCTCGGAGACAAACCTCGGTTTCCCTGAGGCTCTCCCGATAGGTCAGTTGAGCAAAGGCCATGCAGAGGTATTGATCCAGGCAACTGAAGGACTTGACCTTGTGGTTTCCGTTGTAGGTCTGTACGCAGCGGCGAAAAACCTTCATTGGCATGTGTTCCATCACCTGGGCGAAAACGAGCTTGCCTGTATACATGATTTACCTCAAAGATCCCGGAAAATTCCGAGAGTTTAGAGGTTCTCATGGTGTTCAAGTCGATGCCCTTCATAATTAGGTGATTCTTTGTGTGTATTCAGTTGCTTGTGAAAGTTTAAGTCGGTAACGTTGGGACACTAGTGGTTTAATTTAATATTTAACATGGTTGTATTCCTCTAGAGTGCCTTGCAGGCGCCGAACATTGTAAAAGTTACTTCCTCACCCACAACAGCAAGGCTCATCCTGCCCGTCTCCTTGCTGATTGCCATGGACCATCCATGATCGTTCTCAACACCCTGGATAATGAGTTGATTATCGGTGGATTGAAAATTCTTGAAGGGTGAATCGGCGGTTTTTTCTGAATCGTAATCCGCGCGGATGCTCTTCTTCTTGAAATCTACCCACATGAATTCCGGCATATCAAAGGTTCTGGCCTCTCCATTAGCACAGCGTATACCATCAACGCAGGCAGTAATGCTGAAGGTGGCGCAAATCATGTTTGACGAGCCATCGGTCTTGGATTCCGCATTGGCGGCGACTGATACACTCAGCATCATGCCAAGCAAGACGGCAGTATTGAGTCTCTTTAGCGTGGTTTTCATATTGAATTACTTCCTTATCCTATCTATCGATGCAGGGTTTATTTAGAGCAAATATGGTGCAACTAACCAACATATATTTGAGCCTGGAATTTCAGATTGAAAGCATTCCTGTGCTGATTGGCGATTCTCAACCTCTAGAAATTTATCTTCAGACTGTAATAGCTGACATACCACGTGGTCCTGCGTTCCCTTACTGGATTCTCCAACCGAAAGAGGAGTAGGATTAGTTGTTATCAAATTTGCAAACTTTTCTTGCTCAGAACACAGGACTTCTAGATATGAAAAGCGTTATTCCTCTTCTGATTATGCTGGCCCCTACCCTTTTCTCCAGCCCATCATTTGCCCAACAGGCTGCCTATTCCGGTGATGAACTCATTGTTGGGTACTATGGGCGCCCTGACGCCAAGTCACTGGGTGTGCTGGGTCAGTACTCCATTGAAGATCTGACACCGATAATCCAGGCAAAAGCGGATGAATACGACAAGATCAATGGTGATCAAAGTGTTATTCCTGCTTACCATTTGATCTATGGACTGGCAACCGGTGACCCGGGACGGAAAAAGGACTACCTGCTGCCGTTGTCAGAAACCAAGCTGATGAAGTACATCAACGCAGCACAGAAAAATGGTTTTCTCGTCATTATCGATACACAACTGGGTGCAGAAACACCGCTGGAGGCTGTAAAGCCGGTTCTTTGTTAATGATCAAGTACGACAGTGTGCACCTGGCCGTTGATCCGGAGTTTGAGGTCAATGGTCTGGATGTTCCTCCCGGCAGAAAGATCGGTCATATTTCCGGTGAACAGGTTAACGAGGTGCAATCCGCCATGCTCGACTACATGAATGAAAACAACATCAACGGCAAAAAGATTCTCATGGTGCATTCATTTACCCAGGGCATGGTGACAGATAAAGACAAGATTGAGTTGAATGACAAAATCGATTTAATCATGAACCTGGATGGCCATGGCTCCCCGGCGTTAAAAATCAAGGTTTACAATAGCTTATATACAGCAAGGGTCGCCTCTAAAATCCCGGGTGGGTTTAAGCTTTTTTTCCAGGAAGACAAACCAGCAATAATGACCCCGTCGGAGGCTTTAGGTCTTGAGTCTGTTGACGGTAAAAAGCTTGCAGAGAAGCCCACGTACATCAATTACCAGTAAAATCCGGGCTCTGATTTTCAGGTTTCTAAGTCAAAAGCTTGTCTGACTGCCAGTTCTGCTTCTTTGATTTCCACGTCACTCATCCAATCAAAATGACTTTTGCGTTTGGTTAGTGACAATGTACCTGCGTGCTGGTGAACAACTTGAATGAATAGTTCCAGGTTATGAGGTGCCCAGTCCATGAGTTGATTTAAGCTACTATAAGCACGATCAAACCCTAACAAGAACTCGATCTCCTTCGGTAGATCTTCCTCAAGCGTACGTTTCAACGCGTGATATAGAAATTCAGCCTGAGGCGTCGCGTCAAAGAACCGAAAGCATTCCGGGTCGTTACCTGTCGCCGGGGAAGTCGGGACATTTGGGTCGTAATCTGAAATATCTCGCATCGGATGTGAAAAGGTTTCCAATACATCAATATACTCATCCAGATTGGCAACAATGACAGCTGACACGGGAAGAATGATTCCGCGAGGAGTGAATCCGGTGCGAGCCAAAACGTCGTGTATTAAGTATCTATGAATTCGACCGTTACCATCCATAAATGGGTGAATGAACACGAAGCCGAAAGAGACTGCCGCTGAGAGTATGACGGGGTCGTAAACGTCGCTTGTGTCGCTACCTGTTGCCGGTGTTGTTGCGATTTTTGAAACCGTTTCTATCAGACCATTCATCAAGTGAGACACGTCCTCAGGCCTGGGAGGGACGAAATCTATCTGTTGGCGATAACCATGATCTTTGCCAACCCAGTTTTGATGACTGCGCCAGCTGAACTCTCGGAAACGTGGGTCAATCGTTATGTTTTGCAACTCTATGAAACGTCTTTCCGTTAGTGGCACCTTGGGATTAGCCTGTTTTAGCATGTCCGCAAATCGCTGGGCTTTGTTCGGTGACGGTTTTTCCCGTTCAACTTCGAATGACGATTGAGTTTCTTTTAGATAAAGAAAATTCGCAGCTCTTTTGAGCAGATCCTGATCATAGTTGGCCACTGTTGCGATAACTTGTGCGCGAAGGTCTTCCGCAACCATGGATTGCAGGTATTCAGTCTTACGGACCATGGGGCAGAACTCTGCTGTACCGGGTAGGTTATTCAAGACTCGAAAACGTAAATCCTTCTCACCAACTGGCAGTACAAACTGCAATTTGCCATCTGCTACATTTACATAACGTTCAGGTTTAGGGACGCTAAAATCATTGGCCAGTTTTCGATTTGTTATCCATTCATATAGAAAGCAGATTCTGCGGGCATAACTTGAAGCTGGACTGGTGCGAATCCAACTCTCCAGGTTGGCTTGTATCGGCTGCGCAAACAACAGACTGAGGATATACAGATTCACGCCTTCGTATTTAAGGGCGAATTGTAAGTGCTTGGTTAAGGAATTGTCATGTGCATAGTGAGAACTAAAATGTAAAACAGTCTGTCCGTTCTTAGCGCGGTGACCTCTTCCTTTAACCGCGCTATCTATGAGTGAATACTCCATAAGAGGCAGGGCGTTGAGATTGTAGTCAGCAATTAGTCGAGCATAGCCCAATAATTCCGTTGCCATTGTTTCTCCTAAAATTGACCGTGCTTTAGTATAATTAACCGCAATATAACATTATTCCGAACAAACAGCCGTATATAAATATTTTGCGGGCATTAATACGATAAAAATTCTATTTACGGTTGTTATTAAGATTTCACGGTCACTTTACAGAAAAAGATGCTGCGCGATGACCTCGTCCTGGCCCTCCGGGTCGGCCGTTGGAGCCCCAGATCCAAGGCATCGTGCAATCGCTTCCGGTACACGTATACTTCCATTGAATATAATTTTCACCAGTTTAAGATAAAAAATTAAATTAGTTTAAGATTGAACTAAAACTATCAACAGTGACGTCGTTGACGGATGTAAAACACTTCGATCCATTCGAACTGGCTTTGCCTGACCTCACTTCTGACACCGTTTTTCATGGTTTCAACCTAATTTTCCTACTGATATCGGTGTTATTTTCCTCTTTTGAACCCTGTTATTTATGTACAAACTTAATGTCTGGTGAAGACTCGTTAGGTTTCACAAAGATTTATTGGTGAGCCCTTACATAATTGAAACAGAGAAACATCATGACATATACTTAAAAAGGTAATACTATGTTAAGCAACATGAAAACAGTCACTATAAAAGCAGATGCAGAATTTGATGCACTTCTAAGTCTTCTGGCCGGACGGTTGAGTACCACCAGGAGCCGTGTCATAAGGGACGCGGTGAGAAATTACCAGCGGCATCTGGATCGTGAAGAGCTAAGGCAAAAAATCCGATCCGCTTCGCTCAAAACACGCGACCAAGCACTCAATGCGGCTGACGAATGGGACGCTGTCAACGCTGATGGCTTATAAGCGCGGCGGAATCTACCTGGCTAATTTAAACCCTACACGGGGTACTGAATCCGGGAAAACCCGCCCGTGTATGGTTATGCAAAGTAAGCTGCTGAATGATGTCGGTCACCCGAGCACAACCGTACTACCGTTAACTACACAACTGATTGAAGGTGCAGAGCCATTACGACTGCGGCTCGTCTCCCGCGATGGGCTTGAATACGACTCAGATATAATGTTGGATCAGACACGAACCATTGATAATCAACGAATTAATGGCGATATGCTGACTCTCCTGAGCGAGCAGGAAATGGGCAAAATCGAGCTGTTCATGCGAATCGTTCTGGGTCTTGAATAAATGTCTTAAGGAAAAGTGGTCACCATGAGAAGCTGGTGGCGTTCAGTTGTAAACGCCGTGGTTATATCCCCAGAATAGGGGCCGGAAAATTATCAGAGTCTACGAAGCAAATTTTTTAAAAATAAGCACACTGTTCTGCCCGCCGAAGGCAAACGAATTCGACATGGCGACATTCAGTTCTTTTTCACGGGCGACATGGGGGACATAGTCCAGGTCGCAGGCCGGGTCCGGGTTATCCAGGTTGATGGTTGGCGGGATGACATTGTTATTCAGGGCCTTGATACAGATGACTGCCTCCAACGCACCGGCCGCACCGATGGCATGACCGGTCATGGACTTGGTGGAACTCACCGGCACCTTAAGGGCACGATCACCAAAAACGGATTTGATCGCCTTGGTTTCAATGGTGTCGTTGACCTGTGTTGAAGTGCCGTGGGCATTGATATAGTCCACATCCTCTATATTCAGACTGGCTGACTGCAGCGCGGTTGTCATGGCCTGGGCCGCACCTTTGCCATCCGGATGAGCAGATGTAATGTGGAAAGCATCGCAGGTCAAACCCGTTCCTACCAGTTCGGCCAGGATCGGTGCACCGCGTTTGAGTGCCCTCTCCAGGGTTTCCAGCACGAGTACACCGCAACCTTCCGCAATAACGAACCCGTCACGGTCTGTATCAAAAGGGCGGGATGCACGTTCAGGCTCATCGTTGCGGCTTGAAAGCGCCCGCATGGCGATGTATGAACTCACAAAGGTGTCACAGATTGCAGATTCGGCACCGCCGGCCAATACCACGTCGGCCATCCCGAGTTTGAGTAACATCAGGGCGTTTGCGATGGAATGGCTGCCGGTCGCACAAGCGGACGAAAGGCTATATGACACACCGGTGAGTCCGAACTCAAGCGCGATATTTCCCGCCGCCATACTGGTACTGACACGTGGTACGGTGAACGGGCTGATACTGCGTTTGCCCTGTCCGTAGATCTTGTTCATCTCATTTTCAACCATCGGAAAATCAGCGATGGCTGAGGAAACGATACAGGCAATACGGCTTGGATCTTCCTTCTCAAGATCCAGACCCGACTGGGCTAACGCCTCGTGGGTTGCGGCAATGGAGAACTGTGCGTAACGCCCGATCCGCCTCGCCATCTTCCGGTCCATATAATTCGTTGGATCAAAGCCTTTCACTTCGCCCGCTATCTGGCATGTAATATTTGAAGGATCGAATGAAGTTATCCTGGCAATACCGGATTTTCCAGCCGTCAGACTTTCAAACGTTTCCTGACAGTTCAAACCAAGGGGTGAAACTGCACCCATTCCGGTGATCACGATTCGTTGTTCCAGGTTCACTTGGTATTGTCCTTTTATTATCAGGTGACTAACTTACTAACTTGAATAACGCATAGTCCATCGGCTAAGAACGCTGTAGTGACTAATTTTACATTCAACTGTCGCAATCGGCGACAGGCATTCACGATAAACTGCTGTTGACCGCGTGGAAATCATGGATAATTACCCAAAATCATAGTGGAACCGTAATCTTGAATATCTTGCAGCGTATCCGCTTGTCTATTTTTCCTGACAAGCCGGATACGAATCATCACAAGCATGGCCGGGGGAAAAACTTCCGAAGCTTCCTGCTGCATTTCAGACCAAGGTCCGTTCCAGAGCGCACCCTGAGATTGTCCCTGACCTGGGGACTGGGTGGTATGGCCGTGGTGCTGGTGTTTCTTCTGTTTGGTAGCGGTTTGATGCTCAAATTTGCCTATGAGCCGACCCCAGGCAAGGCCTATGAATCGATTGTTTATCTGAACAACCAGGTTCCATTTGGAAAACTGCTGCGGAACATTCACCGCTGGAGTGCCAACGGGCTATTATTTGTCGTGTTCCTGCACCTTTTGCGGGTCTTTTACACCAGCGCATTTGCCGCGCCGCGCCAGTTCAACTGGATCATCGGTCTGACCCTGTTCAGCGCCGTGGTGCTTTCCAACTTCACCGGCTACCTGTTGCCCTGGGATCAACTCGCCTATTGGGCTATCACCATAAGCACCTCCATGCTGGATTACATTCCCGGGGTGGGGACCGGATTAAAAGAATGGATACTGGGAGGGCCTGAACCCGGTCCTCAAACCCTGATTAATTTCTATGCCATACACACCGCTGCCCTGCCCCTATTGTTGTTATTTTTTCTGCCTTTCCATTTTTGGAGGATACGCAAAGCCAAGGGCCTGATTATTCCAAGGTCACAGGATGAAGACCCGTCCGTCAAGGGAGAGATGGTCGACACCATGCCTCACCTGATCATGCGTGAGGTCACACTCGCCGTACTGGTACTTGCCGTCATCCTGCTCACTGCGATGTTTTTCAATGCACCGCTGGCCGATGTCGCTAACCCGGGGCTGAGCCCCAACCCCACCAAGGCACCCTGGTACTTTATGGGCATACAGGAAATGTTGATGCATTTTCATCCCGTATTCGCACTGCTGGTTATACCGGGCTTGCTGCTACTGGGGCTGCTGTCAATTCCGTATATCAATTACGAGGCCAACACAACCGGTATCTGGTTCTGTTCAGTCAAGGGCCGGAAAATGGCGTTGATTGCCGTAATTTTTGCAACGCTGGCAACTGTTGCAGCGGTGTTATTTGATGAGTTTGTCATCATTGCAAACCAGACCGGGCCAGCAAATATGATCAGCAATGGCCTGCTGCCGTTTGCCGTTGTGCTTATCATCTGCATCGGATTTTATATGCTGATAAAAAAGGCTTTCAGTGCCACCAACAATGAAGCAGTGCAGGCTTTGTTTACCTTGTTGATTACCGCTTTTGTGGTTTTAACCATCATTGGTGTCTGGTTCCGTGGTACCGGAATGCAACTTATGTGGGGAGCGTAGAGAGGTGGAAAAAGAAACCCACACAAGAAGATCGTTTTTCAATAAACTGTGGCTTGTTCTGGGCGGCCTGGCGTTTGCGGAAGTCATCGCAGTCATGTTTGCTTTTTTCAGACCCAGGAAAACCGAACTTAGCGCAGATGAGGAAGCGGCCGTTATCACTGCCGGGCCGATAGAAAATTTTGAGCCCGGTACGGTGAGTGCATTCGTTGCCGGAAAGTTCTATCTTGCCAGGCTGGAGGATGGCGGCTTCCTGGCGATGTCACGCAGATGTACCCATT
>JAOUCZ010000120.1 GCA_029859505.1 Lysobacterales bacterium | reverse complement strand
TGGTAAAGCCGATACCCGTTCCTACTGCATCGAGTAGAGACCGGAATGGATTGTTCTTGGAAGAAAATGTCTCCTGGCGGCCAAGGATCATGCAGTTGACCACGATCAGGGCGATAAACGCTCCCAGTTCCTTATGTTGTACAGGCGCATAGGCCTGCAACAGCATGTCTGCCAGGGTTACAAAGGTTGCGATAACGAGGATATAAGATGATATACGCACCTCGTGGGGTATGAAGCGCTTGCAGGTTGAAATAAGCACGCTTGAGCAAGTCATGACGAAAAATGTAGCAGCGCTCATCGCCAGTGCATTGGCCACGCTGTTGGTTACGGCCAGCGCCGGGCAAAGTCCAAGCATCTGTAACAGTACCGGGTTCTCTTTCCAGATACCCCGTACTAAATCCTGGGTTGGGGTTGTGGTTCTCACGGTGCTTCCTCCGCTGATACTTCTTCCGCAGGTGCCTGTGGAATACCTTTATCCAATATCGGCTTCCATTCTGCCAGCGCATTGTTGATGATTTGAATGACGGCCTTGGCCGAGATCGTGGCGCCGGTGATCATGTCGATCTCGTTGGGTTTTCCCTTTCCGGAACCCGACTTGACACCAAGAAGTGGCGTTTCAGGACCCGCGAAAAACTGATCAACAAAGTCCATGTCCTTGAAGATTTTGTCACCCAGTCCCGGTGTTTCCTTGCTGTCCAGGATTTTCATACCTGAAAGTTTGCCGGTTGCCGGATCATGTCCGAAAATGACCATAATGACATCCTGAAAGCCGGACTCCCCACGGGAAATTGCGACACCAGCAGTCTCGCCATTTTCGTCACGGCCCACATACACGCGTTTATACTCACTTTCTTTTGCACCGCTGGGCAGTGTTGCGGAAAGTTCGTTATCAACAAGGTAAAAAGTATCGTAACGCTCAACTCCCGGCAATACCTCGTAAACGGCCAGTTGCAGTTGTTCGGCTTTCCACTTGTCGATGATCGGCTTGGTATGCAGGTTCACCAGAACGATCAGGAGGCCGGCCAGTGCACCCGCAATAGCGAGTGTGGCCACAAGACGGAATGTTGAAACCTCTTCCGGCGCCGGTTCATTCTGCCTACTGTCTAAATCGGAGTTTTCAACCTGGATATCCACATCGATACGATCCTGGTTGTTGTTTTCCTGGTTCATTCGCCGGCCTCCTTCTTCTTTTTGGAGGTACCGAACAGACGTGGCTGGGTGACGCGATTGATAAAGGGAACCAGGGCATTCATCAACAGGATGGAATACATCACACCTTCCGGCAGACCACCCCAGATTCGAATGATGACCGTGAGAAGGCCAATCCCGAAACCGAAGAGCCAGCATCCCTTTGTGCTCAATGGTGAGGTCACCATGTCGGTTGCCATGTACCAGGCCCCCAGCATCAGGCCGCCTGAGAACAACATGAACCAGGGCGAAAACTGCGATATGCCGATGACGTAAAACAGACCGGAAACCACGAAGGTGGTTACAAAAATACTCACTGGAATATGCCAGTTAAGGTGACCACGTACGGCCAGGTAAATACCCCCCAGCAGGATTAATACGGCGGAAGTTTCACCCACGGAGCCGTTTATGGTTCCCAGCAAAAGATCCAGAATCGGTGTTGCAACAGGGTCGTCGCCGAATTTCAGATTACCCAGAGGTGTAGCCGCGGTCACCGTGTCCGGCCTGGGGGTCATAAAGGGCAGGGCAAAGTTATCGCCCTGCAAGTTCCACCAATGTTGTGTTCCTGATGGCCAGGTCGTGATGGCAACGGGGAAGGCCGCTTGCAAAAAAGCCCGCCCTACCAGTGCAGGGTTAAAAATATTCTGACCAAGACCGCCGTAGATCAATTTGCCGAAACCCATACCAAAAACACCACCCAGGAACGCCATCCAGAGTGGAAAACCGGGTGGCAGGCACAAACCAAGCAGCAGACCGGTAATCATGGCGGAACCATCCGCAACCGACCCGGGATTGGATCCAAACATACGCTCGGTGATGAGACAGCCTGCAACACTCGCAATGATCACGAGTATCGCGCTTGGCCCAAAAAAGTAGATCGATGAGGCGATCACCGGCAGCAGGCTTATTACCACCGACCACATGATCTTTGTGGTGGAGTCAGGCGACCGAACATGCGGTGACGCAGTAATTATTACCTTGGTCTTCTCTGTCATGATTTCGGCAGTCTTCTTAGTTGTGTTTTTGACATGGCAAAATACTGGGAAAGGGGAATATTGGAAGGGCAAATAAATGAACAGCACCCGCATAGCATGCAATCGTTCAAATGCGCTTCTTCCACTAACTCTTCAAAACGTTCCGCCTTGGCCAGGTCTTTCATCCATTGTGGGTTCAGGAAAATCGGGCAGGCTTCGAGACATTTTCCGCACCGTATGCATGGCAAGATATCCTGTCGTTTACATTCATCTTTTGTAAGTACAAGAATGCCGCCCGTACCTTTCAGAACGGGTACGTCCAGGTCGGATATCGCCTGGCCCATCATCGGGCCACCAAACAGGATTTCGACAGTGTCATCCGTCATGCCACCACAATGCTCGATCACATCACGAAGCTTCGTGCCGAAGGGTATTTTCCAGTTGCCCGGCCGGCGTATGCCACGACCGCTCACCGTCATGATGCGTTCAATCAGTGGATGCCCGGTTTGGAAAACTGCGGCTACATTGGCAGCCGTGGCTACATTCTGAACCATCGCACCAATCGCGCTTGGAAGGGCACCGGATGGAACCTCGCGTCCCATGACGGCCTTGATCAACATCTTTTCGGCACCTTGTGGATACTTCACCGTCAAGGGCTGAATTTTGGCATCAAGATCAGCAGGCCTGGTCTTGCGCATCATTTCGATGGCATCGGGCTTATTGTTTTCAATCCCTATGACACAGCGTGTGATACCCAGTGCTTTAAGCTCGATTCGAATACCTTCGTAAACCATCTCCGGCTGTTCAAGCATTACGCGATGATCCGAGGTGAGATAAGGCTCACACTCACTTCCATTGATAATTAATAATTCAACCGGCTGGTCTTCTGGAGGGCATAGCTTGACGTGGGATGGAAAAGCGGCACCACCAAGACCGACAATACCCGCCTTCGCGATTTCCTTGGAAAGATCCTCATCTTTCACGTCCTGCCAGCGCGGCACCATGCGGTTTCTTCGCATCTGTGAGGAACTCTGATCCACTGTGATACGGATTGAAGGAACCATCAGGCCGTTGGGATGCGGCCAGAGTTCGATCGATTTCACCGTTCCGGCGGCAGTGGCATGCACGGTCGATGAAATAAACCCGGCTGCTTCCGCAATGACATCACCACGCTCCACATGGTCGCCGGCTTTAACCAGGGCTTTCGCCGGCGTACCAATGTGCTGCGATAAGGGCAGGATGACTTCCTTCGGAAACGGGAACCGCTTCGAGGCTATCCCCGAAGTAATATCCTTGTTCTCCGGAGGATGAACCCCGTGTTTAAAACTCGGCAGACCTTTCATATCAGGCTATTGTCCTTGAATCAATTGAAAGGCTCAGCGCGCTTGATCAGTTTATCCAATCCCTTCTCTTTCGGGTTCAATGGATCACCCGGATGGATGCACTCTGCCGGACAGGCCTCAGCTGCCATCACCATTTGCTTGAAGGTTCCTGCCTTGGCGTCACCGATTTCAGCCTGCTGCTCATCGTTATAAATAAACACCTTGGGGTTGACCTTCAGGCAGTCATCACAGGACGTACAGCGAATTGTATCGATGTAGGGCTCATTACCCATGAAATCGTCTTCTTCTGCTGCCGCTGCAGGTGCTGCTGCAACTGCCGCTGGAGCGGTCTCGGTTGCTGCTGCAGGTGTTGTAGTTGCCGCAGGGGCGGCAGCGGGTGCTGCAATACTAAAGTCGGCCGGTGTTTCAAAAGCAGGACCATTCCAGCTCTCTGCTTTTTCAAGCAGGGTGGACACGGTCTCGTTGGCATTACCCTTCAACAGACCTTCCGCCATCCTTCTTGCGATCAACAGGGGATACTGGGTTGTCAGCTTGGCAATTTTCGCTTCGTACTCAGCCGTCAATGCTGTAATCCTGGCTTCCAGTTCCTCGGTCATGCTCTCGGCAACCGTGTCACGCATATTGTCGGAAACATCAAGACCTGCAATTTCCTTCAACTGGGCCCAATAGCCCAGGCGCTCTTCAGCAAGACCGACGATCTCCTCTGAAACGATCATCTTGCTCAGATGACGTTTGGGATCAACTGTGTAGATGAAAGGTGTTTCATCCTCGCGTTCATCCGCATCCAGTTCCAGATACTCATGGAATGGCATCAGATCTTCTTCACCATTGGCTTTCGTAAAATGCTTACGGAAGCGGGCCTCACCCAGCGCCCAGTCTGCCGTCGTGACCGGCAGAGTCAGCTTCTGCTCAGCATCGTCTTCGTCAAGGAACGCCAGGTCATAGGTTGTCCATGTATCAAGCGGCGAAGGATTACCTTCAAGATCAATACATTCGGAGAAAGTCGTACCTTGATCAGGATCAAAAATGATATTCGGTACAGCACGGCTTTCAAGGGCAAGCCTTGCAGCGTCGGGTGCACCAAAATCAGCAAGTCCCCATTCCGGAGGACAAGGTGTATTGAGGATAAACAGGGCAGGACGTCTTGCCTGCAGACCTTTCAGAACACCCTGAATCAGATGTGAAGGTGTAGCCTGCGATGACTGCATGACGAATACACCACGGTGGGCAATCGCAATCAGGGAAAGCTCCTTACGAACCTCTTCCTTACCATGATGTTCCATACCGTATTCAGCCATATCAGAAACCTGGCTGGTGAAGCCAGAAGTACAGGCCTGGCCACCGGTATTGGAGTAAACCTGTGTATCAACAACAATAACCCGGATAGGTTTGTTGGTTGCCATCACCCTTGAAAGGTTCTGGAAGCCGATATCCATCATGGCACCGTCACCACCTACCGCGAACAGCGGCGGGCACAGGGTGAATTCGTCTTCATCAAACTGCTGCCATTCGAAGTCATCGAAAAATTCCTCGTCCTCGGTGGCGTCGTAGGTATCAGATAACAGTTTCTCTGCGCGACGTACGGAAATGAAACCGTCAGCCATCTTGCGCATATGTCCTTCGAAGATACCCACCGCTACCGATGGTGCATCCTGGAACAGGTGATTTACCCATGGGAACGGGTAGGGGTTGTAAGGATAGGATGAACCCCAGACGGAGCTACAGCCTGTTGAGTTAGTAAAGCCAAGGTTTGCACGGCCGCGACCGCTTGGGCCTTCCTCGTAACGCCACTTGAGGTCTTTCAGTTCCTCAATGGCTGTACGAATCAGCAATACACGCTCTTTCTTGTCTCCGGACAGTTCAACCGAGAGACCGTCTGAATCAGCAGAAACTTCGTCAAGGTCAGTTTCTGATATGAGCAGGCTATGGGCTTTTTCATCCAATTCCTTGATCATCTTACTCAGTTGCTTCACGTGTTCTTCTACACGTGGGCCCATGAATGCATTGACCGTGGAGAGCAACAGGTGAATGGTGGTTTTCTCACCACAACCCATGCATGCGCCGTCACCACCTGTCATGGACATGTAATTGCTCTGTTTCAATAAAAGCGATGACATGACGCCGATGCCTTCATCGAGACTGGAAATCTTGATGTAGTCGTCATTTGTTTCAGGCAGATTGCGCCAGAGATCCCAGTTTGACTCAAGGGTCTCCTGGAACTCATCTGTCTGGCGAATGCTCTGTAAGGCACCATCAGCACAAACCGCGACACAAATGTCACAACCTTTACAGGTTTCAGGATTGACAGTGATCGATAGCAAGCCACCTGAACCCTTCTTTTTGTTCTCGGGTAAATCGAAGAAAGGTGCGGTCTTGGCCAGTGGGAAGTCTGCCACAGCAGCATAAACCATGTTGTATTGCTCATCGACTTCAGCACGGCGCTCGACGTCCCAGTTAGACTTGCCGGCCACCGTCTGATAGGCCTGCGACAAGACTTTCGCAAAGGTTTTGAAAGTGCCGCTGGAGATGATTGTGCGTGATTCTTTGCCAAGGTTCTTGATGAGCTGTGAAAAGCGTGACAAGGGATTATCCGGTGTTGCAACGGTTCTGACCGCCGCCTCCAGTACCTCTTCTACAGTACTGACCACACCAGGGATAGCGGAGTCTGGGCACTGGGTCCAGCACTTGGCACAACCGGTACATTTTTCAGGTATAAATTCAGGCACATTAAAACGTACTGCCGACATATTGCGCATGCTTGATGTCGCTGCGGGTATGGCGGCTATGGCCGTAAACGGATCGGCAATAATGTCTTGTCCGGTCTTGTACTGAACACAGACCTGGTTCCAGAAATCAGCCTGGTTACCAAGACCTGTTTCCGATTCAATACCTGCCATTGCGTGTGGAATCAAGGGCAGCAGTTCTTCATGGCCCTCATCACTGAACTTTTCGAGGTCGAGTTTCTGGACCTCATCAAAGCCGCGGGAAATAACGCGTATGTTGTCATCGACAACCCGTTGGCCTAAATGCCCAAACTTCTTGTTAAGTTGCTTGAGAATGCCTTCGAACAGACGTTCTCGTGTCAGGTCGTATTTGCTCATTAGCGGTGCGGCATGGAAGAACGCACCCATGAAGGCAACGCCTTGCATACGGAAGCGAAGTTCCGGATTTGAGGCCTCTGATAACGCGATATTGAAGCCATCAACAGACCAGACGTTAATGTTCTTCGCGCGTACTGTCATCTGTGCAGATTTTGGAAAGCTGTTCCAGAGTTCTTCACCGGAAAGCTCACTCTGAATGATAAATACACCCCCTTCGCATAAACCGGCCAACGGGTTTGAATGCAAAAACACATTCGGGTCAGGTGACAGAACAACGTTGACGTGTTTGAGTTCACAATTCAGCTTGATCGGTGTTTCCGATAACATGGTATAGAACGTGGTCGGCTGACCTTTCTTTTCAGAACCATATTTCGGGTTGGCCTTGATGTGTAAGCCGAGCAATTCGCCCGCAGTCATGGCGAGATTCTTACCCATGGTGATGGCGCCCCAGCCACCGACCGAGTGGATGCGAAGCTCAACCGAATCTTTCGGGAAAAGGTTCAGGTCACCTGCAGATGGAAGCGCAAGTTCGGCCACGTTGGGATAATCAGCAAGTATTTTTTCCTGCCAGATTTGCATTTTTGGCAGACGGGTATCCTTCTGGATAAACTCAAAGCCAAGGTAGAACTGACGTTGCTTACGTCCACCATCAAGCATGTTTTCGACCGCAGCAACTACGTCGCCCGGTTGTAAGTCGCGGCTACCCAGTCCAAAGCAAGCCGAGTAAAAATCAGGTATCTGGTCGGGCAGAAGTGCGGCCAGACCTTCATAGGGAAGAACCGCGCTGTGATCATTGCTGGCGCGCCCGTTTTCGGCGGCCTGTGCCATTGCTGAACGAATTTCACGAATCATTGGCAGTTCAACGGCGAGAGGTTGGTCTGTACGTTCCATGACGACCACACCCTTCTTGCCTGCAAGAATGTTGGTGACCAGGTCGGCTGGGAATGGACGGAACATAACCATATCGACTACGCCAACCTTGACGCCGCGCTCCTCGCGCATGTAATCGGCGACAACTTCAGCATTGCAGATGACCGAGCCCATTCCAAGAATGACATATTCGGCATCATCCATGCGGTAGCCCATGACGCGTTTGTATTCGCGACCGGTAAGGTCGGCATACTCTTGCATGGCCTGATCGGTCAAGTCGGCAATGTGATCAAAATAGAACGGTCTTTGGGCGGCAACACCCTGTGCGTACGCTTCCTGATTCTGGACGGTTCCCAGCAGCGCGGGGAAATCAAAGTTATACAGTTCAGGAATGCGACGGCGCATTTTACCAAACACGGCCCGTTGGGCACCGGTTGGTGATTCAATCATATCTGCAGGATCACCGAGGTATTCTTTCACCAGTTCACGCTCGGGTTCAAAAAATGATTCGATAACGTGGCTTGTCAGGAAACCGTCTTGTGCACATATGCCGGGATTCAGTGTAAGTTCTGCAACCCGGTGAGAGATGAGATTGATGTCGGCGACAGCTTGCACATCCCTGGCGAATAACTGAAAGAAACCCGTGTCATCAACACAATGATAATCATCATGACCGGCATGAACGTTGAGAGAGTGCTTGGTCATGGCGCGACAGGCCACGTTCAATACATAGGTCAGGCGTTTGCCGACGGCCGCGTAGAGCGACTCGTGCATATAAGCGATACCCTGACCACTTGAGAAATTGGTCGAGCGAAGACCTACCATGCTCATACCGGCGGTTACACCTGCAGCGGCATGCTCACCTTCGGGTTCAAAGAAAATCAACTGGCGGTCGTTGACGTTTTTCTGACCTCTTGCTACTGCAGAGGCCCAGCCCTCGCCCATTTGAGTTGAAGGTGTAATCGGATAAGCACCGGCGGCCTCACTGGCTGCGGTTTCCATGGTTACAACCGCGGCGCTGCCATCGTCGGTTTTAAAAACACCGGGGTACTTTGCACCGGGGTTAGTGGCATCTTTCATTAACTGACTCATACGACTTTCTTCTCCAGCTCAATTAAGCTTTCTTTAAACTGCTGACCTTCCACCCATACGATCGCCTCTGTGGGACACCGTTCAATTGCTTTCGGGCTGGTCAACTCGTTCTTCTCATAATTAATAACAGCCAGGTTATCGATAATTTCGATGACACCTGGCTCCGAATCGGCAACACATCTGTTGCAGGTATTACAGGCAACGCTGCAGAGGTCTTCCGCAGCATCACCTTTGAGCAAGTTTTTACATTGCACTATCAGCTTTTGCTCAATGGGCATCAGCTCAAACAAATCCTTGGGACATGCTACGACACAATCATTACATGCAGTGCAGAGCTCGGGGATTACCACGGGCAGCAGATCATCGTTCATGTAAATGGCATCGAGGAGACAGGCATCTTCACAGTCTGCCAGTCCTAAACAACCCCAGTTACAGGCCTTTCCACCGCCGGCTACCGACGCTGCGGCTTTACAGGTTTCAAGGCCGGCATAATCCGAGTTACGGGCTGCCTCGTTTTTACCACCGGCACAAAGCAGGCGGGCCACACGTTTATTTGCCTCTCCTGCATCAACGCCCAGGTAACTGGCGACATCTGCCAAGTCTTCCTCACCCATCACGGTACATCCGGATGGTTGTTCCTTTCCGCCTACGACTGCCTCGGCAAATGCACGGCAGCCGGGTTGGCCGCAAGCGCCGCAGTTGGAATTCGGCAACAGTTCCTCCACTTCACTGATGCGCGGGTCTTCCCAAACATAAAACTTCTTGTTCGCCATCGCGATCAGGAAGCCAAAGAAGAGGCCCACTCCACCAAGAACAAGTGCAGAATCCAATATGGGGTTTCCGGTCATCAGTCAGGCCCTGTGGTCAGGCGGATAAATCCGCCAGGTTAGTCTGGCTTAGCAGCCATGCCGACAGCTTGCCAGCAGGATCAGATGGGGCCTCACCAGCTATTTCCGGAGGTACCGAAAGGGATTCCAGCAAGGTGTAATCTTCGGCCTGTTGTGCCGGGCTTATACCACCAATCGGACGTTTCCTTACTTCTTTTGGAAAAGTGATGGAAACGAAACGTTCATAGGTGGTTGATCCCGCTGAAGGGTCATGTACAAAACTGACAGCAGTATCTGGCAAAAATGCGGCTACCGCTATGCCCTTGTATTCTGAAAACGCCTTCAGGTCAGGTTCACCCGTAATCTGCTGAACAAACACCCGTGGTGATATAACGCGTGACAGTGCTGCCGCTGGTGCGTCGCCGATCACATTGAATATGATCTTCATATTGGTATCAAGGAGAGGTACAACGGATGAGGGTTTGAAGTCTTCACCGGACACATTCACCATCAGGGCAGGGGCCATGGCACGCTCAGAACTGTTCCACTGTGCATAGGGGAATCGTTCCAGTGTCGCGGCGTGCTTATCTTCTTTATAAGCGCCTTTTTTTGCCAGGTCTACGATTCTCGCGGCCGCAAACGCACGTCCGATAGATGCAAGCCTCACGCTTAGCGAATGGCCGAGTCCTTTGCCCTCTGTCATGTTGATAATAAAAAGGTCATCGCCCTCAGCGAGCAGAGAGTTGAGGACTTCCTGTGCAGCGCGTACCGGTGCCTCCGCATCGGTTTCAATGCCTGGAGCCTTGCGGGCAAAGGAGTTAAAACGGTCCATGTCCATTTTGCCCTTGGCAAAATAGCCCAGCGCTTCTTGACGGTCAGCTTCGCTGTCACTTGAGCCAGCCAGCATGCCACGTACCTGTTCTGCGGTCACGGTCAGAGCCGAATGAAACTGGTCTATACGTGAACGAACCGCGTTCAGGGCGCAGGCTTTCTGTTCTTCAAACTGCATAGCGGTCAAACTCCTTTTCAAGTCTTTGAATCTTTTCTTCAG
>JAOUCZ010000119.1 GCA_029859505.1 Lysobacterales bacterium | reverse complement strand
GAATGGTATGAAGCTACTCGACGGCGGGATCTTGAACCCCGTTCCTATCGCGCCAACGTTCGAAGACAACACTGACCTGACGATTGCCATTAACCTCGGTGCGCCTCCATCGGGGAATCTGCAACCGAAGCCCAAGGTTGAGTTAAAGGCTGCGAACGCTCTTCAGGGGGATAACGTGAGAGCGAAAATCAGAACTTTTATCGATGACCTGAAAAGCCGAAATCCAAGTGACAACACTGGCAGTTGGAAGATGCTCGGTATCGCCGACCAGACATTCGATGCTATGCAGGGAGCGATCGCCAGGCAAAAGTTGGCAGCCTATCCGCCGGACCACACGATCATGATCGCTCGTGACGCATGTGGCACGCTTGAGTTTGACCGGGCTGAAGAGATGATTGCTTTGGGTTATGAAAGCGCTTCGCGATTTCTCGACAGATCAGGCTAAACAGCCCGGTGTTTCAATAATTGCGCATTGCTTAAACAAAGTTATTCACTCATAACCAGCAAAGGCTGTTCCGTGGTCAATGATGCTGCAAGTGTCTTTCGGGCATCTTGATCAACACCTAGCTCGGTCAGAAAGGCATCCATGGAGCCGTATTGTTCGTCTACATGGGCATAAAAAGCCTCCAGCATTTCCGGTTGCACGCCAATAACTGGAAACCAGGCACTGGCCGATGGACCCCTACCGTTTCTCCGCTGCTTTTTGCTCTGCTTGGAAAGTAAAACAGCTTTTTCCTCTATACGGGCGATTTCATTTGTAAGCAGAAACTCCTCCATAATGGCTGCACGATCCACACCCAGGGCCTCCATAATTAGCGTAACTGCAACACCCGCCCGGTCTTTACCTGCATTACAGTGAATCAGGATCGGCCAGTTGGATTGATCGAGTACTACCTCCATCAGTTTCTCGTAGCTGGGAGGACCTTCTTCCACGATCATACGATAGCCTTCAACCATGAGTCTGGAGGATTGTTCTTCCGTAAATTTGTTTCCTTTCATCATTTTTCGGGTTGCATTGAACCAGTCGTTATTGGAATCACCGACCGGGAAATGAAAGAACTCGGGTGGATTATCACCCAGCCAGACCGTGGGTGATTTATCGTGTTCTTTGTCAGTGCGCAAGTCGATAACCGTTTTAACGCCAATCTCTTCCAGTTTCTGAAAATCACTGGCTGTGAGACGTGACAGGTTTTCAGAGCGAATTATCTGTCCCCAGCGGAGGGTACGCAGGTCGCTGGTAATGTAGCCACCAATATCACGTGTGTTAGCAGTTCCATCCAGGTGAATCACCCGCTCAACCGGAAGCTGGCTAGAAAACGCTGGAGTGGCCAGCATCCAAACACCCATGAAGATGATGGCCATGTATACCCTGTTCACTTTTCGCGCAGACACATTCCACATAATTACTACTCCCGAGATGGCGGTGAAAATCCAGCTTGAATAATAGGGGTACGGGTTGGAGAGTGCTTGCCATTAACGGTCAATGTCTTGACCTTCCTACTGTCGCTCTCAAAAGAGGGCGCCTTGGTGGTCGCAGCCTCAAAGGCATTGTGGCTTAGCTAAATTTGAAATGCCGATCAAGTGAATCCACATCCTATAACTGATACTCAACGGTTGGTTACTGCTCAGAACATATAGCTTGCTCATTGCAAACATGGTGAAAGTCATTGAACATTCACAAAAGACAAGAAGGCTATGGTTAATGACTGACATGATAGAAGTGAAACGGGGCTTGCAGCTCTCCTGGTTCAGAAACGTAGGTGGCCTATTGGCAGGTCTCGTTATTCTATTTGGGTTGACGGCCTGTACCGAGTCACCTGAACAGGTAGCAGCAACCGAGCCAGCCATCGCAACGCCTTTAGTGGAATCAAAAGCCGAAACAAGCGCACTGGTTAATCCGGACCTGGAGTATCTGGCTTATACGCCTGCTGCCGATGATCTGGTCATATCAAGGCAGGCGTATGTCGAAAAACTGTATGGTTTCTGGCTGGGACAGTGTATTGCGAACTGGACCGGTCTGGTGACTGAGATGGACAAGATAGGTGGTGATGGTCCACATGGCAAATTTTACACTCGCCACGACTGGGGTCAGCCTGATCAGCCCAATATCTGGAGTGGCAATAACCCAAGTGACCTGTCACCCACAATCGACTGGGTGCTCGAGGATGAAGACGATATCTGGGGTGCAGATGACGACACCGATATCGAGTATATGTACCAGCACCTGTTGTTGCAGAAGCAGACTAGCATGCTCACCGGTGAGCAAATTCGAGACGGCTGGTTGAAACATATTTACTCCGATGAAAACACACCATTCACCAATAGTGACGGCAACAAGGAGAATTTTCTGTGGGTATCAAATCAGCGTGCACATGACCTGATGCGCACACGGGGCATGGTGCCGCCTGCGACTTCCGAGCCTGAAAATAACCCCGACTACGATATGATTGATGCACAACTGACCACAGAAATATTCGGCTTGTTTGCACCTGCGCGTCCGGATGTGGCCCTGGCAATGGCGCATTTGCCAATTCGTACAACCGCCTTCAATAACGCCGCCTGGGCTTCCGAATTTTATGTTGTCATGTATTCATTGGCATCAGTAGTAGATCAGCGCTTACCCATCAAGGAACAGGTGATCTGGATGGCTGACAAAGCCCGGCAGCAGTTACCAGAGGAGTCTTATACCGCAAAGATGTTCGATTTCGTCAAGAGCCGTTACGAGGCCGGGGCAACCTGGGAGGAGGCGCGAGATGATGTTTATGTTCGCTACCAGGTCGAACAGGCAGATGGCTACGACATCACCTCGAGAAACATGGACTGCAACGGTTGTTTTGCCTCTGGCATAAATTTTGCGGCCAGTATCGTCAGTTTGCTCTACGGTGAAGGTGATTATCAGGATACGGTCAAAATAGCTGTTCTTGCAGGTTGGGATTCCGATAATCCGGCAGCTACCTGGGGTGGGTTACTGGGTTTCATGCACGGTAAAGAGGGCATCGAAAAGGCCTTCGGAAGAAAGTTTGCCGACCGGTTCAATATTCACAGGACACGGGGTGGTTTCCCCAATGATGGTATTGACTCAATTCAAACCATGTCAGAACACGGTGTTTTTGTCATTGATCGTGTGGTGCAGGAAGAAATGCAAGGTGGTATCGACCTCGTGACTGACCAATGGTTTATTCCCCGTCGGCTGGCTGAGTTTCGATTTGATTGAAGGTGAAAATTGAAAATACAATTTGACGCAACTACGCCTCCAGATCTAGGTTTCAGTATGAGGTTTCGGGTAAAGGGAAGTTTTTGTCACCGGTCATTCAATAGCCGTTGTGTACTAATCATGACCGCGATAGTGCTGGCCCTAATGTCAGCCACTTGTGGTGCCGAAACGCTACCGGACTTTCAGCTGGTCGGTGAAAACCAAAGCGGCCTGGTTTTCTCACCGGATAAAAATTCGGCATATTGGGTGGCTTGGAATGGGTTTTGGGGTAGCAAAGCCACGTCACGCCGTGTGATCTACGAGTCACATCGACAGGGCGATACCTGGACCACACCAACTCCGTCGCCTTTTACGGCCAACTATTCGGATGATGACCCCTTCGTCTCACCCGATGGACGATGGCTTTACTTTGTGTCGGATCGTCCTGCCGATGAAAGTGACACGAGCACCGATGGTGATATCTGGCGATACGGACTGGACGAACAGCATCGATTAGAGCGACTAAAGATCAACTCGAAAGCGGCTGAGTACTCCCCCGTCATTACTTTGTCGGGCACCCTTTATTTCGCATCGGCAAGAAAGGGAGGTGCTGGTCAGGGTGATATTTATAGGGCGTTGCCAACAGCTGAAGGGTTTCTCGAGGTAGATGCACTTGGGCCGAGCACAAATAGCAGTACCGGAGAATGGAACGTATGGGTTGCACCTGATGAGAGTGAACTGATATTCGAGGCATCCTCACGATCGACAAATATCTCAGAATCGGGTGACCTGTACTACAGTTGGAATACCCCGGGCGGATGGACTGCGGCTGTGCCGATCAGCACCCTGAATAGCAGCGGGAGTGACTTGTTGCCCCGTTTGCACCCGGATGGCCAGACCCTGTATTACACGACAGCGCCGATAGGCAAACATGCCACAATTAGCTCCACAAATTGGCCGCAACTGAGATCTTCATTGCGTACTAACCACGCCTCGAATTCAAACTGAGTGTCAATCAGAATCTTCATTTGTATGCCTGGCCTCATTTAAGATTTTAATGCCGCCTCGCACAACGATAGCCGAAATAATGGTGCCAACCAACAAATCCGGATACCTGCTGCCCAAAGCCCATACAAGGCCGCCGGATAGAATAACTCCAATATTCGCAATGACATCGTTAGTAGAAAATATCCACGATGCGCGCATATGCACCCCTGCATCCCGGTGACGCGATATAAGTATCATGCAATATATATTGGCAACTAGCGCGACTGCACCACCTCCCATGATCAATAAACTCTCAGGCTCACTGCCAAACACGAATCTACGCATTACTTCAAGCAATACGCCTGTACCGAGAATGATTTGTAGTACCCCACTTATATTTGCGGCCCTGGATTGTTTCTGAATCCCTTTTCCAACTGCGTATAGCGATAAGCCATACACGCCAGCATCTGCGAGCATATCAAGTGAATCTGCGATAAGCCCGGTTGACTCTGCAAACCATCCCAGGGTGATTTCCGCCAAGAACATCACTCCATTAATGGCCAACAGAATCAATAGCGTTTTTCTTTCAAGTTTTTCGGCTTGATCTGATCCGCATTCACAGTTAGACATGTTGTTCTCAATATCACCGCATCCGGTGCAAGACTGGAGGTTCCTGAAAAGAAACAGACACCTATTAATGCACGCTGCTTACAGCGCGATAAAACCAGGGCAATTGTACCCTGATGGGAAGAACAATGGCCCATTCGCTGAAACCCTGGAGTTAGACAATAGCCATTAAGGCCCAGGTTTTTATAAATCTAAGGCGTAGACTCAAGCAGTGTCGTTTCTACCTCCAATACCGTTCAACTGTTCAGAAACCTGGGTATTAAGCAAAAGGCCGCTCAGAAGCGGCCTTTTGCCAACGCATCCCCCCAGGGCGTTTTTTATTGTTTTGATCCCTGCATATCGAGGCAAGTGTCTCTGTTGGAAGCTGAACAAGCCAAAATAGTGTCAATCTGAAACTGACTCGCACTCGTTGGCATCTATGAATTCAATTATCGGATCACCGTTTGCATTGATCACGATTTTCACCTTGAAATAGGTATTGAAGTTCTCAGCCTGACCTTTGCCTATCAATTGAAAATGATCATTCCAGATGAAGATGTAAGGCGGGTTCTCCTGGATGACCTCCATCCATTTGCCCCTCATGACATACTCTGCATTGTTATCCAGTCCCAGGCCATTTGCCTTCCAGTAGATGTTGAAAAATGAGGTTACATGATCACCGGCTTCGATATATTGCATCTGTACGCGGTAGGTGCCCTCAAGATAGATGGTCTCGCTGTAGCCGTCTCTGTTTTCACAGAGCACGGTTTCCGAGAAGGTATCGGTGAATTGCTCCAATGCCAGTAACATCGGCGAGATAAATAGCAGCCCCAGCACCAACACCAATTTCTTCACTAGCACGTGGTTATTTGTCATTCCTTATCTCCTTCAAATTAATAGTTACGGAATCGTAGCGTAGTGCGATTGAGACAAATCTTCCCGACGAAATTCCGACAGAACTCCGACGGACCCAATGGTGCCAAGTTGCGGGGCTGACGTACGGCTGACATAATCAGGCGTTCACAAAACGGAAATTGACAGATTCCGTTTTAATGGCAAGAGTGCCCACAAACATGAATGTTGATTCAGATTTCCGTGTCGGAGACTGGATTATCCGGCCAAAGCGCGACTGCATTGAGTGCGGCGAGAAGGTCTTACGGCTTGCTCCAAAGGCCATGTCGGTACTGTGCTGTCTTGCCCGTTCAAGGGGCGAAGTGGTCACCCGCCAGGAATTATTCGATGAGGTCTGGCCCAATTGCGATGTATCCGACGATGCTCTGACCCAACGCATTGTTGAGCTTCGTAAGGCCTTTGCCGACTCCGCCCACGATCCCATGATTATCGAGACCATTCCCAAGATTGGTTTCCGGCTCATCCCGATCATATCCCCAATTGGTCCGGCCCTGATGACGGAAGGACCGGAAACAGCCAGGAAAAAGGTGTCCCTATGGAGAAGTTGGATACCCAGGTACCTGATAGCTGTAGTTGCGCTGATGATCGTAATGGATACATATTTTGTATCAGATGAATTGAAACCGCCCGAACAAACAGGTGTGCAAAACGGGCAAGTCGACGGATCACAAGACCTGCCACAGGAATGGGATCCCGAAACAAACGCACGGTCAGTTGCGGTGCTATCGTTTGCAGATCATAGTGAAGAGAATAATGACCTCCACTTAGCTGATGCCATCCACGAAGAGTTGTTGACCCGGCTCAACCACATCGCATCGCTCAAGGTCATTACCCATGGCTCCGTAGAGAAATACCGTGACTCTGATAAGCCACTGCAATTGATCTCACGAGAACTGGGTGTGGCTTCGATTCTCACTGGCTCCGTCCAGGTGATGGGGAACCACCTACGTATTCAAACACAATTAGTGGATGCTGAATCAGGTGAAGTGTTGTGGGCTGAAAGCTATGACCGTGAATTGACCGCCACGAACTTCTTCACGATTCAGTCCGAAATCGCCGGAAAGGTTGCTGCAAGCCTGAGCGCTTCCCTGTCCCTGGAAGAGTCTGCCCGGTTAACGGAAATCCCAACGGAGAATTTCGATGCTTACCGTGTGTTGCTGCTGGGACACGTAGCACTCGAAAAAGGTACGATCGAATCATTCCACGAGGCATTGGGGCACTACCAGCAAGCACTTACTCTCAATCCCGGATTTCTAAATGCACATATCGCCATTGCCAGGGCCTATTCGATTGCCTCGGAAGATCGTGGGATTCCACAATCTGAGGCCCGGGACCAGATGGTGGAGCACGCGCAAAAAGCATTGAGTCTGAGTCCGAACTCTAGTCGTGCACACAGATTCCTGGGCCAGGTGAGCATGGAAATTGGCGAGTTTCACGAAGCGGAGGTGCATTTCAACAGGGCATTGGAGTTGAACCCGGGAGACATTCATACACTTCACGGGCTTGGCATGACTCTACGCTTGATCGGACGTGCTGAAGAATCCGTACCCTTTTACGACCGTGCAGTCGAACTCGATCCCTTGTCTCCTATTATCAATGAGAGTCGTGCCAGTTTGCTCCGTGACCTTGGACGATTCGAAGAAGCGGAGCAGCAGTACCGCACTACACTTCAGATAGATCCGGAATACGTATTTACCTATTGGGGCCTGGGAACACTCTTTTGGATTATGGGAAATCCGGGTGAGGCTGTTGTCTGGTTCGAAAAAGGTGCCAGCCTTACACCTCAAGGAGACGTGTTCAACGCCTGGTTGGCGCTGATGTACCTGGAAATGCAGCAAGACGACATGGCTCGGGCCGTGCTTGATGATGCCTTAAATGTATCACCGCTCATGGTTGATAATGACGCTGTGCTGGTTGAGGAACTTTTCCGCATCTACTACTCAGAGGAAGTCTCCGGGCTACCGGATGGCCGTCGCTTTATTCCCCGGATCTTGTATGGTGGGCTTACCGGTTTACCCCTTAGGGAACTGCTCGGTGGAGATTTTGCTGCGGCATTAGAGGGTTACGAAAAGCGCTATCCCGACATCTCCACTTTAAAAGTACCGGTTGATGGAGGTAACTACCAGGCTGCGATCTATGTCGCTTTTGCATTGGACCGCTTGGGTGAGCGACGCAGAGCACTGGCTTTACTGGACCGGGCGGAAAGTGCCCTTAAAGGCATGCAGCGTCTCGGTATTCACGGTTACTGGGTTGCGGACGCGCAGATCCAGGTTATCAGGAGAGACTATACCGGTAGCATTGAGAGGCTCGAGACGGCAGTAGAGGAGGGTTGGAGAAACCTGTGGCGCTTTTATCTTTTCCACGATCCAATTCTGCAGGGGCTTCGAGAGCAGCCTGGGTTCCAGACATTGGTGAAGCATGTTCGGGACGGCATGGTTGCAGGTTCCAGTGAAAAACTTGTATCACGAAGTTCACAAGTTCCTTGAAAGGTATCGCTCCCATACATAAACGTGAGGACTCCGCACTAATTATCATCCCAATAAGGCTTGTCCCCAAAACGCGCTACCAAAAAATCGATTAGCTGACGGGCGCGCTGTGACAGATAGCGGGTTTGGGGGTAAACGGCCCAGGCATTAATGGTTGGCAGCGTGTACGATTCCAGTACCGGAACCAGTTTCCGCGAGGACAGGGATTGCCAGACTATAAAGGTTGGCAACGCTGCAATTCCATGGTTGGCAAGTGCCATATCATGCAAAAAGTCGCCGTTATTGGCGGCTATTCTTGCCGTTGTATGGATCAACTGTTCATTTCCCCGCTGATCGCAAAGTTTGATTGTATTGCCACTACCAAGCGTATAGGCCAGTACCTGGTGATTTTTTAAATCGCCTGGTTTTCGGGGTGTGCCATTTTTCGCAAGGTATGAAGGACTGGCACACAATACGAGGCGAACCGGGCAGATTCGACGTGCCTGCAAGCTGGAGTCACCAAGTTCTGAGATACGGATCGCCAGGTCTGCGCCTTGTTCAATCAGATCCACCTGTCGGTCTGAAAAATCGATTTTGATCGACAGGCCGGGATGGTCACCGGCGAATTCATCAAGTGCAGATGAAAGGTGTGCAAGCCCAAAAGACAAAGGAGCGGCTAAGCGAAGCTGGCCATCAAGGGAATTACCTTCACTGGTCGCCAGGCTATCCAGTTCTGATACGTCGCCAATCAGTTTGACCGCACGTTGATAGTACTCACGGCCCACATTAGTCAGGCTTGAACTGCGCGTGGTGCGATTGATTAATGTCACGCCCAAGCGTGATTCCAATGCGCCCAACCTCCGGCTAACACCCGATTTTGCCATGCCCATTTGGTCCGCCGCCTTGCCGATTCCACCGGCTTCGACAATACGAACAAAAACACTCATGTCTTCAAGCTGTCCCATGCGATTGTTCTAATAATATAAACAATGAATTGCAATTATTGCTGTTTAAGTAATTTAGTGCAACGGCTAATATTTCAACCAGTTAAGAAGCCAGTTATCGGAATACAAACACTTATATTTGAAAGGAACACATGATTATGGGGCTATTAGTCGATGGAATATGGCAGGATCGTTGGTATGACACCGCCAAAACAGGTGGCCGTTATGTGCGTAAAAATTCTCAGTATCGTAATTGGGTGACGCCTGACGGCAGTGCAGGGCCCACCGGTACTGGAGGCTTCAAGGCCGAACCGGGACGTTACCACCTTTATGTTTCACTGGCCTGTCCCTGGGCAAATCGTACCTTGATTTTTCGGACGTTAAAGGGTCTGGAAGAAAGTATAATGGTGTCAGTAGTGCATTGGCATATGGCGGAAAATGGCTGGACATTTGAACCGGCAGAAGGGGTAATTCCCGACCCGGTAAACCATGCCAGTTATCTCTATGAGGTTTACACGGCTGCTGAGCCGTCTTATACAGGTCGCGTCACCGTACCCGTATTGTGGGACAAGAAAACCCATACGATCGTATCGAATGAGTCTTCGGAGATCATCCGAATGTTCAACAGCGCATTTGACGGTGTGGGTGCAAAGCCAGGCGATTATTATCCTGAAGCCCTGCGCGTGGAAATCGATGAGCTCAATTCCCGTATCTACTCAAACGTCAATAACGGTGTCTACAAATCCGGCTTTGCCACCACGCAGGAGGCCTATGAGGAAGCGGTTGTTCCACTGTTTGAAACACTGGATTGGCTGGAGCAGCGGCTGTCAACTCAGCGCTATCTTCTGGGTGATGTACTCACAGAAGCCGACTGGCGTTTGTTCACCACATTAATTCGTTTTGATGCAGTGTACGTGGGGCACTTCAAGTGCAACATCCGCCGTATTGCGGATTACCCGAACCTGTGGGCCTACACCCGCGAACTGTACCAACATGAAGATGTGGCAAAAACCATCAACATGTACCATATCAAGCATCATTACTACGTCAGCCATACGACCATTAACCCGTCAGGGGTTGTACCTGTCGGGCCTGAACTTGACCTGCTCATGCCCCATGGGCGTGGGCAGCTTTGAGAAAAACAGGATATTCCTGTCAACCTCCCTGTGATTGCTTATAGGGAGGAAATGCCCGTGACTATGAGAGTAAATATTAATATTTACCAATCCGTCATTCTTAGCCAGCGAGAAACCTGATGAATAACCCCGTGATTTCGAATAACAGACCTGTAAAAGTAGATCTTGAAAGAGATAAGGAATATTACTTTTGTGTATGTGGCCGATCCAGTAATCAGCCATTTTGCGA
>JAOUCZ010000356.1 GCA_029859505.1 Lysobacterales bacterium | reverse complement strand
TTCGTCAGGGAATCAAAAAGCTCAATGTTCAGTGTCATTTCACCGGCCCTGTTAGAGTAAGACCTGCTGAAGGAACTACTGTTGCCAACGTCTGGCGCGACGACGTCAAGATTGACGATGGCTGGCTTCACCAACAGCACATCCCCACCTGCTTCTTCCACCAACTGGTAACCGCCTTCAGTCAGTTCCTTGGTAAAAACTTCCCTGAATAAGGTTGCGACATCATCCTGGATTTTCTCCATGTCACTGGTTCTGACACGCATATGAGAGGAAGTTCTTCTCTGGTCACGTTGCCAGTTTTTCCTGAATGAAACCTCGGCGTCCTTCAGCCAAACGCTGTTGTAAATGCTCAAATCAGCACCCGGATCAGCATAAACGGTGGCCAGTTCAGAGTCTCTGACAAGTTCCATACCTTCATTGTCTACTGCTGGCTTCTTCGCCCAAGCCGAAGAAACAGTTGCCATGCCAAACACTAAAACCACAATGGCAAATGAAATTCTGTTTAAAATCATAATTTCTACTCCTGTTATCCCGCCCCTTGGTTTATTGACCTTAAAAATACGTTTGAGTTTCCAGCATCGTATTATTCGATTAGCCAGCAAGATAGTTTTCAGTCTAACTCTGTCACACTTGTATAATAATAAGTCAGTTTAGTATTCAGTAATTTGTTTATTTGGGCACAGATATGTCTGTCAGTAAAGAACACTGGGAAAAAGTATATCAAAGCAAGTCACCCGACGAAGTGAGTTGGTATCAGCAGTCCCCGGTTTTGTCACTGCAGTTAATAGAAAATACCCACCTGGCGTTCAATGCACCAATAATTGACGTCGGCGGGGGTGCATCAACGCTGGTCGACGAGCTCTGCGATGCAGGCTATAGCAATATTGGCGTTCTGGATGTGTCGGCAAATGCACTTGCTCATGCGAAACACAGATGTGCCAGCAAAATGTGTACAGTCGAGTGGTACGAAAAGGATATAACCTGTTTCAAACCACCCCACCGGTTTGCACTATGGCATGACCGGGCAGTGTTTCATTTTTTGACCAGCCGTTCTGACAGGGAAAGCTATATTGAAGTTCTTAAGCAGTCTATTGAGCCTGGCGGGCATATTATTATTATGACATTTGCCATAGACGGACCGAAAAAATGTAGCGGCCTGGACATTGTTCAATATGATGCTGATAAGCTGAAATCGGAACTGGGGCCAGGTTTTGGACTCATAGAAAGCGGATTTGATGTCCACCTCACCCCTGCAGGCAATCAACAGAAGTTCGCATATTTCCGCTTCCTCGCCCAGTCGGAGTTATTCTGAGCAATGTTAGTGTACCGATGAACTCTCTACGAACACTTGCCGTCCCGTTGCGAGTGCTCGGCTTCTTGATGTTGCTGCTGAGCCTGTCGCGTTTGTTGCTGCTAGCCTGGTATTGGGATCGCATCTCTCCCACTGGTGGTAGCTGGTTTATCCTGTTGCAAGGTGTTCGATTTGACCTGGTACTGATGGGCATGCTGGTAGGCCCGGCCTTGCTCGCAGCACCCTGGATATCGGGACGTAGAACCGGTGTAAATTTGCTGCGGGGCTACCTTGTCGTAGTGACTTTTTTCATTGTGTGGGTGGAGCTTGGTACCATCCCTTACATAGATCAATACGATGCGCGGCCAAATTACATCTATGTTGAATACCTGAAGTACCCCCGGGAGGTTTTCTCAATGCTCCTGACCTCATATGGCCTTTTGATGGTGACGGTGGCTATCGCAACACTGCTATCAGCACTGTTGGCCTGGCGGCTGACAAGGCGCATCGGTCAATCTCCATCCCATCAAAGGCTGCCCGGTGCCCTGTTATTGACTCCAGTGATAGCAGTTTTGGTTTTCGCCATGATTCGTTCAACGACAGATCATCACCCGGTCAATCCGAGTACCGTGGCCTTTACTACCGATTCCATGGTCAACCAGTTACCGCTTAATTCACCCTATACCCTGATTTATGCCATCTATGAACAGTACCGGGACGCAAAGGGCGGATCTGCAAATTACGGCAAAATGGATGAAAACGAGGCGCTTCGTCTTGTGGTCGAGGCTGCAGGTCTTGCAGGCCAGGTCGACCTGCAAAGCGACACGCCAACAATGCACGATCAACTGGCGACTCGGCGTCTGGACCAGCCTTTGAATCTCGTGATCGTTCTCGAAGAAAGCCTGGGTGCTGAATTTGTTGGCAGTCTGGGTGGCAAAGACCTGACGCCAAACCTGGATGCGTTATCTGATAAGGGCATCTGGTTTGAACAACTTTATGCAACTGGAACCCGTTCGGTTCGTGGTATCGAAGCAATACTTTCCGGCTTTCCCCCTACCTCAAAACGCAGCGTTGTCAAACTGACTGAAACGCAGAAGGACTTTTTTACCATCGCCAATGTATTGGCAGAGCAAAACTACCAGACAAGTTTTATTTATGGCGGCTCAGCGCATTTTGACAATATGCGGCGTTTCTTCTTAAACAATGGTTTTCAGACTGTTATCGATCAGAAGGATTTTGAAGATCCTCAGTTCGTGGCCACCTGGGGTGTTTCAGATGAGGATCTTTTTCTGAAAGCACATGAATACCTGAGTGGTAAGCATGACCAGCCATTTTTCAGCCTCATATTTTCATCCAGCAATCACAAACCATTCGAGATTCCGGAGGGAAAGGTGGAGGTCCGCACCGGTCCGGATGGTCCGAGGGAAATGGCGGTGGCCTATGCCGACTATGCGCTGGGCCGGTTTATGGCTATGGCAAAGGATTCCAGCTACTGGGATAACACGGTCTTTCTGGTTGTCTCGGACCACAATTCACGGGTCAAGGGTGCCAACCTGATTCCGATCGAGCGCTTCCATGTTCCCGGTGTCATTTTAGGGGCTGGTATAGAGCCACGAATGGTACCAGGCATCACCAGTCAGATTGATTTGTTACCCACCCTGCTGTCACTGATGGGTGTAGACAGCCGGCACCCGGCAGTTGGTCGTGACTTGACCAGGCCGGAGTATTACCAGGGTGGTGGCCGGGCGCAGATGCAATACCATGACACACAGG
>JAOUCZ010000355.1 GCA_029859505.1 Lysobacterales bacterium | reverse complement strand
CGGTCGCTTGATCCGGGGTTTTTCGATGCAGGTGTGACCTGGCTCACAGCGGTTAACAGCGAAATGTCCGAAAGTATGGGTGTAGTACTACTATTTTGATTAGGCCTGTATTGGGTGTTAACAAACTGATGGTCCATTTGCTAATCTTACATTATCAATCTAAAGGATTAGAAAGATGAAAACATATATGGCGATTTTGGGTGGCGTACTGGCGGTTTTTGCAAGTCCGGTACAAGCCGATACTTTCTCACCTTGCCAGGTGGCCTATCTTTCCGGACTCGAGTTTTTTGAGCAAGGGAAGTATCAGGAGGCATCAGATTCGTTCTTTGAATCAATCACGCTCGATCCTGAGCCGGATGCGGAACTGGCTGAATATATTCCATACTTATATCTCTCAGTTTCCCGTTATGAGCAAGGCTACATGCGAGAGGCCAGGGATGCTTTAATTCAAAGTCAGGTATATGGTGTTGCACCAGAGACAGAGCAAGGCAAAGCCTTACTGAACCAGTATGCAGCAAAAATCATGTCTGCACCGCTGGATCAACCTGAACTGGTATCGGTCCCGCAATCAAGTCCCGTCACGGTTGATAGTCATTCATATTCGATTTCCGAAAATGAAGCGCAAATTATCAGGGCCCAGGTTCTCAAACGCTGTGCATTGTCATCCAAGGTTTCACACAACAAGCTACCCTGGTACTTCCATTATGAGTACGGCAAAGACCTGTTGGAGGCCGGTGATTCTCAACGGGCAATTGATGCTTTCACGTTAGGCGCAAATATCAGTGAAGACCCGGGTCGTGACAAACGCATGTATGGTATGTGGTTTGTTGATTACCTGCCGTACTACCAGATAGCTCTGGCTCACTCAAAACTGGGTGATTGGGAAAGTGCCCGCCATGCGATACAGACATCGGAAAACTTTGGTGAATTCTCACCTAACGATCCCGACTACGAATCTTTTACTGCACTCGAACAGTTGATTGAAAAGAACATAAAAAGCAACGATTCTTAAAAACGAATTGCTGAACCAACTACAGCATTACAAAGAAATGCCTCCAGAAAATGGAGGCATTTTTTTTGGGCGGGGATAATTCGTCTATGTTTGCGAACCGGTCGATTTCACAAGGCAGTCGTTATGTAATTTTATCTCTTCTTCAATACGTACTATGTTTTCAATCCACGTACCAAAGTTGAAGGTATTTAGCTCACCAAAGCTAAATTGGTCAGGAATATCAGTCTGTAAGATCCCCACATCAATAACCTTTTTACCATTTTCATGAAGTCTGATAGTTCCGGGCTTATTGTCACCTCATGGACCTTCCTTTGTCCGGAAAGTAAAATCATATATTTCACCAGAATAGTGAAAAGATACACTACTGAATATATTTGCACTGAATGCCGGATTTTGCAATAGAATAGCGATGCTCACGGTCTCACAGACTGACAAAATTGCAGTAGATACCGATGAAGAAATTAGTGACCGGTTTATCAATGATGCTCCTATTGGGTGCTTCAGTGATCAGCATGGCGACAGATAATTGAACTGACATTTTTCCGGGGTGGTTGGTGTCACTGCTGCAATCTGCATTTGTCTGAATTGCGACTGACGGAGCAGCAACTCAGGGAGTTGGGTTTCAATATCTGGTTCATCAGCATCGATAAACCGGAGTTGTTACTGGTCAGCGTGAATGACCTGGAGATCGGCTACACCGTGTATTCGAATGCTGCGCTGAACGCCATACGGTCTTTTTTGAGCACGGAGTTTTAGCGCGAAACCCTGTCGGCTCGATGAAAGGGTTATCAACATAGTCGCATAGGAATTCACAGATGTCACCGACAATTGACGGGTTTTTACGAAGCTGTTTATTAGCCTTTTTATGGCTGTTGAGCGAAGCAGTTTCCGCCCAGGATATTTCCTACACTGCCAGTAGTGAGCTGATGTCCTCATCGCAGTTGCTCGAAGGTCGGGTGACCCTGACCTTCAGTGGCGCCGAGTCGGTATACGATGTTTTGGTCTTTGCTCGTGCCCAGAAAGACAGGGAACTCATCGGCGAAATCGACTATTGGGAACCAGGGATACGGCAGGATTTCGACCTCCACCTGGAATCTGCGCAAGCTGTTCCCGGTGATTACCACTTGCTAATTGAGGTCGCATTTCGCGACCAGAATGGCTCGAACTTGAGTGTCGTTGTTCCTCTGCCATATGGTGTTGGCGCGCCTGAGGGTTTGGAAGCCCCGGTACGAGAACAAGAAACAGATGGCAACGCGGTTTCGGTAGCCATAGAGGGAGCCCGGATTAACTGGCAGTTGTCAGGGAACGGTCTGGCCGAGGTGTTCCTGACACTTACAACTGGGCCTGGTTGGGCTTCGTTACCCTCATTAACACCCTCTACTGAAAACATCATTCTGGAAAAAACGGGCAATCGCCCGGCTATCCCAAATTGGCGCTATGGACAAAAGGCTCGGGTGGAATGGGTGCAAGACGGTCGCCACTTTAGCCGCATTTTCGATTGGGACCTGCACACAAACGCTTATGGAGCCTGGATAGACAAGCCAGTGCTAGATACGCTGGCCTGGTGGCAGAAATTGACATGGCGGTGGATACTGGTAGTGTTGAGCGCCGTCGGAATCGGTTTGCTTGCTTGGCGGGCCCGCAGAAATCCTGGTGGAACTTTGTCCAGCCTCCGTCGAGAAGAATGGATTGGCGGAATCGCTTTGTTCGTTCTCACGGCCTGGTCGCTTAGCCACACCAACCCAATGCTCTGGTTTACCGACACCTGGTCCACTGGTGGCGACGTGGCCTCCCAAGTCTATTATGCCAAGATTTTCATGGAATGGTTACCAACCGGCAAGATATCGGGCTGGATTCCGGAGAGCTTTGCCGGCTTTCCAGCGTTTACTTTCTACTTTCCATTGCCCTTTACCCTGGCAGGGCTGCTGCAGTTTGTGGTCGGTCAACAGGTGGCCTTCAAACTGGTCAGCATGCTGCCGGTCTTTCTGCTGCCCATTGCAACCTACACTATGGGTTGGCTCTGGGGCTGGCGCATTCCGCTTCGCTTATTGGC
>JAOUCZ010000118.1 GCA_029859505.1 Lysobacterales bacterium | reverse complement strand
GAACTGAAGGAGGCCTTTGAAGGCGTCAATATGCTTTGGGGTTCAATCGACCTGACACCAAGCCTGTCACTGGAAGCCTTGTATATGTTCGAATACCGGGAGATTATTCCTGATCCTGCCGGTGCTTATTTTTCCACCAATGACTTCGGTACACCGGGCGGCGCCTATGTGATGTTGGGTTTCGGCGCCCCTGACCAACCGGTGATCAACCCTGACCTGTATGAGACGGTCTGTTTGGAGGGCAACTACGACCAGACAGATAATCCGAGTCTTATACCAACAGCTTTGAGCTGTAGTGCTGCGGTCCCGCGGGTAGATACCAATTATCCCAGTGACAGCGGTCAGTGGGGTGTGGCCTTACGTTATTTCGCTGAGAAGTTGAACGGTACCGAGTTTGGGTTTTACTTCCTGAACTACCATAGCCGTTTGCCATTGAACAGCGGTAATGCCGTCACAGGACTTTCAGCCACTACAGCTAGTTACTTCACCGAGTATCCGGAAGATATCAACCTCTGGGGTGTCAGCTTTAACTCGAATGTAGGTACCTGGGCATTGTCAGGCGAAGTCAGCTATCGTCCCAATATGCCATTGCAGGTTGATGACATTGAGTTGTTGTTTGCTGCCCTGACACCGCTGAACGTCAATTTCCCCGCACATGCACTCCAGTTCCACAGCCAGTTGGGTGATTTTGAGGCAGGTGATTCGATCACGGGTTGGGACGAACACAAGTCCTGGCAGGGACAACTCACGACCACAAAATTGTTTGGCCCGGGTAATTTCCTCAAGGCCAACCAGATAGCGTTTGTTGCTGAAGTCGGTATGAACTATGTATCTGACCTGCCTGATAAGGACGACCTGAGATACAACGGTCCGGGCACCGATACCGGTGGCGGACTTGATTATCTGACCGGTGATTTACGCAATCCCATCACCGAGCCCGCAACTTATTTCGCCGATGATTTCAGCTGGGGCTACCGACTGCTGGTGAAAGCTGATTACAATGATGCACTGGGACCCACAACCGTTTCGCCCAGAATTGCCTGGGCACAGGACGTCAGTGGTACAACACCCGGTCCGGGTGGTGCATTCATTGATGGCCGTAAAGCAATCACCTTGGGCCTGGGGTTCAATTATCTGAACGAATGGATTTTTGATCTTTCCTACACCGATTACTTTGGCGGCGGCATACACAACCTGCTTCAAGACAGGGATTTCTTTTCCGCCAGTGTCCGTTATTCATTCTGATCGCCGGAGAAACTTATGCGAACTTTTACTAAATATACACTTTCACTCTGCATTGGTCTGGCCATTGGTATCGGGCAAGCTGTTGCAGGCCCCAAACCTGATCAGATCAATCGCCTCAGCGAAGACCTGACCCCGATGGGTTCCGAGCGGGCCGGTAATGCCGAGGGTACGATTCCGGAATGGACGGGTGGTATTACTACACCACCGGCGATTTACCAACCCGGTGACCACCATCAGGATCCGTTTGCGGATGACAAACCGCTATTTCGTATCACCGGTGCGAATTACCAGGACTATGCCGATCAACTGAGCGTGGGGCAACAAGCCACTTTTGCTAAGTATCCCGATACTTATTACATGGATGTTTACCCGAGCAGGCGTAGTGCATCGTTTCCGGAACATATCTATGAAATGACTGCCAAGAATGGCGCGACCGCCACGCTTGCTGAAAATGGGGAAGGCGTACTAAATGCCGCGGAAGGTTTCCCGTTCCCATTCCCGGAGAACGCCTATGAACTGATGTGGAACCACAAGCTCAAGTACAAGGGTATGGGCGGCGTGCGTTACAACACGCAGATCGCACCTACTGCGGGCGGTAAGTTCTCAGTCACGGTCATACGCGAAGAATTGCTGGGCCTGTACTACAAGCCTGGGGTCACCATTGAAGAGATCGATAATATCCTGTTGTATTTCTTCCAGGAAGTGGAGTCCCCCGCACGGCTGGCGGGTAATATTCTGCTGGTGCATGAAACCCTTAACCAGCAGGTGACACCGCGCCAGGCATGGATCTACAATCCGGGTCAACGCCGGGTACGGCGAGCGCCGAACGTTGCTTATGACAATCCCGGTACAGCATCTGATGGTCTGCGTACCAATGACATGACCGATATGTTCAACGGTGCCATGGACAGGTTTGACTGGAGTGTGGTTGGCAAAAAGGAAATGTACATTCCCTACAACTCCTACGGGGCACATGCAGAAGGTGTAACCAACGAAGAATTCATTCAGCCGGGCCATCTGAACCCCGACCTGATGCGTTATGAATTACACCGTGTGTGGGTTATCGAAGCCAATCTGAAAGATGGTATGCGGCACATCAATGCGAAGCGTACCTATTATCTTGATGAAGACAGCTACCAGATTGCGCTGATCGACCATTACGACGGACGTCTTCAATTGTGGCGTGCATCGGAATGTCACATGATCAATTACTATGATGTGCCAACTATCTGGTCAACCATTGAAACACATATGGATTTGCAGTCCGGCAGGTATGTCGCACAGGGTTTTGACAACACCACCGCGGTGAATACCTTCAATGTTGAGATGTCGCCAACTCAGTTCACACCACAGGCGCTGCGCACACGCGGCCGCCGTTAAGTAAATTGAAAAGGCCGGCATTCGCCGGCCTTTTCAATTTCAGGTAACATAATCACCAGATGAGAAGATCCAAAAGACTTTTTAGAATCGTTTGCGCTCTCCTGTTTACAGGGTGGCTGACGCAGATTGTTGTTGCAGACGACCACATTGATGTTGTGTATGCGGAGCAAATGCCGCTGGCTACAGAATCCATGTTGCTTGATATTATCCGTTCCGGAAATACCTTCGTGGCGGTTGGTGAACGTGGGCATGTTGTAACTTCTACTGATGGTAAAACCTGGGTCCAGGCCGAACATGTGCCGACCCGTTCAACCCTGACCACGATCTTCAGCGAAGGTGATCGCATATGGGCTGGCGGTCATGACGCAGTCATAATTACCAGCGCAGACGCTGGAAAAACCTGGACACAGCTATATTTTGATCCCGAGCGTAACCAGGCGATTATGGATATCCACTTTTCTGACGACTCTAACGGTGTGGCTATCGGCTCCTATGGTTTATACCTTTATACAAGTGATGGGGGCAGGACCTGGGAAGAAAAAATTATTGATGAAGAGAGTGATTACCATCTCAACAATCTTCTGAGTTTCGGGGATAACCGCTGGCTGATTGCTGGTGAGGCCGGGTTTTCCTATCGTAGTTACAATAGCGGTGAAACATGGGAACCCCTCGAAATGCCCTACCAGGGTTCGATGTGGGGAGCGATTAAATCAAGCGAGGAGTGCGTATTGTTTTACGGTCTTCGTGGTCACGTCATGGAAAGTTGTGATTTTGGTACAAGTTGGAGAGAACTCGATACCGGTTCAGAATCCAGCATTTCGGGTGCAGCTGAATATGACGGACTCGTTTTACTGGCCGCCAACAGCGGAACCGTATTGACCCGGGATGATTCCGATGATTTCAGTGTCTACTACCACTCCAGCGGCGTCGATTTTGCTGCCGCGCTTTCACTCGGAAATGGCAATTTCCTGCTAGTGGGTGAGGATGGTGTGCACAGCTATCCGGAAATAGGCGAATAGGGAGATGGTGATGAATGACTCGGAAAACACGCGCCTCCACAACATCGCCACCTTCCTGATTAACAACCGTTACGGCATCGTAGGGCTTTTCTTCCTCATCACCATCGGCATGATTTTCGCGACGTCAAACTTGCGTATCGAGACCGGGTTCAAAAAGCAGTTGCCACTCAAGCATGAATACATGCAGACATTTCTGCAGTATGAAAAAGAGTTTGGTGGGGCCAATCGTGTGTTGGTTGCCCTGGTTGCCCGCGATGGCAACATGTTTTCATCGGGGTTCTTTGAATCATTCGAAACTATAACTGACCAGGTGTTTTTCATTCCGGGTGTTGACCGTGCAAGTGTACGCTCTATCTTCACGCCCAATGTCCGTTTTGTAGAGATCGTCGAAGACGGCTTTGCGGGCGGCAATGTCATACCTTCTGATTACGCACCTTCAGAGGAAATGTTTGAGCAGGTTCGTTCGAATATTGTCAAGTCTGGCGAGGTCGGCCGCCTGGTTTCCGCAGACTTTTCCGGTGCCATGGTTTGGGCTAACCTGTTGGAGGAGAACCCGCAAACCGGAGAAAAACTCGACTACCGGGAAGTAGCGGCCCAACTTGAAGCGATTCGTACCCAATTCGAGGGTGACGAATTTACGGTTCATATCATTGGTTTCGCAAAAATTGTAGGTGATATTGCCGATGGGGCCCGGTCGGTGGTCTGGTTCTTCCTGATCGCCCTGGTGATCACTGCGATCCTGCTATACATGTATTCGAAATCAGTCTGGTTAACGGTATTGCCGCTGACCTGTTCACTGATTGCCGTCATCTGGCAGATGGGCATCCTGAGCCTGATGGGTTACAGCCTGGACCCGATGAATATCCTGACACCATTCCTGATTTTTGCCATTGGCGTCAGCCATGGTGTGCAGAAAATCAGTGCCTGGAGAGTGGAAAAAGAATTTGGTGGCCACACCCCGGATTATTGGTTATCGAAAGGGGTTACGTCGCTTGAGGATGTTCCGCGCCGCTCCCCAATGCATGGCTCACGGGAAACCATCAAAAAACTTTTGGCGCCCGGTGTCATCGCCCTGGTGTCAGATACCATCGGCTTCCTGACCATCCTGTTTATTAATATTCGCATTATCCAGGAGCTTGCGATTACCGCCAGCATCGGTGTGGCCGTGATTATTCTCACCAACCTGCTGCTGCTTCCGGTTCTGTTGTCCTGGGTAAACCTGAAAAACCCGGACAGGTACCGTACCCGCATGATGCGCAATGCGGCTAAAAAGTCTCCATTATTTGAATTTCTGGCCGATTTCACCGAACCCAGGCGTGCTGCCTGGGCCATTGCCGTATCGATCGTACTCTTCCTGGTTGCAGGCTGGCTGGCCCAGGGTATGAAGATCGGTGATTCAGAAGTCGGTGTGCCGGAGCTGCGCCCTGAAGCACGCTATAACCAGGACGCGCTATTGATTTCCGACCGGTTCTCCCTGGGTGTGGATGTACTCACGGTGGTCGCTGAAACAACCGCCAATGCCTGTACGGAAAATTACATGGTCATGGAAACCATGGATCGTTTCGCATGGAACCTGTCCAATGTAGAGGGTGTGCAAAAAGTGATTACCTTGCCTATGGTGGCAAAGGTGGTGAACTCGGGTTGGAATGAAGGCAATATCAAGTGGCGTATTTTGCCCAGGGATAATTACGTTCTGCGCCAGGCACTGAGTGGAATCGACACGGCGACCGGCTTGCTCAATACAGACTGTAGCGCCATGCCGATCATGGTATTTACGACGGATCACAAGGCTGAAACCATTGCCCGTATTGTAAATCGAGTAAAAGAACTGCGTGAAGAACTCAATATTGGTGAACTCACCCTGAAGCTCGAACACGAGGTTCTGGAAGAACTGGCGAATGAGGACGAGGTCACACCGGAGAGACTGCAGTTTCGTTTAGCCACTGGCAATGTAGGTGTGATGGCAGCGACCAATGAAGACATCGCAGCGGCAGAGAAGCCCATGCTCGCACTGGTCTTCGCGTCCATTATCATTCTTTGCCTGGTGACCTACCGTTCATTCCTGGGAACATTATGTATCGTGCTGCCGCTGGTGGTCGTTTCGACAATGGCAGAAGCCCTGATGGCGTTGTATGGCATCGGGTTAAAGGTCAATACACTACCCGTTGTTGCCCTCGGTGTTGGTATCGGTGTCGACTATGGTATCTATATCTACAACCGACTGGACATCATGCTTAAAGCAGGCCACACCTTGCGGGACGCTTATTACAGAACATTGAGGCTTACCGGCCGTGCGGTTATTTTTACCGGTTTCACGCTGGGTGCCGGTGTCGGAACCTGGGCGTTCTCCAGCCTGCAACTGCAGGCAGACATGGGTATCCTCCTGTCGTTTATCTTCCTGGCAAACATGGTGGGAGCCATCGTTATTCTGCCGGCACTGGTTCGTTGGCTGATGATGCGCAACCGCGATACGCTGGAAGAAGTACCGGCCACCACAGAAGCTTGATAATCAACTCATGGGCATAATCAACCGGGGAACTCTCTCCGACCTGCGGGGCGTGGTGCGCCTGGCCGTCGAAGCGACGGTTGGTGTGACCGATGTGGTTGAAAAGATGCACCACACCATTCAGCTCGGTCATGCTCCCCTTGGTGTTTCACGTGCTGAAAAAACGAGCGGACTGACCGGGTTTGTTTATCGCAGCATACGTGGTACGACAAAGCTGCTTGGGCAGGGTTTCGATGCGGGAATGGCCCCGATTATGACACTGTTACCCGAAACTACCTCAAACACTACCCGTGATGCCGTGGCCGCAGTGATCAATGGTATCTATGGTGATCACCTGGTTGAGACAGGTAATCCAATAGCAACCAAAATGAGTTTCCGCTACCAGGGAAAACAACTGGATACCCAACAGCCGAATGCCCTGGCGGAGGCAAAGGGAAAAGTTCTCCTGTTCGTGCACGGGTTATGTCTCAATGATGAACATTGGACCCGCGACAATATTAACCGGGGCGAGGCACTGGCCATGGATCTTGGCTATACACCGATTTACCTGCGCTATAACACCGGTTTGTCTATCGCTGCCAATGGCCGTGAATTGGCCACGATGCTGGAGAGCCTGCTGAGTAGTTGGCCGCATCCCTTGAGTGAGCTGATCATCACCGGTCACAGCATGGGTGGACTGGTCGCACGGAGTGCGTGTCACCATGGTAGTGAGTTGAATCACGATTGGGTAAAGCATCATCAAAAACTGATTTGTATTGGATCGCCACACCAGGGTACACCGCTTGAACGCGGTGGTAACTGGATCAATTATGCGATGGACTTAAGCCCTTATACGACACCATTCACGCGGCTTGCCAATAAGCGCAGTGCAGGTATCAGCGATCTTAGGCATGGCTGCATAACTGACGGGACGCAGGATTTTATTCCACTTCCTACTGGTGTTGAATGCTATGTGATGGCAGGCACACTGGCTAAAAAGCATAGCCGGATTCATGAGCGCCTGATTGGTGATGGTCTTGTACCCGTTGATAGTGCTCTTGGCAAAAGCCGTGATCCGGCCCGTGCGTTCGAGATACCTGAGAGCCATCAATGGCTGGGCTTTGAAACCGGTCATATGGAACTGTTGGGGCATCCAGAAGTTTACGCACAGTTGCGTGACTGGCTTCAATAGCGTATTAAACCAGCTTTGGAAAAATGCATACAGGTGATTGCTAATGACTGACCCATGCCTTTTGATCGGAGATATCGGTGGTACCAACGCCCGTTTTGCACTGGCTCACCCGGATGAGCCGAGTTTCTCCAATGAGTTAACCCTGGCCAGTGCTGACTATAAAACGGTAGAGCAGGCAATTGCGGATTACCTTGAACGCAGTGGCAGCGAAACACCTGATGCGATCTGCCTGGCAGCCGCCGGTCCGGTTGTGGATGACCGTATCGTTTTAACAAATAACCACTGGGTGATTGATGGCCGCATATTAAGGCAAGAATTCGGCTTATCCACGGTACAACTGTTGAATGATTTTGAATCCATCGCTTACTCCCTCCATATGCTCGGTGAGAATGACGTTAAAACCATCGGCTTGGTACTGGCCGAACCGGATGAAAAGCGGGAACCTACTTTCGGAGTTCTGGGGCCCGGAACCGGCCTGGGAACGGGTGGTTTGTTGGTTCGTGAGGCGGGTATTTACCCGATTGTCGGTGAAGGCAGTCATGCGGGTTTCGCACCTGAATCCCGTATGCAATACAAGGTGCTGGAGCAGTTACGTCAGCGTTTTGACCGTGTTTCGAGCGAGCGTCTGATATCCGGCCCGGGGCTTGAAAATATTTACTGGGCCTTATGCAAGATTCGTGGTGAGCCCACCAAAGACATCACTGCCGCAGAAATTTTTTCCCGGGTACTGGCCAATGAAGACGCGATTGCGGTGGAAGCTACCCACTTGTTTTTTGAAGTACTCGGTCAGGTTGCCGGCGACCTGACCCTGGCACTGGGCGCATTTGATGGTATTTATCTCGCCGGCGGTATCCTCAAGCGATACCCGGATTTGCTGAACGCCAGCAGTTTCAGGTCGGGCTTTGAAAATAAAGGACGTCACCGCGCCCTGATGGAAAAGGTACCGACCTTACTCATCCTGCACCCACAGCCCGGTTTACTGGGAGCCAGTTATTGTGCGCGCGAGCTTTTTCAACGGATAGCCAGTTAGATAGATAAGCGCTGAGTTGCAAGGCAATTTAAAAGAACAGGTCTGCTGGAAATGGAAACTACGCAATCAACTATTTTGCCGCTCAATAAAAAAGCGGGTGTGGGGTTGCACTTTGCTTCGCTCGACGGCCCCTACGGGATAGGTGATATCGGCGACAGTGCGTTAGCCTTTATTGATAAATTGCTTACGATGAATATCAGTTTCTGGCAGTTTCTGCCAACAGGTCCGACCGCTTATGGCGATTCACCCTATCAGCCTCTATCGGCATTTGCGGGTAACGAAATGCTGATCGGCATTGAACCCCTGATCCGGCTGGGCCTGTTGCACACCGATGAGGCGCAAGCACTCACCGGTTTACCCGACGATCATGTTGACTACGGGCAACTGATCCCGAAAAAGCACGCATTACTGAAACGCGCGGCTGAACGGTTTTCATCTGTTGTCAGTACCCATTTGAAAACTGCTTATGAGTCTTTCCTGGTTTTACATGACAGGCATTGGTTAGACGATTATGCAACCTATCGAATTCTCAAGAACCTGCACGATGAAAGATCCTGGCCCGAATGGGAACAAGTCTATGTTCATCGGGAACCTGATGCGATGCAGCAATTGCGCGAAAATCACCGTGCGGACATCGAAAACATCAAGATAATCCAGTTCCTGTTTGACCAGCAATGGCAAACGCTCAGACGTTATGCCCGTGAAAATAAAATTTCCCTGTTTGGCGACATGCCCATCTATATTGCATTGGATAGTTCAGATGCCTGGGCTCACCCGGAAATTTTACTGATTGATCAGAATGGCAGGCCTTCACATGTAGCAGGCGTGCCACCGGACTACTTCAGTGCAGATGGTCAGCTCTGGGGCAATCCGCTGTATGACTGGAAGTACCATGAGTCCAACGGTTATCAGTGGTGGATTGAGCGCTTGCAGAACGCGGCAAGTAAAATGGATCTTGTGAGAATTGATCATTTTCGTGGTTTTGAATCATTCTGGGCAATTCAGTTTGGTGCCCAAACGGCACGTGAAGGCGAGTGGTTGCCCGGCCCTGGGGATGACCTCTTCAACGCCATGAAGAAAGCATTGGGTAAACTGCCGATTGTGGCTGAAGATCTCGGTGTAATTACACCCGAGGTGGAAGGTTTGCGTCGTCGTCATAATATGCCCGGTATGAAAGTACTGCAGTTTGAAGTAGGTGACCCGGGTTTCAGTCTCGCCAGTGTTTACCGGAACTGTGTTTGTTACACCGGCACCCATGACAATGACACAACGGTGGGCTGGTTCAATGGCGGAGATGAAGATACCCGGTCTGAGCAGGAGGTTGCTGAGACACGCAAGAATGCGATGAAGGCCACTGGCGGCAATGAAGATACCATTCATCTGGACATGATACGCCTGGCGTTCAAATCCCAGGCAAGGCTGGCCATTGTTCCAATGCAGGATTACCTTGGTTTGGGTTCGGATTCACGGCTGAATATTCCAGGTACCACTTCGAACAACTGGAGCTGGCGGGTGACAGAAGAGCAACTTTCGCTGGAATTTTGTACTTCGGTTGCAAATTTGATTAAGGAAGCTGCCCGCTCCTGAGCAATTCACGTTACACTTTGTCTGAAACTTTATCGTGAGAGGACAAAACTGATGCCCACTAATACTTTAGCGGACCAGGGCCGTTATGTAAGTCTATTAACCCGTGATACGGTCGCCATGATCCTTGCCGGTGGCCGTGGTTCCCGTCTTTATGAGTTAACCGACTGGCGCGCGAAGCCCGGAGTTTACTTTGGCGGCAAACTGCGAATCATAGATTTCCCCTTGTCCAATTGCATCAACTCGGGTATTCGGCGCATCGGTGTAGCGACCCAGTACAAGGCACACTCGTTGATTCGTCACCTGGTACATGGTTGGACCGGTTTTCGTTCTGATCGCGAGTTCGTTGAGATTCTGCCGGCTTCACAGCGTACCGGAGATGGCTGGTACCTGGGGACCGCAGATGCCGTCTTCCAGAATCTTGATATCATCCGTACGCATAATCCAAGGTTCGTTTTAATCCTGTCGGGCGATCATGTTTACAAGATGGATTACGGTAATTTCCTCGCCTTCCATGCCGAAAAAGAAGCGGACATGACCGTCTGCTGCATAGAAGTACCCATAGAAGAGGCTGCCGGCCAGTTTGGTGTGATGACCGTGGATGAGACTGGACGTGTGATTGGATTCAATGAAAAACCGGAGCACCCCGCGTCGATTCCGGGCAA
>JAOUCZ010000117.1 GCA_029859505.1 Lysobacterales bacterium | reverse complement strand
GTTGCGGACCATGGCAGAAAAATTTTTGGGTTTGTGCAGGTTTTCCGCAAAAACTGTCAGATCAGGCTGGCGTTGCGCCAATACCTCATCAAGCCTTTTAACGCGTTCAGGCGTCATGATTCACGCGGGCTCTTCATTCCGCAGGATACTCCATGCATCGGAAACGTTGATAAAGGCCTGACCGAGCAATAAAGCCGGCATGACCATGATCAGCGTTTTGAGTAGAAAGACCATCGGTAAGCCGCCGGCTTCCCTTGAGGTCTCTAGCAACTTCCATGAATTGCCGACATAGGGCAGTGCAACGATCAGGATAAAAATGCAGAAAGGTACAAGGAATAACAGACTTCCAAGCAGATTCACCAGTGCACGGTTCCTGTTGGTCATGCCAGTGTAAAAAACATCCACCCGTACATGGGCATCCTCCTGTAAAGCCCAGGCGCAAGCGATGCTGAATACGGCTACGTGAAGATAGGTCAGGGATTCCTGTAGCCAGATCCAGCCTAGATTAAAGCCATAACGAAGTACCACGATGGTAAATGTCAGCAGTACCATCAAAACGGTTAGCCAGGCAACGGCTTTTCCACTGGCGGCAATAAACTTGCGCAATGCAGAAAACCTGACAGGTGCTTTCACCACTCCTTCAGTTTCCAGTATACCGGTTGCACCGGATTCAGTTTCCGGTCGGACTCCCGCAGTTCAAGTTCGCCGTCACCGTCCTCATCGAGATAATAGTAGGCCGGACCTTTAACGGGTGTAATTTTCACCATGTAGGTTCTGCCGTTTTGTCTGTACTCTTCAACACGTTGACCTTCCCGTTCGGTAATGACAACGCTGGGTTCGAGTTCTTCACCAGGAACCTTGGGTGGAATTGGCGGGATAGGTGGTGGTGCGGCCGGGTCAGTAATCTCTGCGGCTTCTTCCTGGGCCATGGCCAGCCCGCAGGTCAGAACGCTGGCCATCAGCATGATAATCAATTTGTGTTTCATTCAGTTTGCTCCCACAACGGCAAATTAATAATGTTTATAAACCTGTTTTTCGATACTCTCAGCATAGCAGACACGAATAACTGAATCTGGAAGAAATGTTGCATGAGCGCTATTAATACTCTTTACCTGGTCGATGGTTCATCTTATATCTACAGGGCGTACCACGCCCTTCCGAACCTGACCAATTCTGCGGGTGAACCGACAGGTGCCCTGCTGGGTGTTGCCAATATGCTGCGGCGCCTGATAAATGATTCCGAGTCGGAAAATATCGCAGTGGTATTTGATGCAAAGGGTCCGACATTTCGTCATGAAATGTATGAACAGTACAAGGCAAACCGCCCGCCGATGCCGCTGGAACTAAGGCAGCAGATAGAACCGATACACGAATTGGTCCGGCTTCTGGGGCTGCCGCTGATTCAGGTTTCAGGTGTCGAGGCCGATGATGTAATCGGTACGCTGGCAAAACGTGCAACTGCCGAGAATATTGATTGTGTGATCTCCACCGGAGACAAGGATATGGCCCAACTGGTCAATGATCGTGTGTCCCTCGTCAACACGATGACCGATACATCCATGGACATCGATGGTGTTATACAAAAATTTGGTGTGAGGCCTGAACAGATCGTGGACTTTTTGGCATTGACCGGTGACAAGGCGGACAACATTCCAGGGGTTGAAAAGTGTGGGCCGAAAACCGCTGCCAAATGGTTGGGTAACTGGCAAGATCTTGAAGGTGTCATGGCCAATGCCAACGATATGAAGGGGAAAATCGGTGGTTACCTGCGAGAAGCACTGGAGGTGCTGCCACTGTCGCGTGATTTGGCGACCATCCGCAGCGATCTGGAACTGGAAGAGGATGTTAAACAACTCAAGCGCGGTGCCGTAGATGAGGCCGAGCTGCGTGAGTTTCTGCAGCGAAATGAGTTCAATAGCTGGTTGAAGGAGCTGGGTTCAGAGGAACCTTCACAGTCGTCAACAACCGAAACTAACTACACCACCATTCTGGATATGGCGAGTTTTAACCTATGGAAGGAGAAGCTTGAACAATCTGACCTGATCGCATTTGATACCGAAACGACGAGCCTTGATCCGATGCAGGCTGAACTGGTGGGTCTGAGTTTCGCTGTTGATGCCTTTGAGGCGATTTATATACCGGTTGGCCACAATTACCCGGGTGTAGAGACACAACTTGATCGTGATGTCGTGCTGGAAGCGCTCAGGCCGCTGCTGGAGAGCGAATCACACAAAAAGGTGGGCCAACATATCAAATACGATATGAATGTCCTGTCACGCTACAATCTCGCGGTTCAGGGAGTCGCATTTGACACGATGCTCGAATCCTATGTGTTTAACAGCACCGGCAGTCGCCACGACATGGATTCTTTGGCACTGAAATATCTCGGCCATCAGACCACACATTACGAAGATATCGCCGGTAAGGGTGCCAAACAGATATCTTTCAGCCAGGTTTCCATTGAGGATGCTGGCCACTACGCAGCAGAAGACGCTGACATCACCCTGCGCCTGCATCAGAAACTATGGCCGAAGCTGCAGGCTGAACCGGCCCTTGAAAAGGTGTTGAAAGAGATTGAAATTCCGTTGATACCAGTGCTGGCCAGAATGGAGCAGGCCGGCGTGCTAATTGATGGAAAAATATTGCAAAAACAAAGTGGGGAACTGGCCAAGCGTATGCTGGAACTGGAAAAGCAGGCGCATGAGGCTGCCGGCCAGCCTTTTAATCTCGGGTCTCCCAAACAACTACAGCAAATACTGTTTGAGAAACTGGAACTACCGGTCATCCGCAAAACACCCAAGGGTCAACCATCTACAGCCGAAGATGTTCTGAAGGAACTGGCTGTCAACTATGAGCTACCAAAGTTGATTCTGGAAAATCGGTCCATTTCCAAGCTCAAATCGACTTATACCGATAAACTGCCGGAGCAAATTAACCCCCATACAGGACGCGTACACACATCGTATCACCAGGCGGTGGCGGCTACCGGCAGACTGTCTTCCGCCAACCCCAACCTGCAAAACATACCCATTCGAACACCCCAGGGGCGAAAGATTCGTACGGCCTTCGTGGCACCTCCGGGTAGCCTCGTGCTGGCCGCTGATTACTCCCAAATCGAACTACGGATCATGGCGCACCTTTCCGGGGACCCGGGATTGCTTAAGGCATTTCATGACGGTGTTGACGTTCACCGGGCAACAGCAGGTGAGGTTTTCGCCGAAGACTATGAAAACGTAACAGATGATCAGCGCCGCGCAGCCAAGGCGATCAACTTCGGCCTGATGTACGGCATGTCAGCCTTCGGGCTCAGTCGTCAACTGGACATCAGCCGGCCCGAGGCACAGGAGTATATGGATACCTACTTCTCCCGCTATCCCGGTGTACGGATTTTCATGGAAGAAACCCGTGAACAGGCACGCGAGCAGGGTTACGTCGAGACCTTATTCGGCCGCAGGTTATATTTGCCGGAAATCAATGCCAGCAACATGATGCGCCGGCAAGGTGCAGAACGTGCCGCCATCAACGCACCCATGCAGGGAACGGCAGCAGACATCATCAAGATTGCCATGATCAAGGTAGACAACTGGCTGCAGACCGACAAACCGGGTGCCAGACTGGTAATGCAGGTACACGATGAACTGGTATTGGAAGTAGAGGAAAACCAGCTTGAAGCAGTGCGCGACGAGGTCATTGGGCACATGTCGGCATCAGCTGAACTGGACGTTCCACTTGTGGTGGATGCCGGTTTTGGAAAGGACTGGGATACTGCACATTAGTGGGTAGTTAAAAAAAGCATTAATTTACCCGGAATGTCACCGGATTTGTTGAACCAAACAAAGGTGTCAGGGTCTTAATTTGTGACTGTTCTACAGCAGTCCGGTTCGCACCCCTTGCGAACCACGGTATCGGTTATCTCCCCCAAGCCGAAACCACCTTTTAACCCTGCCGGGCAACCGGCGGGGTTTTTTATGTTCAGGACAAGGTGAGACCAGAAACTGGTCGAGAGGGTGCCCTGGGGTATGTGCGGCGCGATTGTGTCAGTCTCGCACGGTCTTGAAACAACAGACTACACCCCCTCGGCTATGAGAGTATTCATACAGCAATGGATTCTAATAGACATGCACATATGTGGCTGAGCGTGGGCTGTGAAACACACGGGACGTCAACTAAGAAAAGATCGGACGTTCACTGAAAAACTGACCTGGGCAAAGGTAGAACGACTCGCATCAATCCTCCAATCCTTCCCCCAACCAGTCCCTTGGCCTCAAATACTCCTCAAGTTCCCCTTCGGCAGACCCCTTCTCCGGCCGATAGTTGTAACGCCAGTTAACAACCGGCGGAAGTGACATCAGGATAGACTCGGTGCGTCCACCGGACTGCAGGCCGAAAAGAGTTCCGCGATCATAGACCAGGTTAAATTCGACATAGCGACCGCGGCGATAGAGTTGGAATGCCCGTTCGCGATCACCGTATTGTTTGTCTTTATGACGCTCAACGATGGGCAGGTAGGCCGGCAGATAGGAATTTCCAATGGTTTGCATGAACTCAAAGCTGCGTTCAAAACCCCACTCGTTTAAATCATCGAAGAACAGACCACCAACACCACGCGTTTCATTACGATGCTTGAGATAGAAGTAATCATCGCACCATTGTTTGTAACGGGAATAAACATCATCACCAAACGGCTGACAGGTTTCTTTGGCTGTGCGATGCCAATGAATAATATCATCCATGTTCGGGTAATAAGGGGTCAGGTCATAGCCGCCGCCAAACCACCAGATCGAATCATCTTCACCTTCTTTCGCCCCGGGCTTGCTGGCGATAAAGAAACGCACATTGGCATGACTGGTCGGGATATATGGGTTGCGTGGATGGATGACCAGTGAAAGACCCATCGCCTGAAAGTCACGGCCTTCCAGTTCAGGTCTCGCAGCAGTTGCGGATGGCGGTAAGCGATTGCCAAAAACGTGAGAGAAATTGACCCCCGCCTGTTCGAATACGTCACCTTGCTCTAAAACCCGTGTACGGCCTCCGCCACCTGCTTCGCGTTGCCACAAATCCTCTTCGAAGCGGCCATTGCCATCTTCTTTCTCGAGTCCGCGACAGATACTGTCCTGAAGCTCAAGCAAATATGATTTAACACGTTCAATTGGCATGTAATTCCGCCCTGTTGGTTAACCCTGTCTAATGATTTTCCCGGTAACAAGGTCACGAATTTCGCTGGGTTTGTCACCACTTCCAAGTTCGCCGGCGAGCGTACCGGCAATACCGGTACCAAAATAGTCCCATACTTCAGCCGGGCTGCGTGCGGGCTCGGCAGATGTGTGGTTTGCACTGGTAGAAATCAGTGCAGACCCAAACGATTCGCACAAATCCCGGCTGGGTTGGTGTGCAGTAATGCGTACAGCAATGGTTTTATGATTACCCGCAACGTAATCCGGCACAGTTGCAGCGCGCGGAAACAGCCAGGTCACCGGACCTGGCCAGGTTTGCATGGCCTTTTTGACCAGTGCTTCCTCGACGTCTGAGATCCAGGGCAGAAGCTGTGAGAAATCGCTGGCTATCAGTACCAGGCCAGCGGACTCATGCCGGCCTTTCAATTTTAATAGCTTGCGCACAGCCGATTCATTGGCCGGGTCACAACCGAGTCCATAAACAGCCTCGGTGGGATAGGCGATTACATGGCCGGTCCGCAGTTTTTCAACTGCAGTGGCAGTATCGAGCTGTGATTGGACCGTCATGCTTCAGATGACGGTTTTCTGACCGTGATTCATTTCTTTGAGGCTTTCTTCTTGGCGGTTTTCTTTTTGGACGCCTTTTTTTTGCCGGCCTTCTTCTTACTGACCTTCTTTTTCGCTACTTTTTTCTTGGCTACTTTCTTTCTGCCGCGTTTACGGTCCGGGGCGGCAGCGATCAATTCCTCACATTCGGCGAGGGTCAGAGATTCGGGTTCGCGGTCTTTTGGCATGCGTGCATTTTTGTTGCCATCGCTAATGTAGGGGCCATACCGACCACGCAAAACCTCGATGTCACTTCCCTCAAAGGTCTGAATAATACGGTTAGCTTCGAACTCTTTTTTCTCTGCGACCAGTACCAGGGCCTGTTCCAGCGTGACGTCATGCGGGTCGATATCTTTCAATGACACAAACTTGTTATCAAAACGAATGTAGGGGCCAAAACGTCCGACTGCTGCGAACACTTTTTCACCTTCCGGTGTTACGCCCAGTTCACGAGGCAACTTGAATAACTCAAGTGCTTCTTCCAGCGTAATTGATTCGAGACTTTGTCCAGGTCTGAAACCTGCAAAAGTGGGTTTTTCTTCATCTTCGCGCGTGCCGATCTGGGCATGCGGACCGTAGCGGCCCAGTCGTACGGACAGGGGCTTGCCGGATTTGGGGTCTGTGCCCAAAACTCGGGTTCCCTTGGCCTCGCGGGCATCAACATCTTCCATTTTCCTGATAACCCTTTCATTGAAGGGTTTCCAGAATGATTTCAGCAATGGAACCCAGTCGAGCTCACCGCGTGAGATCTCATCGAGTTCATCTTCCAGGCGTGCGGTAAACTCATAGTCCACGTATTCGGTGAAGTGGTTTTCAAGGAAACGCTCGACTACACGGCCGGTATCTGTGGGTCTGAAGCGACGGTTTTCGAGTTCGGTGTAGTGCCGCCGGACCAGTGTTGACATGATGCTGGCATAGGTTGATGGCCTGCCGATGCCATATTCTTCCATGGCTTTGACCAGGCTGGCTTCTGAATACCTTGGTGGTGGCTCCGTAAAATGTTGCTCAGAACGGATAGCATCCAGTTTTAGAATGTCACCCTCTTGCATATCAGGAAGCCGTCTATCTGCCTTTTTCTCGCTTTCAGGTCCTGAAACCTCGTAAGCCGCCAGAAAACCGGGAAAAATAACGACAGAACCGTTGGCGCGGAAACTGGCGTTCGCGCCGCAGTCAAATTCGACAGCAACGGTGTCCATTTTTGCCGGGGTCATCTGGCAAGCCAGGGTGCGTTTCCAGATAAGCTCATACAGACGGAATTGGTCATCTGTCAGGCTGGATTTGATTTTACCGGGCACCAGTTTGGCGGACGTCGGGCGGATAGCCTCATGCGCCTCCTGGGCGTTTTTTGATTTGGTTTTGTAGAAATTCGCCTGCTCGGGCAGATAGTCCGGACCAAACTGGTCAACAATCTGTGCACGGATATCTGCAAGCGCATCATTCGACAACATGACTGAGTCGGTTCGCATATAAGTTATCAGACCTTCGGTTTCACCATTGATTTCGATGCCTTCGTACAATGTTTGTGCCGTACGCATGGTTTTCTGAGCTGAAAATCTGAGTTTTCTTGATGCATCCTGCTGCAAGGTAGATGTGATAAACGGTGGTGCAGGGCGGCGTTTTCGTTCTTTGCGGGTGATCCTGTCTGCTTTCAGCTGACCGTTGGCGTCAGCGAGCAGCTTTTCACGAACTGCGGTCGCGCGTGTTTCATCCTGGATATCGAACTGGCGGTACTTTTCACCGTCCAAACGCACCAGATTGGCGGTAAACGCATGTTCAGACTTTTGCAGGTCAGCCTCAATGGTCCAGTATTCCTGTGCATTAAACGCTTCAATTTCGCGCTCTCGCTCCACAATCATACGCAGTGCCGGGCTTTGAACCCTGCCCGCTGACAGGCCGGGTTTGATTTTTCTCCACAGCAATGGCGACAGGTTAAAACCAACCAGGTGGTCCAGTGCGCGTCTTGCCTGCTGGGCATTGACCAGGTCCATGGAGAGTTCACGTGGGTTGGCTACGGCATCCTGGATTGCGTGTTTTGTGATTTCAGAAAATTCGACCCGGTAAAAGGGAATTTTATCAGTCAGCTTTTTTTCTTTGAGAATTTCGTAGATATGCCAGGATATGGCTTCACCTTCGCGGTCGAGATCAGTTGCGAGGTAAACCGCCTCGGCCTTTCGGGCTGCCTTAACGATTGCATCAACGTGCTTCTTGCTGCCATCGCTAAGTTCGTAGTTCATGGTGAAATTATTTTCTGTATCGACAGCGCCATCCCTGGACGGCAGGTCGCGTATATGACCATAGGATGCCAGTACCACAAAATCTTTACCGAGGTATCGGTTTATGGTTTTCGCCTTGGCCGGCGATTCTACAATAAGCAGGTTCTTAGCCATAATATTAAACTCAAACAAACACCATCTGCCTGCAAGGCAGGAACATTATCAGATGGTAATTTTCTCCAGCTGTAAAGCTTTTCAGTATCAGTCGGACCGAGTTCCGTGGTCGACCCCTATATTATTAGTGCCGATATTCCTGCTCGGTGTCAAACATCAAATCTTCCATCCAGGCAAAATTCGCTTCCTGGCCCGGTTGATTGAACAACACCATTAGCACGACCCACTTCATATCTTCCAAAGTAATCTCGTCGGTTTCCAATGCAAGTACACGGTCGAGGACAAGTTCACGGCGGTGGGCGTCTATGATGCCGGTGTTTTCGAGGTACATCAGGAAATCTCTGCACTCGGTATCCAGACGGGCAATTTCTGATTCAACATAAACGCGGACAGGCCGGTGGTTATCCCGAAACAGGTCAGGCTGATGACGCTGCTCGGCAAGATCGTCCAACCAATTGAAGGCTTTTTCGATTTCCCCATTGGTGAATCCAGCCTGATGGAGATTCTCCTCTAAAGAGTCTCTGTCCGGTGCATCATCTGGTTCGTCGTATAAATAGTTCTCAAAGAGAAACATCAGCACGTCGAGTACGTTTTCTTTCATTATTGGGCCTCTCTTATAGCTGACTGGTTGCTTGTTGCAGCAAACTCAGTCTGGTTCCTCTCCGCTGTCAGGTCACAGCATGGCTGAGACTTATCTCAGCGTCAATGCACATTTGTGTAAAAACTTGTCAGGATATCGACCGAAAGAAGATAAACCATTGAAATACGTTTGAGGAAGGTTGGGACTCTATTGCTGATGTTCAAGCGAGCGATTGAATCGGTCAGCAGCGATACCTGGGTTGTTGCAGAGATTAAAGAAGGAATTGCAGCGGCACCCGTGGGGATTTTCCGATGTTGTATCCTGTTCATATACGCACATAAAGTCCTGCCGCTTGCTTTTTTATCATGCCCTTGAGCTCCATCATCAAAAGCATCGATGATATTTCACGGGCTTTGAGACCAGATTGTTCGATAATTACATCCAGGGGCTTTGGGTCGTAACCCATTACCTCCCAAACCTTGCGGTAGTCCTCATCATCCAGAAGGGTCTCATTGAACTCAGCGGGTTTTTCGGATGGTTCATCAGGCTGGTCAAGCCGTTGGCGAATTTCCATTTGCAGTTCTGCAGCTACAGGCCCCAGTTCCTCCATGATGTTTGCAGTGGTTTCTACCAGTCGAGCGCCTTCCCGGATCAGCCTGTGACAGCCCTTCGCCATGGGGTTGTTCAGAGAGCCGGGCAGGGCGAATACATCACGTCCCTGTTCCGCAGCTTTGCGTGCGGTAATCAGTGTGCCGCTGTTCAGCCCGGCCTCTATGACAAGAACCGCAAGGCTCAAGCCCGAAATGATTCTATTCCGGGATGGAAAATGCTGCCGTCTGGGTGGTGATCCAAGTGGCAGTTCGGAAACCATCGCGCCCTGTGTACGGATGCGTCCGGCCGTTGCACGGCTGCTGTAGGGGTAAACCTGGTCCAGACCGGTCCCGTTAACAGCTATGGTCAATCCCCCCTCATTCAATGCTGCTTCGTGGGCAGCTGTATCAATTCCGCTTGCCAGGCCGCTGGTGATAGTCATGCCCTGACGCGTGAGCGTGGTGGCAAAGTCACGTGCGTGGTCAAGACCACCGGCAGTGGGGTTGCGACTGCCAATAACCGCGATCTGGGGTTGCCACAGACAGCCAGGGTCACCGTCAATAAACAGTGCCGCCGGCGGGTTGGGAATACGTCTTAATAAAACCGGATAGGCATCATCATCCCAACACAAAAGGTGGCGATTTGGGTGAGAAAGCCATTGCAAATCCGATTCAACTTTCTGCTTATCCGGATTGGAAATCGCTGCGATCGTCTCATCCGCCAAGCCGCACCGGGTTAAATCACGTGCGTTGGATTCAGCCACTGCAGACGCGCCGCCCAATGATTCAATCAGCTTGATAAGTGAAGCGCCCCCGAGCGAGGGCGCATTCAGAATAACTAACCAGTCATGTTGTTTCGTAACAACCCCCTTGCTTGCGCCAGGGGTCTTCCGGTCTCTGCCGGCAGCTTCCTGGTCTGTTTAAAGTGTTTCGTCCGGGTGTTTCAGTATGTCACGTTCACGTACCGGTCGTTTTCCATTCATGATCATCGCATAACTGACTTCATCAAAGACCCGGAAAACGAGGATATGGGCACTGTACTGATCCGGCAGGGTAACCTTGCCGCCATTCAGTGTTTTCTGTTGTGCCCAACTTCCAGTCGGGTATTTCACCTCGTCCTGAATTCTTTTACCAGGCCGGAAAGCCGAAAATACATGACCCACCTCAACACCCTGGTTCTGACCGGCATTGATAGCAACGATCTGGTAGTGACCTGCACCATATCTCGCCTGGGTCAGTGCAACGACTTCCATTCCATCCGGTACCGGATCCATTGCATGAGGTAGTAACTGCTCTGGAAAATCGTGATCGTCAATAGGCAATATGTAATCACCTTCTTTAACCTCGGTGCGACCGCTTTGAATCTCCAGAGTGGCGGGATCGCCCTG
>JAOUCZ010000116.1 GCA_029859505.1 Lysobacterales bacterium | reverse complement strand
GCCGTCATTGCCAAACCTGCTGACCCGACTCCACTTGTGGGTGCTTACGCAATTCGCTTGATGCATGAAGCCGGAGTGCCCACAGATGTGCTGCACCTGCTCTACGGACGCGGCTCGAAGATGGGCGCCAAAGTGGTATCAGATGAGCGGATCATTGGTGTCGCCCTGACCGGTTCAACAAGCACTGCCCAGACCATCAACCGCTCGCTGGCTGCCAAGAACGGAACCATCAATACGCTCATCGCTGAAACCGGTGGTCAGAATGTCATGATCGTAGATTCCTCCGCACTACCGGAACAGGTCACCGATGACGTTTTAACGTCCGCCTTCTCTTCTGCCGGTCAGCGCTGCTCAGCCCTGCGTGTGTTGTATCTGCAAGACAGCATTGCCGACAAGGTGATCGATATGCTGAAAGGCGCACTGGCAGAAAGGCAGATCGGTGACCCGCTCGATCTGGCTACTGATATCGGTCCTGTCATCAACCTCAGTTCGCGTAATGGACTGGAAAAGCATATCGACCGCATGCACAAAGATGGCAAGCTGATTGCCAGGGGCAAGATACCTGACAACCTCGAAAATGGCACTTACTTCGCACCACATATTTTCGAGATTCCTGCCCTCTCAACACTCACCGATGAAGAGTTTGGTCCTATCCTGCATGTGATCCGTTATAAGCACGGCGATATTGAAAAGGTCATGTCTGATATTGCAGATACGGGCTTTGGTTTGACCTTCGGTGTGCACTCTCGTATCGAAGGCTACTGGCTGGAATTATTCGCAAAACATTCCATCGGCAACACCTATGTCAACCGCAACATGATCGGCGCAGTCGTGGGTGTGCAACCCTTCGGCGGCATGGGCCTCTCAGGCACCGGCCCCAAAGCCGGCGGGCCGCACTACCTGCTGCGCTTCGCCAATGAGAAGGTATTGACGATTAATACTGCAGCGATTGGTGGTAATACTGAGCTGTTCAGGCTGAATGAAGGTACATAGGGTGGGTAACTCGTTACCCACGTGACCCTATCAAGCTGGGAAACCCTCTCAATGGAGGGGGTCTGTTGTTTCATTGGATTTAGCAGTGAGGGGGCGCAGGGATAAAGAAATAGGTGGATCAGAAAAAGGTGTGTAAACAGTCACGCACCCAACAAAGAAGGTGGCTAGGCGTTCCGCATCTTGCTTTCAACAATCTTGAGAAAATCAACGATGTCCTGATCTTTCACAAGCGCGCTATCTACTTCACTTCCGCAAATGGCCTTCAGCTCTTCCAGATCAAGGTACTCGGGGTGGTGCACTTCGGCGATAGAGGCGTAATGAAACTCGGCGTTATCTTTTTTGACAATCAGTGAGTAAACGTGAATGACCGGTTGGACTTCACCAATATCGCCAAAGAGTGCATGAACATCTGAGAAATCTGTCAGTGTTTCCAGTTGGCCGATATATTGGTGGCGTTTATCGATAGTCCAGCCATTGTCTTTGAATACAATTCCAATGGACTGGCCGTTGATGATCGCTTCGTGTTCTTTCTGGAATGCCGCTTCAATCACGGCAGGGTACATAACCACCGCAAATGTCCGGTTTGTCTGAAGCCCATCAGTGGTACTGAACAAATTTGAGACGCGTATCCTTAGACCGTTCTCGACGATTTCGATGCCATAATTACCGAACTTCAACCGGATTCTGTCACTATTCCCCAGTTCGGGAATCTGCTTTTCAGCAGCAGGGCTTTCGCCTTGAAGTATTTTTGTCGGGTCACTGGCAAACATGAAATCAGCTTCGATTAATGACAGAGCGCGTACTTTACTACAGCGCTGTTCAACGTGCATGTATGTTGAGCCTGATATGACCTCATCAGGCTCATCAATTCATACCTGTACTTGCGAAATTCACCGTCGAAAACCATGCTATTGCTGAACTATCTCACGCAATGCTGACATTGGAACCGACCCCGTCGCAAGCACCTTATCGACGAAATCCCGGGTGACAAAGTCTTCACCCAGACGTTGTTGCTCTTCCTGCCAAAGCTCATCAAATCCATGATAGCCAACAAAATATGAAGTCAGTTGCAAAGACATGTACAAACCAGATACCCGGTTCCACAGGTTTTCTGCAAACTGGGCCGGCAATAAACCACGCGTGCTGGCGAATTCGATGACACGCTCCTTGCTCCAGCCCTGTGTATGCACCATGACGCTGATATAGGCCCGTGTCGCGTTTTCCAGGCGCTTGCGCAAATGCGCCAGACGGGTGAGTTTATTGCCATCACCCCAACCTGCTTCCAACATCACCACCTCAACGAAAGAGGCCCAGCCTTCTGAATAATACTGGTTGCTGAACAAACCACGTATTTTGCTTGCTTGTGACAGACCCACCTTGAATTGCATGTCATGACCGGGCCATAGTTCGTGCGCAATGATCATCCGGTTGAAATGATTGTTGAATGACCGGTAGAACCCGTCCTTTTCCTCCTCGGGAGCATCATCGGGAATTGATGGCAAATAAAGCAGGGTTTTTGCATCGGGGTCGAAAGGACCGGGCGGAAACACGCCTCCGATCCTGGCAAATGGAGAATGCGACGGTAACAAGTCGATGATAATATTGCGGTTTGCCGGTACCGTTGCCAGTTCATGCTCTATCACAAAATCAATAGATTCCTCGGTGGCCTCTTTAAACACACGTAGAAAATCCTGCCGGTTGTCCTCGCGATCTTCCTCCATGGCAGCAAGGGCAGCATCAAGTAGTGCCTGGCCTGATGGCCTGTCGGCACTCTTGTGTTCTTCATCCCACCAGGCTCCTGACAAATCCAGCATCAGTTCGCGTACCCGGTCGATTTCCTGCAGGGCAATGACCGTCAAGTTTTCAGGGCTTACATTGTTATCCGAGAAAATCGCGAGCTTACGTTTATAAACTTCCGGTCCGAACTTGTCTGGCACTGAAGCCACCGGTAAGACCTTGTCATTGATATGGCTGGCCAGGTCACGCATCTGTTGCGTGGTCTGGGCTACCGATTCCAGAAACCCCTCCAGATCATCTTCTTGCGTCCAGGCAATTGCTTCCGTCGGCAGTTTTTCTTCATAAAACCCGATCGTCCGCTCAAGTGACTTCAATGCGCCTTTGGTTCTTGCCGGGTTACCATTTTTTATGTTTTCGATGCCCAGACGACACAATGCAGAGACACCTTCGACACGCGCTAAGACGGCTTTGTAAGTCTCAGCCTTGCTCAACCTATCCGACACCAGCACATAGGTCAGTGCCTCTGAAATCTTGCCCGTATACCATTGCGGTTGCCGTGTAAGCGGTTCATCCTGCTCCCAAAGCTCCAGTTCCAGCCTGACCTGCCGCAATAGCACCTGCGCATCAACACGTTCATTCAAAGAGGCACTTTCGGGAATGGACATCAGGGTTTTCTCTGCCTGTTGGTTAAACAACAGCCAGTCTGCAACGCGTTGTTTTGAGAAATCTTCAAATCGCCAGGCGGCAGACTTTTGACCCTCTCCAAATGCTGAGCTCGGGTAGAAGTCTTTCCATTGATCCATATAGGCGTCAATCAACTCCTGCGTCTGAGCCTGTAATGTGGGAACCCACAAAACCATGACAACAGCCAATAACCATTTTCCAATTCTGCTTACGTGAACACCGGAACGGTTTTTATTTAACACCCTGCGATTCATCTGGTTCTCCTTGCGCCCCCGAAAGCGTCAATAAGATCAAACTTTCCGGTATAACGCAATCAATAACGATCATCATCTGGCACAATATAAATCGCCCGGCACGAAGAGGATTCCACATGGTAAAGTGACCGGCCATTGCGATGTGAATTTTCCACATTGCTTGCTATCAATTCATACGCCGGGAGGCCGTTTGACCGGATGGATCTAAAACTACCAAGAACCACGCTAAGGGATGACTATTCCATTTCAAAGGTGATCAAGGGAGGGTGGCAACTGGCCGGTGGTCACGGGGCTATTGATGAGCAACAGGCCATTGCCGATATGCGCGATTTTGTCAGCGCAGGAATCACGACATTTGATTGCGCGGACATCTATACAGGTGTTGAGGAATTGATCGGCAAGTTTCTGAGGAAGTATAAAGGCGACTTTATCGGCGGTGAACTTGCGCCGGTTCAGATTCACACCAAGTATGTACCCGACTTTGATGCCCTGGCGACGGTATCAAAAGTGGACACGGAGAAAATTATCGACCGCTCTCTCAAGCGCCTGGGTGTTGAGCGGCTCGACCTGGTGCAGTTTGCCTGGTGGGATTATTCGGTCCCTCGTTATGTTGATGTTTGTTTACAACTGGCTGACCTGCAAAAAGCCGGCAAAATCCGCTATATAGGCGCCACCAATTTCAATGCTTCCAGTTTAGGTGAAATGCTGGACGCGGGTTGTCCGATAATCACCAACCAGGTTCAGTATTCGGTTCTTGATAACCGTCCTGCAGGCCGGATGCAGAAACTCTGCCAGCAACACAATATATCTTTCCTCTGCTACGGGTCCGTGGCGGGCGGTTTTCTGACAGAGAAATACCTCGGTGTGACACATGGGCAGTTTTCGGAGAACAGATCCCTTGTGAAGTATCAGTTGATCATGGAGGAAACCGGGGGGTTTGATCACTTTCAAGATTTACTGCAGGTTCTCAAAAACATAGCAGATGAGCACGATGTGCGGATTGCAGAAGTTGCCGCCCGGTATGTCTTGCAGCAGAACTCCGTGTCAGCTGTCATCATTGGCGCTCGAAACGCCAGCCATCTGCAGAGTTTAAAAAAGCTGGCCAGCCTGACCCTGGACGCAGCAGAGATTAAAAAAATCCAATCCATCATTCAAACAGGACCCGCTGTTCCTGGTGACGTTTATGATATTGAGCGCGACAAGGATGGCCCGCATGGACGCATCATGAAGTACAACCTGAATGAATCGGCCACTAACTGAACATGAGTAAGATCACCGGTTTGTTCTCCAAAATTGTAGGCCCCGCAGCAGTGATGGCGGCGGGTACGATGGGCGCGGGTGCGGTGGCCACCTTCATTCTTGCCGGTGCCTGGTTCCGTTATGATCTATTGTGGGTTGTAGTTGCCATCCTGCCCCTGTTTGTCATCTTTGTAGACTCCGCTTCACGTATCGGTCTTCTGAATACCGATGACGGCATCCTCTCGCTCATCCGCTCACAAATTCATCCATCGCTTGCCTGGTTGATTCTTCTGATCAACGTACCCGTGCATTTACTGGTGGCTATGGGTCAGATGTCTGTCATGACCTCGGCACTGATGTCGGTGTTTACTTTTTATCCGCCCGAAGCCGGTGCCCCGTCAGATTACGTGCAGACTTACAGAATTGCCGAAACCGCGCTGTCGTTGGTGGTTGCCACCTTTATCTATTGGTTACTTTCATCCAACGGCTATGAGCGTATGCAAAAGGCAATGACATCATTAATGATTGTCATGTTGGTTTGCTTCCTCGTTGTGGCCTTACGTGGTTTTCAGGAATTACCCGCCATACTCGCTGGTTTCGTTCCGAAGATTCCCGACGACCTTGCAGTACCAGGTTCCGACAGCATGCGTCTTTCTGGACCATCCATCATGGCCATTATTGGTACTGCGCTGGCACCGGCTGCGTTATTGGGTATCCCTTACATGAGCGCGGACAACAGCAAGGGAACACCTGATCTGAAACGTGAGTTCCGAAAAGCGGTGATTAACCTTGGAGTGGTCTTTGGTTGTTATTCAATCTTTGTGATGGTGGCGGGTGGTTTTGCGCTCTACGGTCTCGCAGATCACGCACAGATCGACACGGTTCACGAGGCAGGAAGGGTATTGGTAAAAGCATTTCCTGCCGGCCTTGGTTTCCTGGGGCCACTCATATTCTCAATTGGTATTAGCCTGGCAGCGCTGACCACCTTTGTCGTTGTGGTACAGGTCGTCAGCTACTGGCTGCTTGATATGCTTGGTTTTGACTGGCATGACCGGGCCGATAATGTGCGATTCAAACACATGTTGAAATTCTGGATTTTTGTTCCCGCAATCCTGGCCCCGTTTTGGAGTTTCCCTGCCCTTTTAAAAGTATTGCTCTTAATGGGTGTCAATGCACTGTTGATACCGATGGTGATGATTATCGTGATCGTACTGGTGAATCGCCAACAGGTGATGGGGCCTTACCGGGCGAACACCGGCCGTAATGCGATACTTGTTATTGGCGCGATTATTTCGATATGGCTGTCGGTGGTGAAACTGCCGGGATATATTGCGATGGTTTTTTAACCCATCAAACTGGATATAAAATAGCGCTGACTTAACTGCCGGCCTGAATGGAATATCATGAAAAAAGACATGGACCAAAGCGACGAGTTTGAATTGTATGACCTTAAAGTCGTGGTGGAATCAATTGAAGGCAATTGCACCTGCAACATGGCTGTAGGTGATTATTTCAACCTCAAAGGTGGCAAAATCTCTCTTCCTGCCAAACAGGACTTCTGTCTTTATGCCTTGCAGTCAGCCATACCCTTATTACCTGCCAAACAACGTCAATGCCACCCCGCGGACTGGATAGAAACCGATAGCCGCTGTGTGTGCCCGGACCCGGCCTGTCGTCTGACCATGCGTATCGACCGGGTTGGAAATCGTCGGCTTAAGCATGACGATGTTAGTCCGGTTTCCTGGGATGAAGTTAAGGGGTAGACCGACCCGCCAGTAAACCGGTAAAGAGTGCTTGAAGATTTGGCGCATTAAGACCTGGTTGATTTCGCACATACAGTTCCGATACACGGCCCCTTAAGTCTCTTCCTGACAAAAAATATCTGAAAGATTTTCATTCCATTTCGGGTCATCTCTCCAGTTGCTCGCCACTTTCATTAGTGGCACCGGACTTTATCGTGCAAACCAGAGGCAGGTTAATGACGTTCAAACCAAACCCGAACCACAACTTGGCCCTTGTGTTGAGAATCCGTACGCGGTCAGTTGGTTTGTTGAGGAACTGCCTTTTAGCCTCACTGCTACTGCCATTTTTCCTGCTAAGCCAGGCAGCCATGGCCCAGTCACCACCAATTATGGTGTTGAACTCCGGTCTCAATGATGCCTGGTATGCCCCTGAAACAGACGGACAGGGTTTTTTCATAACGATTTATCCCGAGCTTGGCAGCGTGTCATTGGCTTGGTTTACCTATGACACAGAGCTACCTTCAGGTGAGTCACAAGCCAACCTGGGTGACGCCGGCCATCGCTGGCTGACAGCTGTGGGTCCGTTTAGCGGGAATACCGCAACTTTAACGATTTATGTCACCAGGGGTGGTCTGTTTAACTCTGTGGTACCGGCCACTTCAACAGATCTCGCCGGTGATGGCACGATCACCCTTGAGTTCAGAGATTGCACCTCGGGTGTAGTGAGTTATGACATCACTTCATTGGGTAAATCAGGCCAGATTCCGATCCAACGTGTTGCGACAGGCAACATTCCGCTTTGCGAGGCGCTCATCCCCGAGGATCCCGAGGTCTGTACCAGGCCGGAACCGGATAAGAGCCATGGCCCCAATAACCCAACCGTAACAAATGGAACAATCATTTCGCGGCGCACAGATATCGTTGATGGTGGACCTGGACCGGATGGTATTCCGCCACTGGAGACACCGGCATTTACTTCGAACCTGGACTCTACCGGTCTTGACCCCGAAGAGTTGGTCGTAGGTGTCAAGGTTGGCAACGACATACGCGCCTATCCACATGACATCATGAACTGGCATGAAGTTGTAAACGATACATTCACCACTAACGGCTCAAGCGAAAACGCGACGCTGAGCTACTGCCCCTTAACCGGTTCAGCCATGCTATGGAAATCATTTATGGAACCGGGTGACGAAACCTTTGGTACCAGCGGTATGCTATTCAACTCGAACCTGATTTTATACGACCGTGAGAGGGTCAATTACTGGTCACAAATGCTGGAGCAGGCCGTCGTGGGAACAGATGTAACTCGAATTCCTGACCGTTTACCGGTTGTGGAAACCAGTTGGGCCACCTGGAAAACCATGTACCCGGAAACGAAATTACTGACAAGGGATACCGGCTTTTCACGTGACTACGACGATTACCCTTACGGTGACTATCTGGAAACTGAACGATTGATTTTTCCAGTAAATAATTCAAACGATTTCCGGCTTTGGAAAAAAACACGGGTTTTGGGTATTAATGTTGGCGATAGCTCCAAGGTCTATCCCATCAATGTATTTAGCAACGCCGTGGAGGTTATCAACGACACCACAGGTGATATGCAAACCGTCGTGGCGGGCAGTAGTGATCTGAATTTTGGCGTGGTGTATAACCGTCAACTGGAGGATTGCACCGTGCTTGAGTTCGAGGCAGTGCAGAACAGGCTTCCGATTGTCATGCGTGATAACGAAGGTAATGAATGGGACGCTTTCGGGGTTGCGGTCAACGGTGACAGAGCCGGGCAGCACTTAGAAAAAACCAATTCCTATATCGCTTACTGGTTTGCCTGGACTGCGTTTTTCCCCGGTGCAGATATTCATCAGTGATATTCAGGACTCTGAAGCCCGTTCTTGGATTACTGCTGTATTTTGGTCTGCAAAACCTTGCATATGCCGCTACCTGCAGTTGCGCGGGCGTGCCTTTGCTGGCCTCTATCGATACCTCTGCCAAGGAAAAGGGTCAACTATTCATCACTTACAACGCTGAAAACCATCAAATCAGTGATCTTGTCAGTGGCTCCCAGGACGTACCGGATGAGACAGACCGGGACCGTCATTCCTTTTCACAGGTATTATCTGCAAGTTATGCGATGACGGATCGCTGGTCGGTTTCCGCCCTGGTTTCCTATGTCAGGCATACTCGGGACATCGGCTCAAGCTTCCTGGGTAAAACAACCTCATCCGGTATTGGTGACAGTGTTCTCCTGCTGAGATACACACCGTTATTTATCACACCCTTTTCGCGCCACGAGGTGTCACTGGGCCTGGGGTCAAGAATACCGACAGGTGATGATGATTATGGCGACTTGTTTATCCTTTCAGAGGATATGCAACCCAGCACAGGTGCCTTTGGTGGAATACTCTGGACCAGTTATAGCTACGCTTTTAACCAGGCGGCTACACTGCAATTCAATACATCGGCAAACTACACCTACAACGGTGTCAATGAACGCGAATACCGCTTTGGTCATGAGTTCAACTTTGCGATGGGGCTTGGACACAGCATTGGCACCCGATTCAGCTACTCCGCAGCGGTTCGCTACCGCAGCACCAGGCCTGATCGCCGTTTAGGGTTTGAAATCCCGAATACCGGTGGTAAGTGGGTGGATTTCATACCTGCGGTTTCTTACGCAGTGACTGACAAATTCCAGCTTGGTCTGTCCGGGCGAATTCCAGTCGCGCGAAACCTCAATGGCGTTCTGCAGTTCACCACCAGTTACGCTTACGCATTCTCGGCATCCTATGCATTTTAAATCACTCATATCTCTCTGCCTGACCCTGCTGTTGGTACATTCCGTGCACGCACAGGAGGCCACGCCATCGTTCAGTGGAACCACCCTGAACACCGGTCAGCAAATCGACCTTGACGGGTTTAAGGGTAAGGTGGTACTCGTTGATTTCTGGGCATCCTGGTGCCCTCCCTGCCTGGCATCATTACCTGCCTATAATAAAATGCGACAGGAGATAGGCACTTCTGATTTTGAGATCATTGCCATCAATGTAGATGAAGATACCGAAGATGGTTTGAAGTTTCTTGAGAAACACCCGGTAGACTATCCCGTCCTTGCTGACCCTACTGGCCAGATCGGCATCCCCTGGGGCATCCGGACCCTGCCCCGCTCTTTCCTGCTAGACCGAGATGGCAAGCTCATTACAACTTACAAGAGCTTTAAAAAGGGTGACGAAGTAAAAATACAACAGCAAATCACTGCCTTACTGGAGCAGTAGATACCGCCGTAGACTTCTGTCATGACCCTGGATCAAGCCATGACTTTTAAAGGCTGTAATACAGGTTCATCTCGAAGGGATGTGGGCGATTGCGAACGGCCACTACCTCTTTCATCTTTTCTTCTATCCAGCTATCGATCAATTCACGGTTGAAGACACCACCGGCTGTCAGGTATTCGTGGTCATCCTTCAGTGCCTCCAGCGCTTCCTCAAGAGAAGCTGGAATCGAGGAGAGGCTCGCTTGCCGGTCTTCCGGCCAGTCAAAAATATTATCGTCAAAGGGGCCGTAGCAGTTTTCCTCGTTCGGAAAAATGGAGTTCTTGATACCATCCAGACCAGCCATCAACAGGGCACTCATAGCCAGGTAGTAATTGCAGGTACCATCACCCGTTCTAAACTCAATACGCTTGGCATCTTCGCTGGTCGCGTACTTGGGAATTCGTATCGCCGCACTGCGGTTGGCAAGGCCAAAGAAGAGTTTGACCGGAGCCTCAAAGCCCGGTAACAAGCGTTTGTACGAATTGGTACTCGGGTTGGTGAGAGCCGCCAGGGAACGGCCGTGCTTCAGGATGCCTCCGATAAAACACAGGGCCTCATCGGAAAGATCGGCATAACCACCCTTCCGGTAAAAAATATTCCGCCCGTCCTTACGCAACTGGATATGAAAGTGCATACCGTTGCCAGGCTCATCATACAAAGGCTTGGGCATAAAGGTGGCGGTCAGATTATGTGAAAGTGCACAGTTGTGGATGATATCTTTCACGTACATCATCTTGTCGGTGATGAGTTCAAAAGGCAGCAGTTCCGTTTCGATCTCC
>JAOUCZ010000354.1 GCA_029859505.1 Lysobacterales bacterium | reverse complement strand
TTTCCAAACGATTCAACGAACGGTTCCGTTACCGTTGGGACCGCATCATAGATTTTCTGAAACTGCATTATGTTTTGAGTCAGCGTAGCGACTCGGATTTCTGGCTGGACAATCGTAAAATCGAAACCATACCTTCTCACTTGCTCGAATTGTTGGAACTTTGGAAGTATCAGACACCGTCACGCAGTGACCTGTTCCAGGTTGAAGAAATTTTTCCGTCAGCAAGTTATCAGTATGTACTCTATGGAATGGGTTTTGAACCGGAACAACTGCCACAAAGACGATCAGATGACGCAAAGCTGGCCAATAGATTTTTTGAGGAGAACTCCAGAACAACCGGAAAGTTCCTCGCTGGATTACCATCAAACCGGGAACTCCTGAACCACGTAATACAACATGGAATGCATAAAATTTAATCCCATTAATTTACCCGATGAACATAAGGACAATTGTTTTTAAGCGGAAACCAACATGGCTAAATATGAACTATTAAATAACGTTGATCACAAGGACCTCAGGGTCAAAATCGATCGGTCGGCAGAGCTCGGGGATAATGTCTGGTTCACACCAACATTCCCGCAGGAATTCAGAACCCTGCAAAAGCACTACCCCATCGTCTTTACCAAGAATACCGAGACTGGACAGTTTCAAGCGGTGGCACTGATGGGCTTTGAAGTCGGTGAGAATTTATTCCTCGATGAGAACGGCTGGAACGCGAGCTATATACCATTAAGCATTATGCGACAGCCATTTTTAATCGGCTTTCAGCAAGCAGAAAAGGATGGCGTTCCCATCAAGGAGATGGTGGTCTCTGTAGATATGGAAAGTCCGCGGATCAGCAAAACCGAAGGTGAGGCCGTGTTCCTCGAGCATGGTGGTAACACCGCTTACCTGGACCAGGTCAATTCGATACTGAACCTGATCAGAGAGGGTTTTGAGCGCAATAGTGCATTTATCGATATGTTGATGGGAATGGACCTGCTTGAATCTTTTGTACTGGATGTCGAGCTTGATGACGGCTCAGAACATCGTATGTCAGGCTTTTATACCATAAATGAAGAATCGTTAATGGGTCTGACCGGTGATGACCTGGTGATACTCAATAATAATGGTCATTTGGAACCCATTTACATGGCCATCGCATCCATGTCTAATATTTCAACACTGGTGCAAATGAAAAACGCGCTCCAGAAAGATATCAGGGCCGATGTTAGCGATTGAAAAATCAGTAAAGGAGATATCGGGGCTTAGCCCGGATTCACTACCGGCTGAGATTCTGTGTTCTCCAGAACCTTTGTTACTAAAGGGAATGCTGGCTGAGTGGCCCATCGTGAAGGCGGCAAAGACGTCCCCCCAGGCGGCCGATCTTTATATACGCGAGTTTTACCAGGGTGCTACGGTTGGTGCTTTTTTCGGCGCCGCGGGTGGTGGGGGCCGGGTTTTCTATAACCAGGACCTGACCGGTTTCAACTTCCAGCGTGTGATGACCAAACTGGACGCCGTGTTGAATAAAATCCAACAACACTCGTATGAGGACCAGCCACCTGCTGTTTATGTGGGTTCCACTACCGTTGAGACCTGCCTGCCCGGGTTCCGGGTAGAAAATGATATTGATTTTGGGGATATAGATCCATTGGCCAGCATCTGGCTCGGCAACAGGACAAGGGTTGCGGCGCACTATGATGTGCCGGACAATATTGCCTGCTGTGCTGTTGGCCGACGAAGGTTTACCCTGTTTCCACCTTCTCAGGTGGTAAATCTTTACCCCGGCCCGCTGGATTTCACACCCGCCGGCCAGGCCATCAGTATGGTGGATTTTCGTCAACCGGATTATGAAAAGCACCCCAAGTTCCGGGATGCGGTAAAAAGTGCGCAAGTGGCGGAAATGGAACCGGGTGACGCCATTTTCATACCGAGCATGTGGTGGCACCATGTCGAGGCCTTGAGCAGCCTTAATGTGTTGATCAATTACTGGTGGCGACAATCACCCGCCTACATGGATACACCGCTTAATGTACTGAACCATGCTTTACTTAGTCTGCGCGATCTGCCTAAAGACCAGCGACAGGCCTGGCATGAGTTATTTAAATATTATGTTTTCGATTTTGACGAAGATACGGTGACACACATCCCGGAAGACAAGCGGGGTGTCCTTTCACCAATGGACGAAATGACCGCCAGGAAACTGCGCGCGCAATTACTCAGCAAGCTCAACCGTTAGAGACATTCAGACGAGGTTATAGTGGATAAAGGAATCAAAAAAGTTGTTATCGCCGGTGGCGGTACCGCAGGCTGGATGGCCGCCGCAGCCATATCGAAAATACTCGGTAAGGTACTTGATATCACGCTGATCGAGTCAGATATGATCGGCACGGTGGGTGTTGGTGAGGCGACCATTCCTCCGTTGATTATTTTTCACCGCCTGCTTGATATTAAAGAGCAGGAGTTTATGGCAGCCACCCAGGCAACCTTCAAGCTGGGTATTTCATTTGAAGGCTGGCGCGATGTTGGTGAAGATTACATCCACTCGTTTGGCGAAACCGGAACGGATCACTGGACGGCCGGGTTCCAGAGTTTTTGGCTGAAGGACCGGCAGCGTGGATCCACCGAGGACTTTGGCAACTACTGCCTGGAATTGAAAGCGGCAGAACAAAACAAGTTTGCCCATCTACCCAATGATGGACTTAACTATGCCTATCACCTTGATGCGACCATCTATGCACAGTTTCTGAGAAAATTTTGTGGAAGGTATGGCGTCAAGCGTATCGAGGGCAAAATAGTCAAAGTCAATACGCGTTCTGACGATGGGTTCATTAAATCTCTCATGCTTGATAGTGGCAAGGTCATTGATGGTGACCTGTTTATCGATTGCACCGGTTTCCGTGGTTTGTTGATCGAGCAAACGCTAGAAACCGGCTATGAAGACTGGTCGCAATGGCTGCCCTGCGACAGTGCCGTCGCGGTACAAACCAAGTCTGTCGGCGAAGCCATACCTTACACCCGCTCCATCGCACACGAATCCGGCTGGCAATGGCGTATACCCCTGCAACATCGTGTTGGAAACGGGCTGGTATACAGCAGTCCTTATATCAGTGATGAC
>JAOUCZ010000115.1 GCA_029859505.1 Lysobacterales bacterium | reverse complement strand
TGCATGAGATTATCCGTGTCGGGTTTATCCGGTTTGTCAATCCACTCAGTTGGTTCTGGCTTTTCATTTTCGTGTTTGTTTTTTTCTATTATGTCATCAAGGGCGGCCTGGATGTGAGTTACCGGGTTCTGCATCCGCTTATGCCCATCAGGCCCGGTATTGTAAGAATTCGGAGCGTTCTGAAGACCGATACCGGCCGCTCGGCACTAGCTCAGTGCATCACGCTGACACCGGGTACGTTGACAATTGACGTGACCAGCGAAGGAATTTTCTATATCCACTGGCTCAACGTGATTAGCACTGACGAAGAACAGGCTGCCAAACACGTGTTACACCGCTTCGAGTGGTTTATCCAGAGGATTTTTGAATAGGCATTAGACATGACGACGACAGAATTTTTAGTTCCGGTATTGATTGTTGGCCTGCTTATCTGCTGTGCCATGTGTCTCTACCGTATCGCCAACGGCCCCACCGCCGCGGATCGAATGGTTGCCATCGATATACTTGGCACCGTGGTGGTTGGTTTCGTCGCCATCATCACCGCCGTGACCGGCAAAATCTATCTGCTCGATATCGCTCTCGTGTGGGCTCTTGTGAGCTTCGTTGGCACGCTGGCACTGGCCAAGTACCTTATGGGGAAACGACTCAATGAATGAAATCATCGGATCAATACTCATCACGATCGGTGTGCTGTTCGACCTGCTGGGTTGTGTCGGACTGGTACGCTTGCCGGATGTTTACAACCGCATCCAGGCATCCACTAAATGCGTGGTTCTTGGTACCACACTTAGCCTCCTCGGGGCGATGGTATGGCTGGGAACCGCAGCGGTGGTCATCAAGGGTCTGCTCTGCATCCTGTTTCTGCTGATCACCTCATCCACGGCGGCGCACGCCCTCTCGCGTGCTGCACATCGTTCAGGCGTGCAACTGGCTGACGCAAGCGTGGTTGACCACTATGCACAGGACCTGCAGGCCATCAGCAGTAACGAGGAGCCTGTATCGTGAGACTACCCGCATTTATGCAGCCGAGAATCCTGAAACAGGCGGTTCAGGCCGTTTTCTCACCTGCATTCACAACCCGCTTCCCATCCGAGACCTTTGAACCGCAGGATGCCTTCCGTGGACGTCCCCGATTCAATTCTGATGGTTGTATCGGCTGCGGCGCCTGTAGCCAGGTGTGCCCGCCCAAATGTATCGAGGTAATTGACGATCTCGATAGCACCCCACCAAAGCGTGTCCTGATACAGCACCTGGACGCCTGTATCGTTTGTGGACAATGCGAACGCTACTGCCCGACACAGGAAGGTATTCGTATGACCAGGGAATGGGATTTTGCGGGCTTCGAGCCGGGTGACTTTGAGGAAAGGATCGAGAAAGAGCTTGTAATGTGTGAAATTTGCGGTGACTTGCTCGCCCCGGCTGACCAGCTGTACTGGCTGGCTGAACGTCTCGGCCCCGTCAGTTTCGCGAACCCCACCCTTGCCATGTTTTCAGGTCAGCGCCTGGGTTACGTGCAGCAGGGTGTCAGAAATTCATCGGTTACCACACTTCGCTCGGACCGCATGGCGATCCAGTGCCCTAAGTGCAAGCGACAAACGGCTGGAGCAGCCTGACCAGGAATCGAAAATGGATACTCAACTTAAAAATCAGTTAATTCACTTTATTGAAGGACGTGTATGCCTGCTTGGAATCGGCAACCGCTATCATCATGACGATGCTCTTGGGCCCTACCTGGCAGAAGCCATAGAATCACGGCCTGACTATGATGTAATTGATGCGGGAGTCATGCCGGAAGATTACATAGAAATGACGGCCAAGAAACATCCGGAAACCATTTTGATGGTGGACGCCACGGATTTTGGCGGCGAACCGGGAGAAGTCAGGCTGCTTTATCCCGAGTATGTGAGCCATTCAGGCGTTTCCACACACGCCGGGTCACTTAGAATGCTGGCCGAATTTCTACAGGCCAGAACCCACGCCCGTATTGGCTTGCTAGCGGTCCAACCGGCCGACGTCAGCGACGGTAAAGGCCTGTCGCCGCCCGTGTCCAAAACACTTAATGACCTGCTGGATGTCTTACCAGACATTTGTGACCACAAAATTGATGTGCTTCACCACTAGAAAGAATGATATTTCCAGAGGAAGCCGGCCCACAAGGTCTTCTATTCGCTTTCACTTCTCACAAAAACAACCACTTCATCACCCTGGACCGTCACATCAAATATGATTGGGCAGCAGCAGACCTGACAGTCCTCAATATAATTCTGATGTGGCACCGAATCATCAAGCAGCACCTCGATGCGCTCACCGCAATAGGGACATGACACACTTTTTTCATGAAGATCTTGCATTGCTGGTTTCCATTTTGTTTGCAATCCAGATAAGTGTTTTATTGTACGTCATACAAAACCTCTCCAGAATCCAGTCGAAAGTACCATTTTCTTTGCCTTGGGGGCGCTGGGGGTGCGTGGTACCTCTCTTCAGGACTCGCTCAAGCACATCCATGTGTCGCTCATCCTCGACTTCCTGTCTCAGAAGGTCCTGAAGAGAGGTACCACGCACCCCCAGCTTTGTGGATAGGCAAACAACAATGGTTTCAAAAAGATTTAACACGCTTATGGCTGAAGCTGGGGTGGGTATTGTCTTACCAGGACCTTACGAGACAGGAAGTCGAGGAAGAGCCTACACGGACAAGGTGAGACCAGGAACTGGTCGAGAGGGTGCCCTGGGGTATGTACTTGTGGCGTGTCCTGGTAAGACAATACCCGGCCCAGCGCCCCACTGGTTGTGTGAAATTCCTAAACCAACACGAACTCTGGTTAGGCATTGGCCTGACCCAACAACAAAGTGATACACTTGCAATGTATTTATTGTAATATTTGTATCATTATTACTCCTACTATCCAATCATTCCGGCCAAACATATGACAGAAAAAAATCCATTAGCGGATCCACGCTTAGCCGCCTTTGAAGAAAAAATATCCAACGACCAGCGTATCGAGCCAAAAGACTGGATGCCTGATGCATTCCGTAAAAACGTACTGCGGCAGATGTCACAGCATGCCCATTCTGAGGTCATCGGAATGCAGCCGGAAGGTAATTGGATCACACGTGCACCGACGCTTTACCGAAAAATTGTATTGCTTGCCAAGATCCAGGATGAAGGCGGGCATGGTTTGTATCTATACAGTGCTGCTGAAACCCTTGGCACCAGCCGCGAGGAGATGGTGCAGGCCCTGCATGACGGCAAGGCAAAGTATGCCTCCATTTTCAATTACCCGAGCCTGACCTGGGCGGATATCGGGATGATCGGCTGGTTGGTCGATGGTGCGGCCATTGTTAACCAGGTGTCTCTGCAACGCACTTCCTATGGCCCTTATTCCCGCGCAATGATCCGTATCTGCAAAGAAGAAAGCTTTCATCAGCGCCAGGGTTATGAGGCGACCATGGTGTTGGCACGAGGCAGTGCCGAACAAAAAGCCATGGCCCAGGATTCACTCAATCGCTGGTGGTGGCCATCAATGATGATGTTCGGACCGCACGATTCGGAATCTGCGCATAGCGGGCAGTCAATGAAATGGAAACTGAAACGCGAAAGCAACGATGTGTTGCGACAGCGCTTTGTCGACCAGACCGTACCCCAGGCTGAGTTTATCGGTCTGAAAATTCCGGACCCGGATCTGAAGTGGAATGAAGAACGTGGCTCGTATGATTTTGGTGAAATCGACTGGGATGAATTCATGCAAGTCATTTCCGGCAATGGCCCCTGCAATCGCCAACGTCTGCAGCATTCTATCCGCGCACAAGAAGATGGCCAATGGGTACGTGATGCCATGCATGCTTATGAATTGAAACGTCAGGCACGCGAAGTTGCCTGAAAATGGAGTTTTGAAATGAATCAACACAGCCTGCCCCTTTTTGAAGTATTCATCCGTTCCAAGCGGGGTCTTGATCATCGCCACGTAGGCAGCCTGCATGCGGAAGACCCTGCACAGGCACTGGATTATGCCCGTGATGTGTACCTGCGCCGTAGCGAGGGCGTCAGTGTCTGGGTGGTCCGGTCCAGTGATATCACCGCATCGCAGGAAAGTGATATGGCGTCATTTTGCGATCCGATGGATGACAAACCCTATCGTCATGCCACCCATTTCAAGCTTCCCAAAGAAGTGGACAACATGTGATGGATTCCCAAAAGAAAGCTCTACTTAACTACTGCATTGCCCTCGGGGACGATTCACTCACCCTGGGACACCGCCTGTCTGAATGGTGCCGCAATGGACCTTTTCTCGAAGAGGACCTGGCATTGACCAATGTATCTCTCGATTTTATCGGCCGGGCCCGGATGCTCTATAGCTATGCGGCCGAAGTTGAGGACCAGGGACGTGGTGAGGATGACATCGCCTATTTGAGAGACTGCCGAGAGTATCGAAACTTTTTGATCAACGAACTGCCGAATGGCGACTTTGCCTTCACCATGGCACGTCAACTGATGATCGATGCATTTGACGTGGGCTTTTATAAAGGACTCACCCAATCTGCTGATGAGATGTTAGCCGCCATCGCTGCCAAGGCCATCAAGGAGTCTCGCTATCATCTCAGACGCAGTGAAGACTGGATCAAACGCCTGGGTGACGGTACAGACGAGAGTCATGAACGCACCCAAAAGGCCTTCGATCAGTTGTGGGGCTATGCCGCCGAAATGTTCGAAATGGCCAGTGATGAGCAGCAGCTTGTCGATGCGGGTATCGCCGTTGACCGTAGCGCCCTGAAGGCGGAATGGTCATCGACCATGCATTCGGTATTGAAAGAAGCAACATTGGATATCCCGGCACAGGATTGGGCCATTGGTGGTGGACGTGAAGGCATTCATACCGAGCACCTGGGCTATCTTTTGGCAGAACTGCAATATCTGCAGCGTACCTACCCCGGTCAACAATGGTAGCCATGTCTGAAAAGACAACAACAGATCAGCTGTTCGAATTACTGAGCAGCGTGACCGACCCTGAAATTCCTGTACTGACACTTCAGGACCTGGGTGTTCTGCGTGATATCTCGATTGATGATGGCGTGATAAACGTCACCATCACGCCCACCTACGCAGGCTGTCCGGCTATGCAAACCATGCGCGTTGATATCGAGAAAGCGTTATTGAAGGCGGGTCATCAACAGTTCAACGTCAAGGAGAGCCTGAGTCCGGCCTGGAGCACCGATTGGATGACGCCAAACGGCCGGGAAAAACTCCGCGCCTACGGTATCGCGCCACCCCTGAAATCAAGCTGTGACCAGTCGAGCGGCGGGATCGAGTGTCCACAATGTAATAGTTCAGAGGTAAAACGAATCAGTGAGTTTGGCTCCACGGCCTGCAAAGCACTGTACCAATGCCAGAGATGCCTTGAGCCATTCGATTACTTTAAATGCATATGACAGATACATGCAGACAACAGCAAAAGGGCAAACTGTTTTGAACCAGTCATTCTATCCACTGCGCGTTAAAGAACTGTACAAGGATACCGATGAAGCGGTTGTACTGACCTTCGATGTGCCCACTGAACTGGCCGATACTTTTAGCTTCATACAGGGCCAGTACCTGACCCTGGAGCAAACCATCAACGGTGAGCAGGTCCGGCGCTCCTATTCCATCTGTTCCGGTCTGGACGACGGTCATTTACGGGTGGCAATCAAACATGTACAGGGCGGTGTATTTTCAAGCTGGGCTAACCAGGACCTCAAGGCCGGTGATGTGCTGGAAGTGATGCCGCCCCGGGGTAGTTTTTTCTCAGCTATAGATCCCGGGCAAAGAAAAAACTACCTGTGTATCTGTGCCGGTAGCGGAATCACCCCGGTGTTATCTATCATCAAAACCGTTCTGGCACGTGAACCGCAAAGCAAAGTCACCCTGTTGTATGGTAACCAGCGTACCGCCAGCATGATGTTCCGCAACGACCTGGCGTTCCTGAAAAATGCTCACATGGAACGCTTTCACTGGGTCAATATATTCAGCCGCGAACCACAGGAAGTGGAGTTACTCAGCGGCCATCTTGATAACCGCAAAGGCGGTGCACTGAACCGGCGTCTGATCAATATACGGGGATACGACGAGTTTTTCCTTTGCGGACCGGAAGCAATGATTTCAGAGGTCTCTCGTGGCCTTCGTGGTGAGAAAATCGCAGAGGAAAACATTCATTTCGAACTATTCGCCGCATCCGCTGAGAGTGCCCGCCAGGCCATTGAGCGCCACCATGCACGTGCGAAGGAATACAAGGGACAGGTTAGTAAAGTCAGCATTCTGGCTGATGGGCGGGAATTTGCATTTGAATTGAGTACGGATGGTGAAAACATCCTTGATGCCGGTCTTCGTAATGGTGTTGATCTGCCTTTTTCCTGTAAGGGTGGTGTTTGTGCAACCTGCAGGGCACGTCTGCTTGAAGGTGAAGTTGAGATGGATCAAAACCAGGCTTTACGACCGGAAGAGATTGAAAAGGGGTTCATATTGACCTGCCAGTCACACCCTATATCAAAAAAGGTCGTCGTTGATTTCGACCAGGTCTGATCTGGCTAAACCCATGGTCGCCAGGGCAGTCCATCCACTTGACCGATTCCTTCAGCAACGTATGCAGGAGGGCAATATCAGTGCCACCGCACTGGTTTTTACCTTCTTCTGTGATGTGGTGACTCAACATGACGGCGAAATTTGGCTTGGCAGTATCATCCATGCGCTGGCACCGTTATCTATCAACGAACGCCTGACGCGGACTGCCGCTTTTCGTCTGCAGCAGGACGACTGGCTGCAATCGTATAAGCAAGGCCGGCGTAGTTATTATCAGCTGACTCCAACAGGGCAGAATTACTACAAAAGGGCCGCCAATCGAATATATGCCGGCAAGCAACCCGATTGGGATGGACACTGGACCTTACTGTTCACTTCGATGGTGCCGGAACAGAAACGCGATGCCCTGAGACGGGGTTTGCTGTGGCAGGGTTACGGACGCCTGGCTTCGAGTGTTTATGCCCTGCCCCGCGATCAGCGACCAGCACTGGACCAGCTGCTGACGGAACTTGGTGTTACAGACAATATCGTCGCCATGCAGGCACATGCAGACGATGCGGAAGCTTTGCGGAAACTGGTATTGTCACATTGGAAGCTTGATGAGCTACGCCGGAGATACAAGGCATTTACCGGCCACTACAAAAAGGCTTTCAAAGCGCTGAACAACCGTCGACCTGCCAGCGCACATTCCATGTTTCTGTTACGCATATTGCTGATACATGAGTACCGCAAGATTCTGCTAAGTGACCCCGAGCTTCCGGCAGTCATGCTCCCTGCTGATTGGGATGGTTATGCCGCTCGATCGTTAACAGGCGACATTTATCGACTGACTGCCAAAACATCAACTGAATGGGTCAGCCAGGCATTGCTTAATGCTGACGGTTTTCTGCCACACGGTGGCGATATCCTGAAAACTCGTTTTACCCAATAGGAAAAATCAGTCTTCTACAAACCCTTTCCAACCAGCCATGTAATTCACGAAGGCATCTCCCAGTCCCTGTGAGCGTAGGTAATCCCGGCTTACCGGTAGTGCAACGGGTTCGAAATCACGGTCATTCTGCATTTGTTGCGGAAAGTCGTGATGCAAAATGGCGGCACGTCCCAACACGACAAAATCGACACCTGCTTCCAGACACCGCCTGGCATCCTGCGGATTGTGTATTTTGCCCGCGGTTCCCAGCCGGACCTCACCACGTTCCAGACCTGTAAAGTAACTCAAAAGAGTCTGCCCCTGAAACGCTTCCTCGGCAGGTTCCTTGAAAGAGTCCCACAAGGACATATCAAGAAAATCGATTTGAGCACCGGACATCAATCGTTGGGCGACTTCAAGAATTTCACCTAGCTTCAAGTCGAAACGCTCCGGCGACAACCTGACACCCAGCAGGAATCCAGGACTGCAGTGCTGGCGAATCCCTTCGATGATGTCAAAAATGAACCGGGCCCGGTTCTCCAGTGAACCACCATACTGGTCAGTGCGCTGATTAATAGTCGGGCTAAGGAACTGGCACAGGATATAACCATGAGCACCATGGATTTCCACGCCATCAAAGCCGGCCTTCTCCGCCCGCTCAGCCGCGGTAATGAAATCTTCCTTGAGTTGCTCAACTTCAAGCAGCGTCAGTGCGCGCGCACCAGTCTCTTCGTTGTCGGAGGGGCATACAGGTTGGCCGCCGATTTCTTCAGTCGGTGAACGCATGCCTGCATGGTGCAACTGCAGTACGGCAAGGCTCTGTTCCGCCTTAATTCCCCTGGCCAGCCTCGTCAGCCCATCAAGGTGGTTATCGGAAAAACATCCCAGTTGACCGGGAAAACCTTTGCCATTGGCCTGTACATGAGATGCACAGGTCATGGTCACAGCAAAACCACCCTTGGCACGCATGGTAAGCCAGTGATACTCGTCATCCGACAAACGGCCATCGGCATGGCTTTGTGTATTCGTCAACGGAGCCAGCATAAACCGGTTTTTTGCGACGGCACCGCTTTTGAAACTCATGGGTTGAAACAGATCGCTCATTTGAAGTACTCCATACAGGGGGGCACTTTAATCTGACCCCATATTTCCTCAACTAGCCACCGAGTTTATCCGGTTTGGCCAACCACTCGCGACCCTTGAGCATCAGTTGGTAATAAACCGTGGGTAGCATCTTTTCCTTCAGGAACCAGGCCAGTTTGCTGGGCTCGTCACTCTTGATCAGCCATTCCGGGAAAGTCGGCAGTAATTTTCCACCGTAACCAAACTCCGCCAGGACGATTTTTCCTTTTTCCACCGTTAGCGGGCACGAACCGTAACCGTTATATTCGGCAGTTGGTTCCTTACCGTCGAAAACGGCGATGAGATTTTCTGCTACTACCGGTGCCTGCAACCTGGCAGCCGCCAGCGTTTTGGCGTTCGGGGCAGAACAGGCGTCTCCGAGACTAAATACATTTCCATACCGCTTGTGCCGCAAAGTATCCTGCGCGACATCGACCCAGCCAGCCTCATTCGACAACGGACTGTTGATGATGAAATCTGGTGCGGTTTGCGGTGGGCAGACATGCAGCATGTCGAATTCCATCTCTTCACGCACGGTATCCTCACCGGGTTGACTGACGTCAAACCAGGCCTTTTTGGCTTCACCATCAACTGCCACCAGGTTACTGAAAAGCTCGAGGTTGGCGTCATATTTTCTGACATACTCCATCAATGGCGGAACATAGTGATCAATACCAAATAACACGCCACCCGCATTACAGAAGCTGACGTCAATCTTATCCAGCACCTTATTGCGTAGCCAATGGTCACAGGATAAATACATCGCTTTTTGCGGTGCGCCTGCACACTTGATCGGCATTTGCGGCTGGGTAAATATGGCACGGCCTGATTTAAGGTTTTTGACCAGTTCCCAGGTATAGGGTGCGTAATCGAAGCGATAGTTGGAGGTAACACCATTTTTACCCAGACTTTCATGCAGGCCTTCAACCGCATCCCAGTCCAGTTTCAAACCGGGTGCGACCACCAGGTTTCGGTATTCCAGACGGCTGCCATCTTCAAGAATGACCTGGTTACGATCCGGATCAAATGATGCCGCGGCCGCCTCGATCCAACGTACTCCGTCAGGCATGACCTTTTTGGTAAAGGTCTGCGGTTGAGTGGGTGCAAATATACCGCCGCCCACCATGGTGAACCCAGGTTGATAAAAATGTTTGTATCGTGGCTCAACCACCACGATATCCAGTTGTGGCCGGCGTCTGAGCAGGCTTGACGCAGCAGCAATACCCGCACTGCCGCCACCGACAACCACCACGTCATAGGTTTTGGCCTCGCTATGGTGATGAACCGGTTCATCAATTCCCGCTGCCTGTGCCAGGGCATCATCAAGGAATTCTCTTTGCCAACTCAGGTCATAACCGATCGTCGAGGCAAAATTGATGATGCTATCGGCACCCATATGCCTGGCTTCGTAAAGCGCCCATAAACTGGTCGAGCGCATACCCGAACGGCAATAGGCCAGAACCGGTCCGGTGACGCGACTCATTGCGTCACCAAACTCCTTTACGTTTTGAGGAGTCAATTCACCGGGAATGACCGGTATGTTAATAAACTCAATACCGTGCTTGATGGCCTCTTCCGACAACTCTTTACCCAGGGGCTGGTCATCGGTTTCATTGTCCGGACGATTATTGATAATAGTCCTGAACCCTTGCGCGGCCAGCCGTTCCACATGTGCGGGATATATTTGCGGTGAAACCGATAGGAAGGGTGAAATTTTCTTAATTTCCATACATCAAATCTCTTCAGGTGACTGGTGTAGTGTACTGGCTTTAAATTGCAGGGGTTTGAGAAAACTAAAATGGCCAAACCGACGGTATGGTTCGAGCCAGGATATATATTCCCATTACTATCAGGAAAAATCCAAAAACTTTCCTGAGTTTGTGTTGATCCACACGACCTGCAATACGTGAGCCTACAAAACTGCCTGCCACACCCAATGCTGTGACAATGGCGATGACATTCCAGTCCAGTGAGAGACCCTGGGCATCCAGTACATCAATGTATTTCCAGAAGCCGGTAAATGACTTCAGCGCAATAATGACCAGGCTAGTGGCAACCGCCCGGTGCATTGACAATCCGCCCAGCAGCACCAGTGCTGGAACAATCAGAAATCCGCCGCCAACACCTACCAGGCCGGTAAGCACACCGACCAGCAAGCCATCAAGAACGATTTTCCAGACC
>JAOUCZ010000021.1 GCA_029859505.1 Lysobacterales bacterium | reverse complement strand
TATAAACTCAGCGGCAACCTTAATGGCGTTAACCATTTTGCCTTTCGCAAAGCCGGGGTGGGTATTAAAGCCATGGAAAGTGACTGTGATGGAATCGGCTGAAAAAGTCTCCACCTGCAACTCACCCAGGGTTTCACCATCCATTGTATAGGCGCAATATGCCCCGAAAACCCCGACATCAAAGTGTGCGGTGCCATTTCCGACCTCTTCGTCCGGTGTAAAACCAATACGTATTGGGCCGTGGGGGATTTCAGGGTGATTCAGCAGATATTCCACCGCCGCCATGATTTCCGCAACACCAGCCTTGTTATCAGCGCCCAACAGGGTGGTGCCCGAAGCAGTGATAATGTCATTGCCGATTTGGCCCGCCAGGTGCGGATTACCGTCATACGGAATAACTGCGGTTGGATCATCCGGCAGTACCAGGTCCTGCCCCTGGTAATTTTCATGAATAATCGCCTTAACCCCCTCCCCGCTCATCTCGGGTGAGGTATCCACGTGCGCCAGGAAGCCAATCACCGGTACATCCTGTTTTTCACTGGTTGCTGGAACTGTTGCGAATACGTAGCCGTGCTGATCCATGACGACATCTTCGAGACCCAGGGCCTTTAACTCGTCACGCAGACGTTGCAGAAGAACAAGCTGTCCGGGAGTGCTGGGAAAGGTATCGGAATCCTCTCTCGACTGGGTGTCAATCTTTACATATTCAAGAAAACGCTCAACGCAATCTGTGGCGTACTTCGGCGAACTCATTTCAAGCTCCTTAGCGGTGTTTAGTTGAAGGGAGACTCCACTTTTTATTCAAACTGACATATGGTTTTTTGAGTTTCTATGGGTACTTCGTACCAAGTTCACATTATAAATGAAACCCACTTAGATTGGTCCTTTATCAGGGTTCGCCGAGGTCGCCCGGTACCTTGCTTCCGGACACCCTCGGCTCGGTGCTTAATCAAAGAACATTGGTTTCAGGTAGAAGGACTTGGGCAAGGCTGAAGCTTGGGCGGATATTGACTTACCAGGACCTTACGAGACAGGATGTCGAGGAAGAGCCTACACGGACGTACTTGTGGCGTGTCCTGGTAAGTCAATACCCGCCCAAGCGCCCCATTTTCAGATAAAAGCCAAGACATTAGAAATACGCGTGGGTAATAAATTACCCACCCTACGTTTAGTGATTACTTTTTTAGGTAATCGTCTGTGCCGTCCAGCCAGTCCTGTCTGGGGGGTGCCCAATGATCGATCTCTTCTACATCTCCTATCATGAGCGCTTCGTGAGGCAGATTTGCAGGAATGACGACCATCTCACCTGCATGCAAGTCCATTTGCTGCTCTTTGTTCTCACCAAACCAAAACCGGATGGTTCCAGAAACAACTTCTGTGATCTGTTCGTTTTCGTGTGAATGCAAAGGTACGTGAAAGCCATCCTTGAATTTCATTTTCGCAATCATCAGTTTTTCGCCCCAAACTAATTTGCGATGCATTTGAGGTGTAACTTCTTCGGTTGGGACGTCATCCCAGTTAATCTTCTTTAGCATGTTTATCTTTTATCCAATTGTATATATTCAATATAATATTTATCACAAGGACAGTTAACCCATCTTTCCCACCGGGCTATCCAAACTATCCGGCGGAACGCTAAACCATGCCGGGCCCTTCTCCGTCATATACAAACAATCTTCAAGGCGTACACCAAAAGAGTCATAGTCGTATAAGCCCGGCTCATTTGAAAAGCACATACCCGGTGCAAGCCTGGTCTTTTCACCGTGCACGAAGTTGACCCGCTCGTGACCATCCATACCAATACCATGACCGGTGCGGTGACTCAGGCCGGGAACCTTGTATTTTGGTCCCCACCCTTTTGATTCGTAATACTCACGCACGGCATCATCAACTGCACCGGCCGCTGTGCCAATCTGTGCTGTTTCAAATGCGATTTGCTGACCCTTGCGCACCGTGTCCCAAACTTCACGCTGACGGGCGCTTGGTTCGCCGTATACAAAGGTGCGTGATACATCCGCTTGGTACCCTTCAACAGAACAACCGCAATCCATCAAGACGATCTGCCCTTCCTCAATTTTCTGAGGTTGATTGGTACCATGAGGATAGGCGCTCGCGACACCGAACAGGGCCATATTCCAACTACCCACACCACCAAGTTGCGATTGTGCTGCCGTCATCAATGCCTTCACATCATCCGGCTCCATACCTGCTTCGAGGTGTTTGTACACATGCCGGTATGCTGTCAATGTCACCTCAGTGGCCTTTCTCATCAGCGCAATCTCGGCCGCTGATTTGTACATACGGCAGCCCTGGGTTACCGGGGCTGCACTGGTTATCTCAAATGACGGCGCTGCCGATTTCAAACCGTCCACAACAAAGTAACGGACGGTTTCCTCAAGACCAAGCCTGCCCCCCTTAAGATTTCGGTCCTTTAGAAAACCAGCGACAAGGTCAAATGGATTCTCGTGCTCATTCCAGGCACGGACATCATCACCGAAGGTCATCGATTCACGCACACTTGGTTCTTCAAAAAATGGTGTCACGATACCGATATCCCCCTCCCGCGGAATAATCACCGTGGTCAGACGCTCGCTACGCCACCAACTAACACCTGAGAAATAGAGCATGGCAGAACCCGGCTCCAGCAATATGGCATCGATATTATTTTCCGCCATCAACCGTTGTGCTTTCGCTATCCGCGCAAGCCGTTCGGCCACGCTAATGGGCACTGCGTCACCGGTGATAGAGCTCAACTTTACTTCGGGCGCTGAAATCGCCGCAGGTGACCAGGCACCCATTGCCACTGCGCCGGCGGATACGCCACTGAAAGCAATAAAATCTCGTTTTGACATTCGCATAGGATGGATTCCACATGTTGCTAAGGAAGACTTGAGAGAAATGATTGTAGCAACTTGCAAGAACGGATTTGCAGATCATTAAAAAGAAACAATAAATGTTATCAATCAAACAATCCATTCACTGTTTAATATCATCCCGAATCGTGAAAAGGTAGAATTCTCTGGTTCCTCAAACTAAGCATGATTACAAGCACTCAACGGAACAACCAACAGAAGTTGACGGATTTGAACATGGAATACTTGGATTTACTCCCGATCTGGGCTCTTTTTTTAGGAATGGTACTCGTATCTCTCGCCGCAAGTGAAATCGGCTTTCGCGTCGGTATCCGGTTACAGGATCGAAGCTCTAACCCCGGAGATGCCCGTATAACCGGCACGGTGGTTGGCGGCATGCTGGGTTTGGTGGGCTTTCTTATGGCTTTTTCTATCGGTATCACCATTGGTCATCACAGTGAACGCAAAAGCATGGTCATAAAAGAAGCCAACGCCGTTGGTGTTGCCTGGCTACGGGCCGGGTTTCTCGACGAACCGGATTCCCTGGTGTTACGCAAACATCTGCGTGAATACGCTGAAGTCCGTCTCGAGGCTGCAAACCAGGTAATCGATCTGCCAACCGCCTTATTACGTTCTGAGAAGATTCACGAGAAAATATGGATCATCATCGAGCGAAACGTAAAGCAGGGAAATGACACAGATATCATGGCAAGCCTGGTTCATTCAGTTAATGAATTGATCGATACTCATTCTCTACGCATTGCAGCGGCGGTGAAACGATTACCGTCAGTTCTCGGCCTGGTTCTAATTCTATCAACGATCCTGAGCTTCTCACTGGTGGGCGTCGCCAGCAGTGCCGACCGGAAACGCGATACGGTGGCAATTTTCCTGTTTTCCCTGGTATTTACTGCGGTATTGACGATTTTATTTGATCTGGACCGGCCCCGGGAAGGAATGCTGACCGTGAGCCAAACTGCAATGACAGATGTACTACGACGGATAGAACCGTTCAGTCAGTGAGAAACTGACGGTAACTCCAGCTATCAATTTTCAGGTCTTGACCAGTCACGAATTGCAGCAACTTCATTTTTTTCAATGCCGAGTGACTCCAGGAAATCCTGGTGGGCTTCCGGAGAGGTCCTTTCGAACTCGATATGCCAGTTTTTCATACCTGCATCATCCAGGCCGGCTGCCCTTAAAATGGAAACCCAGACCTCCTTGGTCATAAGCCTGGAGTCCATCGCCAGGGATTCATTTTCCAATATATTCAAAATGACTTTCTGTTGGTTCCTGAGTTTCTGAATCTCACTATTGATGTTTAACAGCCTGCCCTCCAGTGTCGAATCCAACTCACTGTTCTCTTTTTCAAGAAGTTGCTCAATTGAATCAAGTGATAACCCCGCACTACGGAACAACTGGATTCTATCCATCTTTTTCAGATCACTTTCAGAGTACAAACGGTAATTTGATTCACTTCTGCCACGCGGGCTTAACACCCCGATATTGTCATAGTAAATAAGCGTACTTCTCGAGAGGGAATATTTCTTTGCTACCTGTCCGATCGTAAACATCTGTATGTCCATTCACCAATATTAATATGGGATGATTGACGCAATACACGCCAACCATCCCCGCTCCACTAGTGCTTACAAGGCTCGAATCCGGCGAATTTCACTTTCCCCGATATTCAGCCATTCCAGAAAAGATTGGTGGCCTTCCGGATACCTGGCCTCAAACGCCTGGTGCCATTGGGTCATAGTCGCTTCATTAAGACCAATCTCTTTGAATAAAAGAACCCATTTCTCTTTGTTCATCACTTCGTTACTCATTGCATATCTCCTGCTTCATTAATTGAATGCGACGGCTTAGCACCGTCAAAATTAATTCTGAAGTATGAAGCTGTAGTCAGGTCAACACCCTTCGGTATTTAAATTTTATTTAAACTGCATCTACATATAAGACATCAAGGCTGCAGTGTCAGCTTTAAGAGAATGTCCTACTGTTACTGGTAGGTTTTACCACGATGTTTTAGCCAACCATCAATATGGCGGCCGTTTGGGTCGTTGTGTGTCCAATGGATCACCCCACCCTTGTTGTTCCACTCATACTCACCAAAAAACTCGACCGTATCACCTTGCTTCAGTCCGGCCAACCTGGGTGCCAGGTCGATATTATGCGCTACCAACAAAGACTGACCGCTATCCAGCTTCAGGATAAACCTCTGATGCCTTGAGCCATCATTGTCATCCGGCAGAACTCTCGAAACAGTACCCCGCCCCTGTAGCTGAACATCGCTCTGTCGGTTGTTATATGCGATCTCGACCGCATTGCCTGAACCCTGACCGCTTGAATCGAGGCCGGGCACCGAAATACCTGCCTCCTGGGCAAATTCAAAACCATAAATCAATACGCCAACGACGATCAGAATGAGTAATTTCTTCATCATGTTGAAGTGTACCAGTGTGATAGGAATCATGCCGCAGACCACATTGATCCAGGCATCCGACTCCGCGACAGTTTCCAGTTAACAATGGACAGGTCGCTGATACAGACTTTATTCAAAGAAACACTCCCGAATTTCAGTGATGTAAGTCAAAGTGGAGAGTTCCTGGAGCACCTCACGCCAGTCTGGACGGTGTGTCTCCCCTATGATCAGGGCCTGACTGTCCTCACAGCCGATACGTCCGGGTGAATCAGAATGGATTTTCAGATCGGGATCAATTCGCAATATTTCCTGGTACACCTGATCGCTGACGGGCACACAAAACTCATAGGAAACCGCCACCAATCCGTCCGTTGGACCACGTAGTCCATCGGGCCGGATATCATCAAGCGAAAACTTAATTTTTGTCTCTTGTGGTGATTGACCGGTATGGTTTTCAGGTGCGGCGTGACACCCTGCCAACACCAAGCCAACCAGCATAATCATCACAGCTTTCAAGTCCGGCAAACCCACTGACCTCAACCTCGCGAGTGTGTTAATCGTCAAAATATTGTTGGAAGAAAATTAGCGAAGCTGCATTAATCTGCAGCGGCCTGGGGTACTTTCTTACGCCAAAAAGCATCGAAAACATAAACAGCGGCGACGCCGTACAAAGTGGCCCAGGCCAGCATGGAAATCCGGTCATAAAACTTCACACCGGCAGCATCGCCACCGGGACCATCCAACAAAGCCGGCACGATGATGACCAGCATGGTCAAAAATGCATAAGACCAGGTACCAGCCCCGGCAGCCATGCCCTGCCCCTGGAATATTCTTCTGCCCATGAAAAAACCGGCCAGTACAACCAATAACACAAGGTTGATCAATGAGGGCCAGATGCTCATCAGGTTCCATATAACGACCGCACCCACCCCACCGATAAATGTGGACATCAGTAGTGACTTACCTACTTCTTTTGTCTTGTCGTTTTCCGCCTGTTGACCCATGCTCGCAACCTTGATCATAACGACGAGGTAGGATGAACTGCCGGCGTACAAAAGGAAAAATACGATAACCGGAAGCACGATGGCGGTTGAACGCCATGCGCTGCGTATTGCTTCATCACGGGATGGTTTCTCGGCCTGTGGTCTCGCTTTCGGGCCAGCATCCACAGGTTTTTCCGGCACTATGACATATGCCAACCACATCAAAACAATGGCTACGATGGCGTTAAACGTCAGCGCCTTGTCAACGGCTATCACCGAGTCAATGGAGTCTGATCCGACTGCCGCGACAATCGCCAGGCCCATGGTCAGAAAAGCTCCCAAAATGGGCGACCCGCCACTGGCGCTGTAGTAGAAGGCCCAGAAACAGGCCGCAATCAACAACAGCATACCAACCATGGGTTGATGGGTGAGCACAGGTAGCAAAAACCAGGTTGTAAACCATAAGGGTATAACCAGCGCCAGGACAAATATTAAACCCTGCTTAAGTTTCAAGCCTGGTAGTGGAATCGCCAGCAGCATGGACAACAGCACAGGCGTGATGAAAGATGCGCTCCAATTCACTGCTTGCGATAACCACAGGGCAAACGCGGTTACAAAGACCAGCCTGAATATTCTGCGGGCCGCTACCGGATGCATCTCAATAGGCATAGCTCAAGTAGGAATTGAGCCGGATATAAACCCACCCCAAGGTATTCATGACCGGGTTGTCACCGGTATAAACAATCACCGAAACCTGCGACCCAACACGCAAATTCGATTTAGAAATGTCACTGGCTTCAAAATCTATTGTGACGGGAAACCGTTGCTCATCGCGTAGCCAATTCCTGTCATTATCAATGGTTGGCAAGGTACCGAGAGCGTTGGTATTAACCTCAACACCATAACCGGTTTGCCGGATCTTACCTTTAAAGACTTCACCCGGACGCACATCGAATGTGACTTCAACCCGGTCCCCTACATCAACATTGCCCAGATTATTCTCTGACAGATCGGCCTGGATCCACGTGTCATGAATGGCAATGAATGTCATCAATGCCGCTCCCGCTGCTGCAAAATTTCCCTGGTCGACCCGCAAATCGGTAATCATGCCGTCGCGTGGTGCGTAAACGACAGTTCGCTCTAGATTCAAGCGGGCGTTCTCAAGGTTGGTTCGAGCCTGTTGTATTTGTGCATTGTTGTCATCGGTGGAGCCCAGCGCACTTATCGCTGCCTGCAGTGAGGATTCGGCGGCAGCGAGCTTGGCTTTACTCGATTCAAGGCTGGCTTCAGACTGTTGGATTCGTCTTTCTGATATCGCGCCCGCATCTTCCTTGCGAATCCGGCGCATACGGGTAGTGTCCTGCTCTGCGGCCCAGACAGAGGCCTTGGCCGAATCTACATTTGAACGTGAAGCGGCCACATTTGATATACCCGACTGAATCGTTTGTTCAGTATTTTTTAACGCAGCTTCCGCTGACTGCACAGCAAGCTCGAAGGAGCTGGGGTCTATACTAAACAATTTTTGCCCCGCCTTAACGGTCTCATTATTTTCAACATCAACACTGATCAATCTGCCGGCAACCTGGGGTGCAATCGGAACCACATAGGCGTGAACCCTTGCCTGGGTGGTATATGGGGTTAACCGGTCACCCACGATATAAATGACCATCAAAACGATACACATAACCAGGACGATTAAAGTCCAAAGGCGTACAGGATCTCTCTTTTTTTCACTGGTCATCCAATAAATCTCCCCAATTCGTCCGCTCACGCATGACAGTCAGCGTATTTTCGTCCACGAAAGGCCGACCTTCCCTGACCTCCCATCCACCGCCAAGCGCTTTATATAATTGCACCACGCTCTGTACTGCCTGACCCTGGCTTGCCGCATAGCGATTCTGTTGACCGAACAATGACTTCTGGGCGTCCAGCACTCTCTGGTAACCGGAAAAGCCCTCTTTATACTGCAACATGGATAAATCGTTTGAACGGCGGGATGCTACTACGCCCTGTTGCAGGATCACTTCTTGCGCCTGGGCACCAGCCAGCGAGACCATGGCGTCATCCACTTCCTGCGCGGCTTCAAGCGCGATTTGTTGATAAGAAACGATAGCCTGTTGAAGCCTCGCATCCTGTACCCGGATATTATTTTTAATCCGGCCGTAATTGAGAACGGGCCATGTGAATGAGGCACCCGCGCTATAACTAACACTGTCGGAGCTGAATAGACTGGAAGAACCACCACCTCCTACATCCCTGGAAATACTGACTACCCCCAGTGAACCTGACAGCGCGATGCTTGGATACAGATCGGCTGTTGCAACACCTACCTGTGCATTCTGCGCAACCGCCTGTAATTCGGCCTCTCGTAAATCAGGTCGACGGCGTAAAAGATCGGCCGGTATTCCAACCGCGACCTGCTCCGGCACATCCGGAATGGGACCATCAACAATCAACTTTTCAACAAATCCATTGGTTTGACCAAGCAAGGTATTCAAGGCGTTCTGGGAGAGGCTCAATTGTGTTTTCAGATCAGGAACAGTCGCCTGTGTTCCAAGTAACAGGGACTTAGCCTGCTGCACATCCAACTCCGAATCCTGCCCATTTCTGTAAAGCACCTCTGCTATATCATAGCTGCGCTGCTGCAATTTCAGGTTTTCATAGGCAATCCTGAGCTGTTCCTCCAGGATACGGATCGTCACATAGTTGCTAACGACCTGTGCGGTGACCAACACAATGGCCTCATCATAGTTGGCAATTGATGCGGCCAATGCTGCATCCGCCGTTTCGATACCACGCCGGAACTTACCCCAGAAATCCATTTCCCAGGCCAGCGATGCACCGAGGTCATACTGGCTAAAAGCAGTGTTTCCCTGTCCGGCGTTCTCGCTGGGAGATATTCGTGTCACGCCCCCGGAAGCCAGTTGCTGCTGTGGGTACTGTATACCAACTGCGATACCCAACTGAGCACGCGACTCAAGCACTCTCAGGCCTGCCAGTTCCAGTGAATAGTTTTGCTCGTGTGCGATATCGACCAGTTGGTTTAACACCGGGTCATTGAAGACCTCCCACCATTCGATCAATTCATAGGGAGTCGCGGTCAGGCCTGTATCCTGGGCAAATTCCCAGGCATCAGGCGTCGGAGCTTCGGGTTCAGTAAAGTCCGGGCCGACAGCTGCGCAACCGGCCACTGCCAGAAAAACACAAACCAACCATGATGTACGGCTAAAAATCATGTACCAACCTGGGGACATACCTATTAAATCCGGTTACCAATTCAAAAGGGGCTGTCGTGAACACACTTTCATAGCTGCTAAGCATAGTCAGAATGATTTCCAGATGCCAGACTGAAGATTAATTTATAGGTCCAATTATTAAGCAAGTTAATACTATCGCCATTTTCAAGTTGATTTACTACCCACACGTTTTCTGCGGTTGAATCCTGAACGTGCGTAACAAGTTGCGCACCCTACGGTAGTAAACCTTCCAGTGTGGAAAGCAGCAGCTGGTATGCCTCCGTGCCCGGATGAACCCAGTCGAAATGCCCTGCGTCTTCCAATACAAAGGGTCTGGCGCCGGGAAGTTCCGATTGCTCAAAAGGAACAATTGTATCGATGTCCCCCTGTAGTAGCAGGGTTTTTTCGTGGACAGGCCTGCTTGTTGGATTGGCAGCCTGGTAGGTAGAAGGGATGGCCTCGTAAACACCACCCATAAAATCGATGGTGGCGGTCTGGCAGCTATTACTGCCACGGGAATATTCGATGATGTCGGTGATTGCCGCCAGGCCTATGACTGCATCAATATGCTCATTTTCCGCTGCCGCCAACAGTGCCAGGTGACCGCCTGCTGAATGTCCCATGAGAACCATCCGGTCCAGATCCAACGGGTAGTCACTCAGCATCTGTGTAAATGCAAGACCCCGCTTTATATCTTCATAACTGCCCGGCCAGCCACCGCCTTCATCACCGGTACGTCGATATTCAAGTGACCACACGGCGTAGCCGGCTTGTGCCAGCGCGCTGCTAAGAGGAAAACTGTGACGGATATCAAAAGCGTTTAACCAGCAACCGCCATGGATCAACACGATCAGCGGAGCGTTTTCATCCGCTGCAGGCTTTTTGGGTAACCAAAGCAAACCATACTGAAGCTCAGGGTTTTCTTCCCCATACACCAGCTTTTCATTGGCCTTGGTAAAACCAAGTTCAGTAACGCTTTTATAGCTGACGTTACTTTTCATCAGCGCGTCTCCTGGTTCGCTGAACACAGCACCGGATAACAATAACAGTGCCAAGCCAATGAGTAATCTACCGGTTGCATTCATACTTTTCAGGCTGCTGTCTTGTGCAAACCTTTGCGAACCCATCTTCCTGCCATTACAAGGGCAATCGGACTGATCATCGCCACCAACCCATAGATCAGCCACATCGTCTCTGTGTTGAGCGGGCCTTCCGCCGGGCAATAAATATCCATCATCCGGCCAGTGTACCAACCGGCGATGAACTTGATCATGAACCATGGCATATTGGCGAACGCGATGTAAGCACCGGTCTGACCTTCAGGCGCCAACTCCGCCGCGTACTGCAAAAAACGAGGCTGCCAAAGCGCCTCGCCTATGGAAAACAGAATCAGGTATGCCATTAGGAACCAGAAATTGGGACCCAGCAGGAAGAAAAACGTCGGCAGCGCTGATACCAGGGAACCGATAATCATCATTCGATAAACCGGTACATTGCGTGTCATGGCCGTTATCACCGGCACACCAAGAACTATGATCAACGGGTTGGTGACGTTGACGATCACCTCCATGTTGTTGGCCACCACTTCTGAAAAAGCGCGGGTCACATACTGGGGCATCACCAGAAACTGATAAGCAAAGAGTGTCTGTACCGGCATCAGTGCAAAAATGAAGAACATGAATCTGCTGTTCGAGAGCGGACTGGTCTTAAACCATCCGGTAATCCGGCTCACGAGACTCCCACTCACACCCTCAGATACTTCTGATTGCCCGGAATCGTCCTCATCAGCCCCGGCAGCACCCGCCTGCTCCGCTTCCCTCTCGACTTTTGGAGTGAAGAAGAACACCAGACCCAGTAGCATCACGACATTAACAAGCACACAAAACCACATCACCCCTTCAATGCCAAAACCTTCAAAGCGGAAATTCTCGCCAAGGTCGAGTCCCGAACGGATTCTTGAGGAGGCGAAACCGATAAAAACGATACCCAGGTTCATACCTGCATAAAGCAGACCATAACCCATGGTGGCGGTCTTTTTATCTGAAAACTTGCGCACACCCGCATACGATGCCGGTTGCATGAATCCGTTACCCGCTGCGGCAAGCAGCAAGCCGGCAAAAACAACAATCATAAGCATGCTTGACCCTGCAGGAAGGATATGCGGAGCAAGCGGCAGGGCCGATCTGCCGATAATGTAGAGACTCACGGAGACCAGTAACGATTTTCGTACACCAAGCTTGTCGGATACGGGGCCAAATATCAGCATGAAACCGGTGATCAGCGCCATATAGGCCGAAACAATTTTGTGTCCCGTATCGTCCGTCATGCCCATGATGTCATGGAAGTACATCGCCAACAGGGTCAGCATGCCAAAATAGGCAACTCCATCGAGCCAATAAATGTAATTGGTGTACCAGAAACCGCGAGGGGCATCTTTGAGTTCACGGAACGAGGTGACCAACTCTGTGAAGGGGTTGGGGATTCTGGTCGCTTCGTTTAGTTCGGGATTATTGCTGTTTGTAGACTCGCTCTTCTCTGTCATGCTGATTCCTGGTTGATTACAACACAAAGGGGCGGCGCCAATTATATTCGAATTATATTGACTCCGTAGCGATACCGGACTGGCTACCCGCTAAGCCTGCCAAATTTCAAGATAAAGTTTCTCCATTGACCTGGCGAAATCAGCAGTATCACATACTTTTGAGCCCGACAATTTATCCCGCATTTCCCGGCGCATCGTCACCAGCCTTTCAGGGTCACCGGCAAGTTCTGTTGCCAGGCGAATATAATCTGTTTGGTCTTTTGCAACGAGTGTTTCCAGACCCGCATATCGAAGCAATGTTGCACTGGTTCTGGACACCCAACGGTCTCCCCGGTAAGTAACGACCGGCACGCCCTGCCAGATTGCCTCCGTGGTGGTTGTCCCGCCGTTGTAGGGAAATGCATCCAATGCGACATCAATTTGATTATAGGTTTCCAGAAACTGGTAATGATCTGCCGGACCCTGCAGGGAAATACGCTCCCCGGCAATTCCGTTATTCCTGAAACGGGCTTCCAGGAACCTGCGGTTCGACGCCTTGCCAAGAAAGGCATTGCGTATCAACAAGCGACTGCCGGGAGATTGATGCAGAATTTCACACCAGGTGTCTATGACCTGGTCGGTTATTTTGTACTGGGATATCAGGCTGCCAAATGTAACAAAGCCAGTGGCGATACAAGGTGGCTCAGATACGTCCGGTACGTTGTAACCGACTGTGAATGTCAGGTATGAGCCATCCACACGTACGATCTTCTCACAGTAGTGCTGCTCTTCTTCGGGGGGAATGACACAATCATCTCCAATCAGGTAGTCAAAACAACTGAAACCCGTCGTGGCATACATATTAAACCAGCCGACAATCAACGCAGCCGGCTTCTCCAGAAAGATCGGAAAACGTTCGGGATAACTATAGCCGTTCAGATCTACGAGAATATCGATCCCCTGGGCATGAATCAGGTCAGCCGCCTCCTTGTTCGAGAGCTGACTCATGTCGTGAAAACGATCCCCGGGTTCGAGAAATATTTCGATTTCCGGGGTTAATTTGGTGCGATCTGAAAACAGATGTATTTCAAATTTCTCACGATCATGTTGCCCCACCAGGCCCCAAACGGGCTTCATCCAGTTTTGTCTATGAAAAAACGCGGAAACATAAGCTATTTTTAAACGAGTTTTTGTCTTGTCTCTCTTGACGCAATCTTTTTTTGCACCTACTTCAGCAGATCTTAAAACACCATCCGCCCATTTACTGCGCTCCAGTAATACCGTGGAGTTAGATGCTGACGGAAAACCGGGCACGATAACGGCCATATCTTTTCTGGAAGATTCGAGACCTAAGTCAATTGCTGTGCTAAAACACTGGTACGCCGAATCGGCCTGACCGGTTTCATGCAATGAGCGCCCAAGGTTATGATGAGCGATGTCAAGTTTTGGACCCAGCTTGATCACCTTGCGAAAGTACTTGATGGACTCAGCAAACTCTTCCAGGCGTGTGAATGCCATACCCTGACCAAACCAACCGTGCATCGATCTTGAGTCCAGTTGCACAGCCCGCTGAAAAAACCGAAGAGCTACTTCGGTACCACCCTTTTGCAGCAGCTTCTCTCCTTCCTGACAACAAAGCTCCGCATTTCGAAATGACTTGAGGTGCTTTTCCAGAGCCTTTCCCGAAGCGCCTTTTGCAAACGCGGGCTTGTGTTTTTTGGATGGCGTCATGCGGCTATGTTAACACTACGTTCAATCACAACTTGTACGGAAATTGACTGGAGTCTGACCAGATGTCTTCCTTGTTAACCCGGGACTGAAAAGCCTGTAGAATCCAGCTTCAACTTCTGTGTCTTAACACCCATTCAAGAGGTTACTCATGTACAAGATTCTTGCTATCACTTTCTGTGGATTTTGCCTTTTATCCGGCGCGATCATGGCGTCAGAGAAAGCCCTGAAACCCATCAGCCATGAAGATGTCTGGCTGATGCAGCGAGTTGGTGAACCAGTGCCCAGTCCGGATGGAAAGCGGGTCGTGGTAAGTGTTACCGAACCTTCCTATGACAAAGATGGGAGCATAAGTGATCTATGGTTGCTTAGCGTTGATGGCAAAGAGCAGGCTTTGCGCCTGACGGCAACCATGGAGTCGGAGGGTGGCGTTGCCTGGAGTCCCGATGGAAAGAAAATTGCGTTCAGTACAAAGCGTGGCAAGGATAAGGCCAGCCAGATTTATGTATTAAACATGGTGGGTCCGGGAGAAGCTGTCCCGATCACTGATATTTCCACAGGTGCCAAAAGACCTAAATGGAGCCCGGATGGACTACACATTGCTTTTGAAAGCCGTGTTTACCCGGGTGCAAGCGATGATGAAGCCAATAAGGCGGAAAAAAAGGCCCGCGAGGAACTCGAAATTAATGTGTCCGCTTATGAAATGTTCCCGATCCGCCAATGGGATCACTGGCGAAATGACATGCAGACACATTTGTTTGTCCAGGAAGCAAAGGCCGGCGCAGAAGCAAAAGACCTGCTGGCAGGCAGCAATCTGGTTGGGATGAAAGGTTTTTCCGGTACATCATCACGTTCAGGTGACTTGCTGAAACCGGCCTGGTCACCCGATGGAAATTCATTGGTTTTCAATGCAACCACAAACCTTAATGAAGCAGCACACGCCAGGGTGATATTTCACCTCTGGACAGTCCCGGTTTCGGGTGGTGAACCTACCCAACTCACAGCCAGTGATGACTGGAGTTGTAGCGGTCCGGTTTTTTCTGATGATGGCAAGAGCCTGTATTGTAATTACGATCCTGAAAATAATTTTGTATATAACCTCAACGGTATCGGACGGTTTGACTGGTCGGGGAAAGGCATACGTGGTGATCTGAACGTCATCACTTCATCTTTCGATCGCTCGGTCACGAGAATGGACATCAGCAAAGACGGAAAAACCATCTACCTGACCGCCGCAGACGCCGGACGATCGCGCATTTATTCGGTCTCATCAAAAGGTGGCCAGGTCAAGGCACTTGATGAAGAAAGCCGGGGTGTTTATGCCGGTGTCGCCGTCGCGGGAAATCAACTTGTAGCGCGCTGGGAGAGCTCAGCCATACCCGCCGAAATCGTCCGGGTAAAACGGTCTGACGGCAGCCACACGAATCTGAGCACATTTAACGCTGATCGTGTAGCCGGGCTCGACCGGCCCGCCTTCCTGGAGTTCTGGTTTGAGAGCGACAAAGGTAGACGAATTCATAATTGGCTGGCCCTGCCCGCTGGCTTCGATAAAACCAAAAAATATCCATTGGTATTGCAGATTCATGGCGGCCCATTCAGTTCATCCATGGATTCAAGTCATGTTCGGTGGAGTTCGGGTTTGATGGCTGCCCCCGGATATGTCGTGCTGATGACCGATTACACCGGTTCGGTGGGTTACGGTGAAGAGTTCTCGCGAAACATCCAGAATGATCCCCTCAAAACGCCGGGTGAGGAAATTCTCCAGGCAGCCGAAGAGGCAATCAAGCGTTATCCGTTCATCGACGGCGAGCGACAGGTAGCAACGGGTGCAAGTTATGGCGGTCACCTGGTCAATTGGTTCCAGGCAACGACCACCCATTTCAATGCCCTGATCGGACATGCCGGGTTGGTGGATCTTGAGGGACAGTACTCATCAAGCGATACGGTTTATAACCGGGAAATCATGAACGGCAGCCCGGCCTGGGAAGATAGCCCGGTATGGCGTGAACAAAGCCCATCCACCTACGCCGGCCAGTTCTCAACCCCCATTCTGCTCACGATTGGCGAGAAGGATTTCAGGGTGCCGGTCAATCAGACCATTGCTGCCTGGACCTATATTCAACGCAACCAGGTTCCTGGAAAGCTGCTGGTCTTTCATGATGCCAACCACTGGGTAATGAAGGGTGCGGAAGCCCGCTACTACTGGGAAGAGGTTCATGCGTGGCTGGCGGAATACCTGGATAAAAATTAAATAGCATTGGCAGCAGGAATAACAACATGTTGAATAGACTGTTTTTAGTAATGCTAGTTTCGCTTGTCAGTTCGCAGGCCCTGGCGACCGATTGGCAGACACCGCTGGAAAAATCAGGCTGGACCATGCTGACTACCCACAAACAGTTGATGGACTACCTGAAACCACTCGTCGATTCATCGCCCATGGTTGAAATGAAGACCATTGGCACATCTGTATCGGGCAATCCCATTCCTGCCCTGTATTTTTCTAAGGATGATACTTTTGCCAGCCAGCGTGATAAAAAGCCGGTGGTTATGATAATCGCCCAGCAGCATGGTGATGAACCATCCAGTAAAGAGGCGGCCATGATCGTGGCCAGAAGACTGTTGAATGATGATTCCAGCCTTTTAAACAAACTGGACCTGATCCTGGTGCCGCAGGTTAATCCAGATGGTTCAGATAAAGGGTCACGCAGAAATGCAATCGACATGGACCTGAACCGCAATCACGTCATACTCAGTGAACCAGAGTCATATGCAATACATCAGTTATTCTTGGACTGGATGCCCGAAGTTACGCTTGATGTCCATGAGTACAACGCGGTGCTGGACCGATGGATCGAGGCCGGATACATAAAAGACGCTGACGAGATGCTTGGCGGAGTTACCAATGTAAATATTGACCCTGAAATCATACATTTCACGCGGAATATCTTTATCCCTGAAACGGGCCGCGGCGTCGAGGAGGATGGCTTTCGCTTTCATCGCTACATTGTCGGCGAACCTTTCGAAAACGGGGTTGTGCGATTCAGTACTACAGCGATCAATGACAGTCGACAGAGCATGGGAATCTATAACACCCTGTCCTTCATCATAGAGGGCAAACGCTATGGAAACCTGACCAACGAAATAGAAAAGCGTACAAAAGGCCAGGTTTCGGCCATGATCAACTTCCTGAAAACGACCGACCGTCATGCCGAAAACATCTTATCCATCGTTGTGCAAGCACGAATGGGAATCGCGCAAGACAGTCAAAGTCTTGTCCAGATGGATTACTTTCCGGACCCGGAAAAGCCCACGCTGAACTTCCCGGTGTTTGATTTGAAAAGCTGGACACATACGAACAGGGATCTCGACTCTTTCAGACCATCAGTCAGGATCAAGAAAAGTGTCAGAAAGCCCGATGCCTATTATTTCGATGCGAAGGAAACCAGGCTGATTGCGCTTTTAAAAAGGCACCGGATTGGAATGCTGAAGCTAAAGCGCGATAAGGAAATCACCACTGAAACCTATCACATCAAACATATCACTGATGCCGTCGACGAAGGAAAACACGCCTTCGTGGTTGATTTGAAAAAGACCATACAAACAGAAACCCTGCAGGCCGGAGCGATCATCGTACCAGTCGAGGGTGCTGCTTCAAATTTGATTCCACTTTTATTGGAGCCCGAATCGAACTATGGAATCGTTTCAACCCGTGGCGGCGGAAAACACCGATTTGAAAGTTATCTTGTAGAAGGCAAGCCCTACCCTGTCAAACGCCTTTCATCCATTGAGCACCTCGATTTTGAAGAACCGGAATAGCGAACCGGGAAGTTAATCCACGCGAAGGCACATGGGCAAAGCTAATCTCCAGCGCGTTTGATTTGCAGAAATGTACCGGCGTCAGGGTCAACCTGGTAGATTCGTTCTTCACCGCTGCGGTAAGAGGTGAAAAAAAGCGTGTGATTGTTATTGCAGAATTCCGGCATGTGATCCCAGGCCGGATCATCGGTCACTTGTTGAACCTCCTTATCTGCAAAGTCGTAGATAAAAATATCCGCATCGTCGTCTTCGCCACCCGGTGCATCGACAAAGGCAATTCTCTTTCCGTCTGGTGACCAACTGAGTCCATAAATTCTTCCAATGGATGTTCGTAATACCGTCTTGTCACCACTTGCAATCTCGATCACCTCCAGTGAGGTTTCAGTCCCTTCAACGAGACCATTGGCATAGGCGATCGTCAAACCATCCGGGGAAAAATGAGCATCATGTTCGCTGTGGTCAGGCGTATCCGTAATTTTTTTGCTGATATTCCCATCAAGATCCAGCAATAGCAGGTCACGCTGCCCCTCCAATTCGTGAAAACCCAGCAAGCTGTTATCCTTTGACCAGTCACTTATGGAAAGCCATCCTTCATAGGTTCCCAGCGGCTTAATGGTGTAATCTTCCATGTTCATCACCCATGGTTGTCTTTCTTCTTCAAGCACGTCCTCCCGGTCAAAGATCAGGTTTTTTCCATCCGGAGACCAAACCGCATAACCATCCCAACCTTTGTGCTTCGTCAGGCGCTTCCTATTCTGAGTACTGAAAACCAGTTGGTATAACTCCCAGTCATTATCGGTGCGCTCGGATTGAAGCATGTAGACAAACCTGGACCCATCAGGCGAGCATACCGGCCGGTGTTGATTGGTGACTGCTTGAACCTCTTCACTGATCGCTGTACCCGGCCAGGCGGAGAGCATGATGACGGGGACTGATAAAACCAAATTTCTCATGACATCCAGGTGACCGGTGCTGTAACTGTACATTCATCAAGTATATACACACACCGGCACCCATGCCTTTACCGGCCAAGCATTAAATAGAACCATCACTGCCCTGTTGTTCGCTTAGAGTGGTCGGGGGCATTTTCGTGCTTTAATATGTGCCACTTGGCTGTTTGCCGTTGGTCATCTCAATCAGGAGAATCTTGTGGAAACACACGGGTTAACCCGTTATCAAACTTTAAACGTGCTGCATAGGCGTTAATACGACTTGTACCTCTGGATCGCACTCGGTTTGTTGTTCCTGTTGCTTGGCGGCATAGGTGTCGTCCTGCCACTACTACCAACCACGCCTTTCGTGTTACTCGCTGCCGCTTGTTTTGCCAAGTCATCACCTCGCTTACACGGCTGGCTGCTACGTAGCGAACTGTTTGGTCCCACACTGAAGGACTGGGAAAAGAACCAGTGTATCTCCCGCAAAGTGAAAATACTGGCCATTACTATGATGATCGTGGTCGGCGGTATGTCGATTCTGTTTTTTATTCCTTTAGGCTGGCCCAGGTATGCGGGATTGGGTCTGTTGGGGCTGGGTTGTGTGACGATACTGATATTCAAAACCTGTCCAGCAAAAAAAAATACATGAGACCAACAAATGCTTGTGCCAGCATTCAAACAGGTAAATTGACTTTCTATACTGCCGGCAGAAAGGTATCTTTCAACCTTGCTTGGGCATAACGGGTACCAGGAAAATCAAATGACTGAAATCAGTAATCGCGCCACGGTGATTTCACTGGCAGCAATTCTCGCCTTTGGTACTGGCTTTGTCTTTTTTCCCGGCCTGATGTCCTTCGATTCCATTTTCCTGTATCGGCAGGTCATCGGCGATATGCCGGTGAATAATTACCATCCTCCCGTCATGGTCTACGTATGGTAACTGGGTTATCACTTAATGGGACCGGGCAGCATATTGGCATTCCATCAGCTAATGTATTGGAGTGCTATCGCGGTCATTGCTATCTGCATTGACGGTCGCTTGTGGGCCAAATCACTGATTGTTGTGGTTCTCGGACTACTTCCGCCGCTTTGGTTACATTCAGCAACCATTTGGAATGATACTGGAGTAGTGAGCTCCCTGCTGTTGGCGGTTGCATGTATTCTACTGCTCAAAATAACCGGAACCCATTGGGTATTTGTGGTTGGATTCCTCTCCTTGTGTTACGCGCAGGCGGCCAAGCAGACGGCGCTTTTTGCGGCGATCCCGCTGTTTTATATTTTATGTGGTGCCTATTTCAATTCTGGCGGACGTACCGGCCGCTGGCCTCAAACCGCGATGCTGGCAATCACCTTGTTGTTGAGTAGCCTGGTAACCGTGTACTTTCTCAATTCCACTGGGGTCGAGAAATACACCAAGTGGCCTACGATTGCCGTTTGGGACCTGGCAGCCGTTTCAATTGCAGAGCAAAAAGTATTGATACCAACGGCCATTCTCAACTATCAGGACGAGTCCGCAGCCGAAACCCTGGACCGATTAGAAAAGTCTTTCGATCCTGCGGTCAATGGCCCGCTGGCCGAGGCAGCCAACTTCTTTCCTGCATCACAATATCAACAGGAACTTTCTGCAGCCTGGCTGACATTGCCTCGTCATTACCCGGCCAGTTATTTAGGGCATCATGCACGTGTATTTGCGCATTTACTCGGCATTAGATCCGATGAGATTCATTTGGCATTCGAACACCGGATTATTCAAAACGACTTGGGTTTGAGCCTGCTTAACCGGAATAGCAAAGCATTTGATACTGCCATTAAGTGGATTAATTTGAGTACACACACCTTGATTTACAGACCCTGGTTTTACCTGGTGGCCTTGCTCATGATCCTGATACCGGTTTCCTATCGACTGCGGCAGAACGATTCGTTTGGCTGGCGCTTTTTTTTATTGTATGGGCTTCAGCGGATTACTCTATGTGTCGCCGTTGCTCATCATTGCTCCTGCCACGGACTTCCGTTACAACCTGTGGATGGTGGCATGTTCAGCCGTAATGATGTGCTTCGTATTTAGCCAGCGCAGCAATGAGTAGCATTTTCAGTACACACATTGACCCTCATGGGTACGGGTTGGCTCTTACTTATTGGCTTTAGCTCAAAGCTCAGTCAGGATACTCAACGTCAAAGGGCCAGTCACGAATACCTCCGTTGAGGCTGACGGCACGCAGTTTGTGCTCACTCAGAATCATCGCAGCAACGCAACTGCGCTTACCGGAGTGACAATAAACTACGTAGTCCCTGTCTGCTTCAAGTTCACCCACCCGCTCGCGAAGCTCTAGCAATGGGATCAGTGTGCAGCCCGGAATGTACTCCATTTCGTATTCATCCTCGTAGCGTATATCCAGCAACTGCGCACCCTCATCAAGCATGGCCTTGGCGACCTTGGCAGATACCCGGTCGATCATCGGCGCATTGATCAGTTCGTCAAAGTCCTTTTTATCCAGTACCAACAAGCGGGATTCGCCAACCATTTTTACCCTGGCGTTTCGTAATTCACCGGTAAGCAAAGCCTCCTCACCAAAATAGTCCCCGACGCCCAGTAGCTTGGTCATTTTAAGTTCGTCGTCATAGAGTCCCGGGCGCCACAATTCGGCCTGACCCTGCTCGATAAAATAAAACTGTGTTGCTTCTTCCCGCATATCGAAGATGACCTCGCCATCCTTCGCTGAAACCGGTTGCAGCCGGCGGAAAATCGCCTGGGCATTTTCCAGTGGAAGTTGACCAAAGATTAACGGGTTGCGTAATCCGCTTAACCAGTCACGAAAAGAATCATCAGCGGGTGCATCAGTACCCAGGCTCTCCCAACTTAGCAGAAAATCAAGTCTCGCCGGGTTGATGCGGCCAAGGACAGAATGCTGTGTGGCCGTGAACGTATCAGAGCCGCCGGTAAGGCAGACGGGCCGGCTGAGCGTGTTTTGCGGGTCAAGGCTTGTCTCTACATCTCCACTAAGGTGTGACACCTCGCCGGACAGGATAAAAATGCACTCTTCCTGATCGTTTTTAAAGGTAACACTTTCGCCGGGGCCAAGTTCGTAAGTACGAATCAGGCGCCGTAACTGTGATTCCGGAATGCCTGCAAGCGGGGCATAGTTATCCCGTAAAATGCCGATGTTATCTTCAAGTATTCCCATGATCGTTCCTTCAGGACCCGCCTTATTGATCAGAACTCGTCAAAAATCATAAATAAAAACAGACTCGCATACTAACAAATCACCGGGGGTGCAGGCGAACATGTTGTCAATGCGATTTTGAACCGGTTCGCCTGTCAGAGCGCTCATGCAAAGTGGGGAGTGTTCGAATAAAAGAAGGGGTTCGTTTCCCTGTTTCTGGCGGGAAGCCGAACCCCTTAGGTTGATGGTTTTAATTGTTGTTGGTTGGGTTTATCCGGTATGTCCATCACCAGGTACGTACCGACCAGCCAGTGACATTACGCAAGCCGGAATAACCCGCTCTGAGTTGGCGGCGTTGACGCCTGGCCTGCATATCGGATGCTTGGATATCAGCTGCGTTAGCGGCAGACCGATGACCCGGAACCATGCTGACGGGTGCGGCTGGTTCGATATAACCAGTGATTTCCCGGTACGTATCACGTATTCTATTCATTAACATTTTCTTACCTCCCTAGCGGTCTTGCTTTTTCCGCCCTTGTTATAAATGTGTAACAATTGATTAAATGAAAGATATCGTATAAACCTATCAAATACTTTAGCTTTCAGTTGACAATGATAGAGATTAAACCTGATACTGACTAACGGTTTTTATTATTTTTCACTTAAGTTTTTCTTAACCATTATGCCAACTATCCCACTTAATGCATTACGCACTTTCGAAGCCGTAGCAAGCCATTTGAGTTTTGCCAGGGGTGCGCAAGCACTGAATGTCACACCGGCCGCCGTGAGCACACAGATCCGCTCCCTGGAGCAACGTCTCAACCAGCCCTTGTTTCATCGACATGGACGCCAGATTTCACTGACCGAAGCCGGGCTCAAGCTTTTGCCCGGTATACAACGGGGCCTGGCAGAGCTTCGCCAGGCGATAGAGGTGATTAGCCAGGACGGTCTTGAAGGCTCATTGAATCTCAGCATGATGCCCTCGTTCCTGCAGAAATGGCTGATGCCTCGTCTACCCGAGTTTTACAGTGCATATCCCGACTTGGATTTGATGATCAATGTGGACAACACACTGATAGATTTCAACCAGACCGATATGAATGCAGCCGTCAGGCTGGGTGACGGTAATTGGGCGGGGCTAAAATCCGTCAAACTGATGGATGACTGGATTCTTCCGGTTTGCAGCAACCGGCTGCTCAAGAAAACCGGTCCCATCAATTCGATGGAAGAGCTTCAAAAACATGACCTTCTGTTTGCACCGAGCGACATCTGGAATCCATGGTTTCGTAAATTCGGGAAAAGTAGCCGCAACAGCCGCTGGAGCTTACTGAATGATTCGATCAGTATCCTGATGGCAGCTGAACAGGGAGAAGGTATCGCATTGACCCGCTGGTCATTGGCTTCACGGGAAATCGAGGCTCGCCGCCTGGTGAGACCCATCGACACAGTGGTCAAGGCCGACTGGTCACACTACTTCGTGGCGCCCCCTCATTACTTTGACTTGCCGAAGGTGGCCGCGTTCCGCGACTGGCTACTCGATCACAGCAGCCGTTTTGAACCGCCCGATTAAGCAGCCTAGTTTCCGAAGTACTGCTGCAACTTGTCACGCCAGTCTCGCTGCACCCGTTCAGTCAGCAGGGCGAGATTGATTTTTTCACGCAATGGGCTGTCCTGTTTCAGAATGAACGCATAATTTTGAGCCTCGAGTTCATAAGGCAGAACCGTCAGGGACTTGAATTTCCCCTGTTGTTTGCCTTGATTGATGCGGTAAGTGAGAAAAGCCGCATCTGACACGATGGCATCCAGTGCCCCCGAGTCCAGGCCGTTAACCAGTGCATCCAGACTCGGGCGGGTCTGATGTGTAATTCCATTACCAGTGAGAAAAGCTGATGACGTTGAGGCGACCAGGGCACCGACATGGAGCCCCCTCAGGTCATCCAGTGTTTTAACCTCTGTTGTCATGGCATTCAATGTAAAGGAACTGGCCAGCACAGCGGTTATTGCCGCAATCAGAAATGTGCTGCTCAGTGTGAGAATGGTGGCCAGAACACGGGCTGTCAGGGTCTTGAAACGGTAGAAGCGAATCGGCCCGCTGGTTACGAACATCAAGCCGACGATGATCGGTTCAATGATCCGCCCGATGAATGTATGGCTGGAGAAAAGCTTTTTATTTGTCCTGTGCTCCAGCAGGTAGAAAACTCCACCGATCAGGACTGCAATACCAAGCACAATTAAAAGGGCATGCAGAACCTGGGGACTGGTCAGGAATCCGGTAATAGCTGACCAGAGCGTCGTTTGCCTGACTGCGATGGCCGTGTAGGTTTCGTTGAACGAATGCGAAAAATCAATCAACTCTTCACGCTCCGCTGTCACCGAAGCGCAGGAGATGCCAACGTCCGCCAGATCCTGGTCTTTCCGATCTTTGTTTCCTATGGCTTCGAGCATACTTCCCAAAGGATACTCTGTATATTTCCAGCTAAGCCCCATTTCACGTCCTATGCGCTCCCACAAGTAGATAGCAAGACCTGAGTACTGGCCGTTTTCAATCATCACGAAAGGTGGACATTCAGCAACAGCCACTCTCAGTTCCTTCGCTGTCACATCATCACCCTGGGCAGCAAGAGCGAACGAACCAAATGTCAAAGAGAAGGCAATCAGAATCAGTCTGATTGTCGTACGTAGGTAATCACCTGTAGAAAACTTGAGCATTCCGAAATCATACAATGAAAATGATCCTTGATATATGCCTGAGATTCATCAGCGATCACGAAGCCATATACGACCAATATTCCTCAACGGCCCATTGGCTCTGTCTTCAACGTTTGAATATAGGTAGCATATCCGTCATAGCGTCGGAAACTGGTAAATAAGCAGGACTGAAATCCTTTTAAATTTATTTTGTAAGGGAGATAGACAATGAAAGTCATCATCGACTTATGTGTTGTGCCTTTAGGCGCAGGCCTGTCAGTCTCCAGATTCGTTGCCGCCTGCGAAGGCATCATTAAGGAAGCTGGACTAAAATCGATGCTGCATGCCTATGGCACCAACATAGAAGGTGAGTGGGACGAGGTTTTTGCGGTGGTCAAGAAATGCCACGAAGTCATCCACGAGATGGGTGCGCCCCGCATCACCACAACCATCAAGGCGGGTACACGGGTGGATCGTGAGCAGAGCATGCAGGACAAACTCGACAGCGTCGAAAACAAACTTGGAACAACCCAATGAAATTTGGAATTGACCGCCTGCTGGAAGAGCCCGGACTGCGGCGATCATTGCAGGGCCTCCGGGTTGCGCTGTTGGCACACCCGGCTTCGGTTACCCGAAGCCTCCAGCACTCCATGGATGCGCTGGCTGAGTTGGATGACATTAACCTGACCGCTACCTTTGGACCGCAACACGGGTTGCGGGGTGATAAACAGGACAACATGATTGAATCGGCGGACTTCCGGGATCCGGTTCATGACATTCCGGTCTTCAGTCTTTATGGCGAGGTGCGCCGTCCCACCCGTGAGATGATGGAACATTTCGATGTACTGCTGGTGGATCTGCAAGATCTCGGCTGCCGCATTTATACATTCATTACGACACTGAAATATCTACTGGAAGCGGCAGCCAAATACAAAAAACGGGTGATTGTGCTGGATAGACCCAATCCCGCAGGCCGCCCCATCGAGGGGCTGATACTACGCCATGGCTGGGAAAGTTTTGTCGGTGCCGGCCCGATGCCGATGCGCCATGGATTAACGATGGGGGAGATGGGCCACTGGTTCATCAGCATCCTGAAACTGGATGTAGAATACGATGTGATCACCATGGATGGATGGCAACCGGATGCCGCCCCGGGTTATGGCTGGCCCTTACTTGAACGTAGTTGGATTAACCCCAGCCCCAATGCTGCCAACCTTTCGATGGCACGTTGTTATGCCGGAACGGTAATGCTCGAAGGCACCACACTCTCCGAAGGCCGTGGCACCACCCGTCCACTGGAGGTGTTCGGCGCGCCCGATATTGATACCCGCCAACTGATCACGACCATGGAGCAGACCGCACCACAGTGGATACAGGGTTGTATCCTGCGCGAATGCTGGTTTGAACCGACCTTTCATAAACATGTGGGTCAGCTCTGTGCCGGAATTCAGATCCATGTCGAGAGTGATAATTACGATCACCAGGCATTTCGGCCGTGGCGCCTGATGGCGCTGGCATTCAAGGCGCTACGCCGCATCAGGCCCGACTACGATCTTTGGCGTGATTTTCCTTATGAGTACGAACGCGATCAACTGGCCATCGACCTGATCAACGGCAGTGAGCTGTTACGTCTTTGGGTGGATGACGATAACGCCACAGCTGGGGATCTTGAAGCACTTGCGTCTGCAGATGAACTGGCATGGAAGGGTGAGCACTCTTCTGTGCTGAGTTACCCCGAATAAGCAGCTATTCATCAGGCGCGAATTGAGTATATAGGTGACGTTCCTGAACAACGACAGGCGTTCCTTGTTTCCTCATTATGGAGCAGTCCATAGTGATGAGATTGCCCTCCTTCATTAGGGGGTCTATTGTCAATGCACAGCGACCAGGATGTCGTAACGATCTTTTATCGCTGCTGGCATTGGGTTACCAGCTTTTTGCTGTATTCGAGTGGCAATTTTGCCGGCCATTTGACACTATAATCTTTTTCATGTTGTTCCAGTCTCGATGCGAAGTTTTTGAACGCGGATTGCGGATCCAGATAATCCAAGCCGCTTGCCCGGCCACCCGGTCCAAGTGAGACAAACACATTTCCAGGATTAACCAGCACTTTGAAGTTAAATTGCTGTCCCCCTATTGTCCAGGCCTTGACGCCTTCTTCCCCAACTCCCCAGCCTCGGGGCACAAAGCGGTCCGTATTCCCGATAACAAGATCAGCCGCAACGATTTCACCCAGGCTTGCAAGCCCGCCTGCAGCCTTTAATGTTGCCGTGAAGCCCTCCAACTCGGTCTTGTCCCCTGTGAGTCTTTTTTCAAGCGCACCTTTGATATCCCTAACTTCCTGAAGCGTCATCTTTTGAAAGTTGACGTCCGGCCTGCTAAGTGCGTCCTGAAGTTTTTTGACCGACGGCTTCATATCCGAGCGATATTTCATACCGAGCTCTTTATAACCTGCGCGTATTTCAAAATATAATTTGCAGAACATTCTAAGAGCCTGCGTTTCTCCAGGTTGAAGCATGTATACACGACTGGACGGCCGGTGAACAGCTTTCATGATAGATCTTGAATGGACAACCTGATTATCAAACACAGCATCATCCTTGATCACCAACTTGCTGTCATTCGAACCTTCCAATAGAAATATTTTGCCGGCTTTTGAGCCATGAACTGCCGGACCGTCATAAAAATCATTTACCCCCCTGAGATCATTTACTGTGATAGCGGCTTTCACATCCAGTGCCATATAGCAGTCCTCCATGAAATATTGTGAAAATATATGTGCCAACAACAATGGCCCATCTTCAATTAACTGTAGCAGATGTTTTGAGAGTCACATTTTCAGTGGTGGGTTTGGCAAACACCAATGGTTGCAGCCATGCCCGACCAAATTCGAGGGGCAGTTTTAAGTTCCTGAGACCTTTGCGACATACGTCACCCATATCCATTCGTAACCGGATCGCTTTGGATGGACGGTTCAGATCCTGTGGACAGGAATTATGAATTACCTTTTTAACATTAAAGCAGGCATCAGTACCTGCTACCTGGACTCGGTTATAACTTTTGTGCTTACCCAATATATGTCAGCACCCCAACCATAAATGTGCCCTTTCTTCTTAGCAATTATTTCATCGTAGGTAACAGGTTTCTCGGAGTATGTTTCACCTTCATAGCGCCAACTTACAAAAAACAGATACTTTCCATCTGGGGAGATACGAGGCCACCCATCTGCGCCAGCTGAGTTGACACGATCATCCAAATGAATCGGGTTTCCCCAGGACCCGTCCTCTTCGTGGGAACTGACATACAGATCATCGCTTCCGATGACTGTCCTCCATATTTCTGATACTCATCATCATATATTTTTCATCTGGATCGACGGTCCCGGCAAATGTCATGTACATAGAAGGCTCATTTGTTAAGTGTTGTCCCCAAAACAATGACTGCCAAATAGTTTTCACACAGCCTCGATCGCTAGCGGAACTGAGAATTGCCGATCCGTTTACTCTGACCCTGTTTCTGCTTCAAGCAAGTGCGGCATTCACAATTTCACGCGCTTCAGCCTGAATCTGTCTCAGATGTTCCTCGCCTTTGAAGCTTTCAGCATAGATTTTATAAATATCTTCGGTGCCGGATGGGCGTGCGGCAAACCAGCCGTTTTCAGTGCAGACTTTGAGACCGCCAATGGCCGCACCGTTGGCCGGTGCGTGTGTCAATTTGGCAGTAATCGCTTCACCTGCCATCGTTTCAACCTGCACTTGTCCCGGCGAGAGAGCGGCCAGCTTGGCCTTTTCTTCGCGGTTGGCCGGGGCATCGACGCGTTCGTAGACCGGATTACCAAATCGGCTCACGAGATCCTGATAGTGTTCGCCCGGGTCCTTGCCGGTGACGGCGAGAATTTCACAGGCCAACAGGCAAAGGATGATGCCATCTTTGTCAGTACTCCAAACGGTGCCGTCCTTGCGCAGGAACGAGGCGCCGGCAGATTCTTCACCACCAAAACCGTAAGAGCCGTCAACGAGTCCGTTTACAAACCACTTGAACCCAACCGGCACCTCCTGTAATTCTCGGCCAAGGTCGGTGGCGACACGGTCGATCATAGACGAACTGACCAGTGTCTTACCGACGGCTGCGTCTTCTCTCCAGTCTTTGCGGTTGCTGTAGAGATAGTTGATTGCCACTGCGAGGTAATGATTCGGGTTCATCAGGCCACATGACTTTGTCACGATGCCGTGGCGGTCATAATCGGGGTCATTACCAAATGCGATGTCAAAATCATCCTTGAGGGCAACCAGGCTCGCCATTGCGTAAGGAGAAGAGCAATCCATGCGAACCTTGCCATCGTGATCAACCGTCATGAAGCTGAAGGTGTAATCGACGGTATTGTTGCGGATGGTTAGATCAAGCCCGTATTTCTCGGCAATTGGCTGCCAGTAACGCAAACCGGAACCACCCATGGCGTCGGCGCATATTTTGAGTCCGGCGTTCTTAATGGCCTCCATATCGATCACGTTACCGAGATCTTCAACATACGGGGTTATAAAGTCGTAGCGCACAGTCGTGTCTGCTTCCAGAGCCTCGGGATAATAGAGGCCCTTGGCTTCTTCATTTTTTCCTGCCAACAACTGATTGGCCCTGTCAGCTATCCAGCCGGTGGCGTCGCTGTCGGCCGGTCCACCGTTTGGCGGATTGTATTTGAAACCACCGTTATCGGGCGGATTGTGTGACGGTGTTATTACAACACCATCAGCAAGCCCATCGCTCCTGGCCTTATTGTAGGAAAGAATTGCGTGTGAGATAACCGGCGTGGGTGTGTAGCCACCATCCTGGTCAATCATCACGGTGACACCATTGGCCGCAAATACCTGCAACGCAGTCTTTTCGGCCGGAATGGAAAGGGCATGTGTATCTTTACCCATAAAAAGTGGCCCCGTTATGCCCTCCCCTGCACGGTACTCACAGATTGCCTGGGCAATCGCAATGATATGGTCTTCATTAAAGCTGTTCTTCAGGGAGGTGCCGCGATGACCGGAGGTTCCGAAAGCGACTTTTTCGTCAGGGTTTGATACATCCGGGGTGGATTGGTAATAGCAACTGATCAGTTCGGCAACATCGATCAGGTTTTCCTTTGCAACGGGTCTTCCCGCGTCTGGATGAATGGCCATGATTATCTTCCTGCAAAAATTGTCTTTGGTGTCGAGATTCTTGATAAAGCGGCACCGTATATTAACACGGGCCTTGCCAGTGAAATTGTTCATTTTACCGGTGCTATTGCTGCAGTCTTGCTACAATCGCTCAATTGTTCACACCATCGAAGCGAGCACCTACTATGAACCAACTCGAAAAACTTCAGCAATTTACCACCCTGGTCGCCGACACGGGTGATATCGAATCGATGAGACGCTACCAACCCGAAGATGCGACGACCAACCCGTCGTTATTATTGAAGGCCGTTGGTTTACCGCACTATGAAACGCAGCTGCAGCAGGCGCGAAAGTATGCCGAATCGCTCGGCGGTGACTCACAAACCCAGCTGGATAATGCCACCGATAAACTGGCAGTGCTGATCGGACAAGAGATTCTGAACATCGTACCCGGACGCGTTTCCACCGAGGTCGATGCCAGGCTTTCATTTGATCAACGGGCGAGCATCGCACGTGCCAAAAAACTGATCGACCTGTACGAGCAAAGCGGTATCGGGCGCGACCGGATACTGATTAAGCT